>NZ_JALQDZ010000036.1:0-417683 GCF_023630985.1 Caballeronia sp. ATUFL_F1_KS39 | reverse complement strand
GGACCGTGAAACGACTCCACGCCGATGATAGTGCGGATACCCGTGTGAAAGTAGGTAATCGTCAGGCTCCTCATGCTACAAACAAAAACCCCACCCCAAAAGGTGGGGTTTTTGCGTTTGAAGCGCGGCATTTGCATCAACGAAGTCTGTTCCGGTGCCGTTCCAACTCCGATGCGCTGCTTCAGTCGGTAAAATGGCATCGAAAGGTTGTACCCATCATGCCGACCCATCCCGGAGCGCATATGAGAACGAGCCTGTTGATTGCCGCCGTCAGCGCGACGCTGCTTTTTGCGGCGTGCGGCAAGAAGAACGATGCAAGCGAGTCCAGCCTCGGCGACGCGATTTCCGCCGACATGAAAACGAATCGCGGCTTGCTATGCCTGAATCGCAGCGGCCGCGGCCCCTACGCGTTCCCATCGGCCTATAGCATTCGGGACCTCAACGAATATTCGGCTGCCGCGCTGCGCGAACAGCTCGCTGCGCTCGAAAAGAGCGGGCTCATCGCGCGAGCGGCCCCGACATCCGCGAACGCTAACGCCAAACAGAACGGCCTCGCGTACAGCCTTACGGGCGAAGGGCAAAAGTACGCGGTCGAAACCAACCGGCCCGCCGGCGATCCGAACGCGACGAGCGATCCGCGCGCCTGGATGCTTTGTTACGCGCACGTCAAGCTGGACAAGGTCGTCAGCTGGACCGAGCCCGATCCCACCGCTCACCGTTCCGACGTTACCTACACCTACAAGCTGGAGAGCGTGGCTCCGTGGGCCGACGATCGCGACATCAAGCGCGCTTTCCCGGAGGTAACCGCCTCAGACCGCGAAGCAGGCGAGACGAAGCTGCATGTCATCCTGGAACAGCGTGAAGACGGCTGGGTCCGCGTCGACTGAGGACCATCGCCGCATGTCCGAGCAAGACTTCGATCCTTCCGCCGGCCCGCCGCGCATGTCCGACGTCGCGCGTCTCGCCGGCGTGTCGAAGATGACCGTATCGCGCGTGCTCGCCGGACATAGCGTTGCGTTGGCGACGCGCGAACGCGTGCAGCAAGCTATCGACGAACTCGGCTACGTCGCCGATGCCGCTGCCGGCGCGTTGTCGTCCGGCCGTTCGGAATTCGTTGCCGTGCTGGTGCCGTCGCTTGCGAGCTCGAATTTCTCCGACACGGTGCGCGGTCTTTCCGCGTCGCTCGAACCGCACGGCCTGCAATTGCTGATCGGCGACACGGACTACCATCTGGATCGCGAGGAACGGCTCGTGCGCTCGATGCTGCGTCATCAGCCGCGCTGCATCGCGTTGACGGGCTCGCGTCACACCGAAGCGACGCGCGCGCTGTTGCGCCGCTCGGGCATTCCTGTCGTGGAGATGTGGGATTCGCCTTCCGATCCGATCGATGCCGCCGTCGGTTTTTCCAACGTCAGCGCCGCGCGCGCAATGGTGCGGTATCTGGCGGACGCAGGCTACCAACGCATCGGCTTCCTGGGCGGGGCGAGCGAGCTCGACCGTCGCGGTCTCGATCGTCTGAAAGGCTTTCGTGCGCAGATGAAGGCGCTCGGCCTCGACGATCGACGCATCATCCGTCTCGGCGATTCGCCCATCACGATGAGTCACGGCGGCCCGGCGATGGCCGCACTGCTCGAAGCATGGCCCGACACGCAGGCCGTGATGTGCGTGAGCGACATGTCCGCGTTCGGCGCGATAATGGAATGTCACCGGCGCGGCCTCACCGTACCGGACGATATCGCCGTCGCGGGCTTCGGCAATTTCGAGGTTGCCGCATGCTGCACGCCATCGATCACGACGGTTTCCGTCGACGCATACGGCATCGGCCTGCGCACCGGAGAGACCTTGCTCGCGGCGCTCGAAGCGCGCGATCAGGGCGTTGCTGCACCGCCGGCCAAGCGCGTGCGCGTGGCCTATTCCGTGATAGCGCGCGAAAGCGCTTAAGCCGAAGCAGTAACGCGATTGCGTGCTAACATTGATCGCGATGTTACCGGTAACACCACTATGAACACAGCGTCGAACGACTGTGAATGATGGAGAGACACCTCATGCCCCAACAGAATCCCAAGCGCCTGCGCAGCCAGGAGTGGTTCGACGATCCCTCGCACGCCGACATGACCGCGCTATACGTCGAGCGCTTCATGAATTACGGCCTGACGCGCGAGGAATTGCAATCGGGCCGCCCGATCATCGGCATTGCGCAGACCGGCAGCGATCTCGCGCCTTGCAACCGCCATCACATCGAACTGGCCGCGCGCACGAAGGCGGGCATTCGCGATGCCGGCGGCATCCCGATGGAGTTCCCCGTGCATCCGCTCGCGGAGCAGAGCAGGCGTCCGACCGCCGCGCTGGATCGCAATCTCGCATATCTCGGTCTCGTCGAAATCCTGCACGGCTTTCCGCTCGATGGCGTCGTGCTCACCACCGGATGCGACAAGACCACGCCCGCATGTCTGATGGCGGCCGCCACCGTCGACATGCCCGCGATCGTCCTCTCGGGCGGTCCGATGCTCGATGGCTGGTACGAAGGCAAGCGGGTCGGTTCGGGCACGGTGATCTGGCACGCGCGCAATCTGCTCGCGGCGGGCGAGATCGATTACGAAGGCTTCATGCGCCTGACGACCGCATCGTCGCCGTCGATCGGACATTGCAACACGATGGGCACCGCGCTCTCGATGAACAGTCTCGCCGAAGCACTCGGCATGTCCTTGCCGACGTGCGCGAGCATTCCCGCCGCGTATCGCGAGCGCGGACAGATGGCGTATGCCACGGGCAAGCGCATCGTCGACATGGTGCGTGAAGAGTTGAGGCCGTCGAAGATCATGACGCGCGAGGCGTTCATTAACGCGATCGTCGTTGCATCCGCGTTGGGTGCATCGACGAATTGCCCGCCGCATTTGATCGCGATCGCGCGGCACATGGGCATCGAACTGAGTCTCGACGACTGGCAGCGCCACGGCGAGCAAGTGCCGCTCATCGTGAACTGCATGCCCGCGGGTGAGTATCTCGGCGAGAGTTTTCATCGCTCGGGCGGAGTGCCTGCGGTCCTTAGGCAACTCGACGAGGCCGGACTCATCGCGCGCGATTGTCTGACGGTGTCGGGCCGCACGATCGGCGAGATCGCGAGCGATGCGCCCGCCGCCGACAACGAGGTCATCCGCACGGCGGACGATCCGCTGAAACACGGCGCGGGTTTCATGGTCCTGTCGGGCAATTTCTTCGATAGCGCCATCATGAAGATGTCGGTCGTCGGCGATGCGTTCAGAAAGACCTATCTGAGCGAGCCGGGCGCGGAGAACACGTTCGAAGCGCGCGCGATCGTCTTCGACGGTCCCGAGGATTACCACGCGCGCATCAACGATCCGTCGCTCGAGATCGACGAGCACTGCATTCTCGTGATTCGCGGCTGCGGCACCGTTGCGTATCCCGGCAGTGCGGAGGTCGTGAACATGGCGCCGCCCGCCGAGCTCATCAAGCGCGGCATCGATTCGCTGCCCTGCATGGGCGACGGCCGGCAAAGCGGCACGTCCGCGAGTCCGTCGATTCTGAACATGTCGCCGGAAGCGGCAATCGGCGGCGGTCTTGCGATGCTGCGCACGAACGACCGGATTCGCGTCGATCTGAACGCCCGCAGCGTGAACGTGCTGCTCGACGAAGCCGAACTCGAAAGCCGTCGCGCGCAATCGTCGTTCGCCGCGCCGGTTGCGCAGACGCCGTGGCAGGAGTTGTATCGGCAGACGGTCGGACAGTTGTCGACGGGCGGATGCCTCGAACCCGCGACGCTGTATCTGAAGGTCATCGAAACGCGCGGCAATCCGCGTCATTCACATTGAGCGAGCCGCCATGTCCTACGCCATCTATCCGAGTCTTGCGGGCAAGCGTGTTGTCGTGACGGGCGGCGGCAGCGGCATCGGCGCGGCGATCGTCGAGGCGTTCGCGAAGCAGGGCGCGCGCGTGTTTTTCATCGATGTCGCCGAGGCCGATTCGCGTCAACTCGAACAGACGCTCGCGAGCGAGCAGCATGCGCCGAAGTTCCTTCGTTGCGATTTGCGCGATGCCGGCGCGATCGAGCAAGCCTTCGATGCCATTGCGAGCGAAGCCGGTTCCATCGACGTGCTGATCAACAATGCCGCGAGCGACGACCGCCATCATTGGGACGATGTGAGCGCTGCGTACTGGGACGAGCGCATGGCCGTGAATCTGCGGCATCAGTTCTTCTGCGCGCAGGCGGCCGCGAAGCGCATGCGCGCGCAGAAGCAAGGCGCGATCGTGAACATGGGCTCGATCTCATGGCATCTCGCGCTGCCCGATCTCACGCTTTACATGACCGCGAAGGCCGCGATCGAAGGGCTCACGCGCGGCCTTGCGCGCGAACTCGGCGAGCATGGCATTCGCGTGAACACGGTGATTCCCGGCGCGGTGCGTACGCCGCGCCAGATGAAGTTGTGGCAGTCGCCGGAGAGCGAGGCGCAGCTGCTTGCGCAGCAATGTCTGCATGAGCGGATCGACCCGGAACACATCGCGCGCATGGTGCTGTTCCTCGCATCCGACGATGCGGCGCGCTGCACCGCGCGCGACTATTACGTCGATGCCGGATGGTTCGGCACCTGACGCGTCGCCCGATGCGTTACCTGATGGCTACGTCACGCGCACGTCGCGACGCCGCACCACTTTCGGCGTTGGCTTGACCGTCGGCATCGTGCCGCTTTCGATGTAGTGCTGCACGGCGTCGGCGGCTTCGTGGTAGTCGCGTTCATCGAGCCAATGCCAGACCGCAGCGAGAAAGAGGCCGAGCCCCGCGTTTCCGCAATGGGCGATGACTTCAGTAATGCCCTCCGCGAGCGCTTCGTCGCGGCCTTCGGGCCGCATCGCGCTCGCGATGTGCGATGCCGCGCGGGACACCAGCATGGCGTGCATCGTATGCAATTGCGGGTTGAACGTGTTTGTTGCGTTTCTTCTTTGACTGCCACTCATGACGCCCCCGTCTCTGGCACCGGCCTGCTGCGTGCTGGGATGCGATGTCCGCATCGAAAAAGCAGCACGCGCCGCGATTGGATTTCGAAAACGCCTTGTTTCGGCGCTGGGGCAGTTGAACGCAAGAAGCGGGCCGACTCCGGCTTAGAGCGATGAATTATCTAGCCCGGCCTTGCGGGACGAGGCGCAACGCAATTTTCCGATGATCGGACCAGAGCGCGCACAGCGTGCTCTCCATGCATTCCGTACAATCGACTGCCCGCGATGCGCGCACTGCGTCAAAACATGCATGTCTTCTTCGCTTTTTGCTCCGATGTGTTCGCGCGACGTCCTCATGTCGCGTTGTGCGCGCTCGCGTTGCTCGCGGGTTGCGCGTCAGGCACGCCGGCGCGCAGCCAGGAAGCTGCATCGCACGAGCCGCAGCCGCTGCATCACGCAAAACGCACTTCGTCGGGCTACGAGAACAACTATGGAACCTTGCCGCGCGAATCGTTCCTGAAGTGGCGCTGGGAGCGCTTCAAGCAAGGCTTGCCGAAGCCGCCGGCGAACGGCTATCACTTTCCGATGGCGCATCCCGGCATCGCCTGGCTCAAGGCCAACCGCACCGCCGACACGCTCACCTGGATCGGTCATGCAAGCGCGCTCGTGCAGATCGACGGCGTGAACATCCTCACCGATCCGGTGTTCTCGGAACGCGCGTCGCCGTTCTCGTTCATCGGCCCGAAGCGCAAGACGCCGCCCGGCCTTACGCTCGACGAGCTGCCGCATATCGACATCGTGCTGATCTCGCACAATCACTACGATCACCTCGACAAGCCGAGCGTCGAAGCGCTCAACCGTCAGGCGGGCGGGCCGCCGCGCTTTCTCGTGCCGCTCGGCATCGAACAGTGGATGAACGATATCGGCATAACGAATGTGGAAGAGCTCGATTGGAGCGACGAAACGCACGCGGCCGGCCTCGATATCTGGTTCGTGCCGAGCCAGCACTGGTCCGCGCGCACGCCATTCGACCGCGCGGAAACGCTGTGGGGCGGCTGGGTGGTGAAAACGCCGGCAGGCGCGGCGCGTCCGTATTCGTTTTACTTCGCGGGCGATACGGGCTACTCGCCGGACTTCCGCGATATCGCCGCGCGTTTCGGCGGCTTCGATCTCGCGCTCATTCCGATCGGCGCGTACGATCCGCGCTGGTTCATGCAGGCGCAGCACGTCGATCCCGAAGAAGCCGTGCGCATCTTCCAGGACGTGCATGCGAAAAAGGCGATCGGCATTCACTGGGGTTCGTTCGAGCTGACCGACGAACCGCTCGACGAGCCGCCGCGCCGTCTGGCCGAAGCCGTGCGCCGCGCCGGCCTGCCCGCGGACGCGTTCACCGTGCTGAAACACGGTGAAATGATTCATCTCGACACACCGGATTCAAGCGCAGCCACAATCGGCCGTTAACACGGTGTGGCAGCGCGTCTTTCACGCGCGGAAATCCATCTGCATCTGCGACGCCTCGCGTTTCTCGCGCGGCGCGCGGTCGTCCTTTTCCAGTTATAGGGCTCAAACGCGTGAAGCAACTGTCCATCCGGCATCGCATTCTGGCGAGCTTCGGCATCATCCTTACCCTGATGCTCGTCATGGCCGCATTGTCATACACGCTGCTCGGCGGAATCGATCGCGAAGCAAAGAGCCTCGAAGACGATTCGATGATCGGCTTCTCGGTCTCCAACGACCTGCGCGCGGCCTGGATCGAGAACTACACGCTGACGCAGCGGCTCGTCTTCATCGACCGCGACGAAGAGCAGATACGCCGCGACACGCAGCATCTCGCCGAAACGCGGGCGAGCATCGACAAGCTGCTGGAAACGTACGCGCCGACCATCTTCGAAGAAGACGACCGTCGCCTCTTCAACGAATTCAAGCGCCAGCGCGACCTCTACCTTCCGGTACAGGATCAGACGCTGCGAGAGCTCGCGGGTTCGAAGGACGCGGCCGTCGCGACTTTCAATACGCGTCTCACGCCGGCGTGGGAAGCGGGTCAGGCCGCGACGCGCGCGCTCGTCGAGCATAACGAAGTCTTCAACGCGAAATCGGTGCAAAGCATTCGCGGCTCGGTGCAGAAATCGGAAACGACGCTCATCGTCATCATGGTCGTGGCGATCGGGGCGGCGGCGGTGCTCGGCTTCATGCTGATGAAGGCGCTGACGGTGCCGATGCTGCGCATGGTCGACGTCGTCGACAAGATGCGTACCGGCGATCTCACACAGCGCCTCGCGCTCGCGCGCCGCGACGAGTTCGGCACGCTGGAGGCGGGCTTCAACCGCATGACCGATGAACTCACGGGCCTCGTCGGCCAGGCGCAGAAATCGGCCGTGCAGGTGACGACGTCGGTATCGGAGATCGCCGCGACCGCGCGCGAGCAGCAGGCCACGGCGAGCGAAACGGCCGCGACGACGACGGAAATCGGCGCGACGTCGCGGGAAATTTTCGCGACCGCGCGCGATCTCGTCCGCACGATGAACGAAGTCTCGGGCGTGGCGGAGCAATCGGCGGCGCTCGCGGGCACCGGTCAGGCGGGGCTTACGCGCATGGAGGAAACCATGCGCCTCGTGATGGAAGCGGCAGGCTCGGTGAACGGCAAGCTCGCGATCCTCAACGAGAAGGCGGGCAACATCAATCAGGTCGTCGCGACCATCACGAAAGTTGCGGATCAAACCAATCTGCTTTCGCTGAACGCGGCGATCGAAGCGGAAAAGGCGGGCGAGTACGGGCGCGGCTTCGCGGTGGTCGCGACGGAAATCCGCCGCCTCGCCGATCAGACGGCGGTCGCGACGTTCGACATCGAGCAGATGGTGAAGGAGATTCAATCGGCGGTCGCGGCGGGCGTGATGGGCATGGACAAGTTCTCGGAGGAAGTGCGCCGCGGCATGCTCGACGTGCAGCAGGTAGGCGGACAGCTTTCGCAGATCATCCATCAGGTGCAGACGCTCGCGCCGCGCTTCTCGATGATCAACGAAGGCATGCAGACGCAGGCGACCGGCGCGGACCAGATTTCGCAGGCGCTCTCGCAACTCTCCGAGGCCGCGCAACAGACGGCCGAGTCGCTGCGCCAGTCGTCGCAGGCAATCGACGATCTCACGCACGTCGCGAACGGTCTGCGCACGGGTGTGTCGCGCTTCAGAATCGCCGCTTAAAGGCGCGCCGCGATGCTCTTCGTCCAGTTCACGCTCGACGCCGACCGCTATCTTCTCGACAGCGCGCAGGTCGAGCGCATGCTGCCGCTCGCGCCGCTGAAGACGCTGCCGGGCGCGCCCGCATGGGTCGCGGGCGTGCTCGACTGCGAAGGCGCCAACGTGCCCGTCATCGATCTCGCGGCGCTCGCGCTCGCGCGTGCCTCGCACGAGAGAGTGTCGACGCGGCTCGCGCTCGTTGCGTATCCGCGTTGCGGCGACGACGGCGCGATAAAGCATCATCGGCTCGGTCTTCTGCTCGAACAGGCGACGCGCACCGTCACGTTCGATGCCGCTTCGTTCACCGATGCGGGCATCGGCACGCCGCACGCGCGCTATCTCGGTCCGCTCGCGCGTGACGAGCGAGGCCTGCTGCAATGGGTTCGCATCGAGCATCTGTTGCCCGATGACGTGCAGACGCTGCTCTTCGCCGGGAGCGAAGCATGAGCGCGCTGCCGAGCGCCTTCGCGGACGAAGCATGCGGCGTCGGCCGCTTCATCGAGCTGTTGCATCGCACGATCGGCCTCGATGCCGAATCGATCGGCGCGAACGCCGTATCGCGCGCGGTGCGCGAACGCTTCCACCTGTGGCGCGACGAGCAAGGCGGCACGCTCGACGATTACTATCGCGCGGTGATGCAGGACGGCGCGCGCATGCAGGAGTTGATCGAAGCGGTGGTCGTGCCGGAGACGTGGTTCTTCCGCGATCCCGAAGCGTTCGCCGCCCTCGCGCGACTTGCGCGCGTGCGTCTGCATGAACGGCCCGCGAAGCCGCTGCGCGTGCTGAGCGCGCCGTGCTCGACCGGCGAGGAAGCCTATACCGTCGCGATGGCGCTGATCGAAGCGGGCATCGCTGCGGAGCGCTTCACCATCGACGCGATCGACGTGAGCGAACGCGCGCTCGCTATTGCGCGCCGCGCGCATTACGGGCGCAACGCGTTTCGCGGACGCGCGCTCGGTTTTCGCGACCGTCATTTCCGCGCGACCGATGGCGGCTGGCAGCTCGATCCCGCCGTCGCACAGAGCGTGCGCTTCTCGCAAGCGAATCTGCTGCAACTCGATACGCATGCGTTCGAGCGCTTCGATTTCATTCTGTGCCGCAACGTGCTGATCTATTTCGATCGCGATACGCAGCGCGCCGTTCTGCGCGTGCTCGATGGCTTGCTCGCAGAAGGCGGCACGCTGTTCGTCGGTCCGGCGGAGACGGGTCTTCTGATGCGCGAGGGCATGAGTTCCGCGAACATTCCGCTCGCCTTCGCGTTCAATCGGCCCGAGCGCGAGCGCGCGAACGTGTTCGATGGTGCATGGCCGAGTCCGCAGATCATCGCGAAGCCGATGAAGCCCGCGTTCGTGTTGCCCGCATGGGCGAGTGCGCCGACCGTCGTTCGTGCGATGCCGGTTGCGAAGCCGCCCGCCGAACCCGCGCCGCCGGCAAGTCTTGCGCACGCGCGTCAACTCGCCGATGCCGGCCAGCTCGACACCGCTGCGAATGCCGCGCACGCGTATCTCGACGCGCATCCGTCGAACGCGGATGCGTACTATCTGCTTGGCGTGATCGCCGATGCGCGTGGCGAGCATCAGGCATCGCGCGGGCATTATCGTCGTGCGTTGTATCTCGATCCCGCGCATCGCGAGGCGCTCACGCATCTCGCCGCGTGTCTCTCGCTCGACGGCGATGAAAGCGGCGCGCGTCTGCTGCTCGCGCGTGCGCAACGCGTCACGGAGCGCGCGCGATGAACGCACGCGACATCGGCGTCACGAACGATATCGACGATTGCTGGAACCGCATCGGCGTGCGCGGCGATGCATCGTGCCCGGAGCTCGAACGCTACGTGCATTGCCGCAATTGCCCGGTTCATGATGAAGCCGCAGCGCGCGTGCTGGATCGCGTGGAAGCGCGTACGTCGATCGTCGCTTCGGCGGTCGTCGAACGAGGCGACAAGCAAACCGATACGCTCTCATGTCTCGTGTTTCGCATCGGCGGCGAATGGCTCGGCTTGCCGACGAACCTCTGCGCGCAAGTGGCGCAATTGCGCCCGGTGCATTCGCTGCCGCATCGGCGCAATCGCGCGGTGCTGGGCGTCGTGAACGTGCGCGGCAGATTGATCGTGTGCGCTTCGCTGGCGCGGCTGTTCGGCATCGAAGCGGACGAAAGCGCTGCAAAAAAGGTATCGCTCGATGCCCGCGAACTCGGGCGTCTCATCGTCATGCAGTGCGGCAATGGCGATCACGAAGGACCGATCGCTTTTCCCGTCGATGCCGTCGACGGCGTGCATCGCTTCACGCAGGCGCAGCTTCAGCCGGTGCCCGCGACGCTCGCCCAGCGCCTGTCGTCGAACGCGCATGCGGTGGCCGCGTTCAGGCACGCGACCGTCGGCCTGCTCGACGCCGATCGACTCATCGACAGCCTGAACCGGAGTCTCACATGACGAGCATCGATGCGGGACGTTCGTCGCTGCTCGACCTCTTTCAGGAAGAAGCGCGCGGGCAGGCCCAGATTCTTTCCGATGGCCTCATCGCGCTCGAACGTGCGCCGCGCGATCCCGTCACCCTCGAAGCGAGCATGCGCGCCGCGCATTCGCTGAAGGGCGCCGCGCGTGTCGTTGGCGTGCCGGTCGGCGTGACGCTCGCGCATGTGATGGAAGATTGTTTCGTCGCAGCGCAGGAAGGGCGCATCGTGCTCGATGCGGGTTACATCGACATGCTGTTGCGCGGTGTCGATCTGATCGTGCAGATCGGCGAGGCGCGCGATATCGATGCACAGACCGCGCTCGAACGCGAAGTCGATGCGTTCGTGGATGGCCTCAGCGCGCATATGGAAGGCGCAACATCCCAACGCGAACTTACACCGACGAAACCGTCCGAGCCAATTCCGGCACCATCGCGCACGAACGAAGCTCGCATGTTGCGCATGCGCGCGGACACGCTCGATCGTCTGCTGAGTCATTCGGGCGAATCGCTCGTCGAATCGCGCTGGCTGAAGCCGTTTTCGCAATCGATGCTGCGCGTGAAGCGCGTGCAGCACGATGCGAGCCGCGCGCTCGAACGCCTGCACGAATCGCTGACCGATTCGAACGCCGCGCAACTCGATGCACGCACACACGCCGCGCTCGACGAAGCGCGTCGTTTGACGGCGGAAGCGCATCGTCAGTTGAGCGAGCGTCTGGCTGAACTGGAAAACTACGACCGGCGTTCGACGCATCTCGCGCAGCAGATCTACGACGAAGCGCTCGCGTGCCGCATGCGTCCCTTCGTCGATGCAACGGGCGGCTTCGCGCGCATGGTGCGCGATGTCGCGCGCGGACTCGGCCGCGACGTGCATCTCGTCATCGCGGGCGAATCGACGCAGGTCGATCGCGACATTCTCGATCTGCTCGACGCGCCGCTCGGGCATCTGTTGCGCAATGCGGTCGATCACGGCATCGAGCCGCCCTCATTGCGCCGCGCGCTCGGCAAGCCCGAAATCGGCACGATCACGCTCGAAGCGCGCCATAGCGCGGGCTCGCTTTTCATCAGCGTGTCCGACGACGGCGCGGGCGTCGATCTCGATGCGCTTCGCCGCGCGGTCGTGCGCAAGCGTCTCGCGAGCGAAGATACAGCCGCGCGCCTCACCGAAGCGGAACTGCTCGAGTTTCTCTTGCTGCCCGGCTTTTCGATGCGCGATGCCGTCACCGATGTATCCGGCCGCGGCGTCGGCCTCGATGCGGTGCAGGACATCGTGCGGCAAGTGCGCGGCAGCGTGCGCGTGACGCAGGAAACGCATGTAGGCACGCGCATCGCGCTGCAATTGCCGCTGACGTTGTCGGTGATCCGCAGCCTGATCGTCGAAGTGGCGGGCGAGCCCTACGGACTGCCGCTCGCGCATGTCGCGCGCACGCTGGTGCTGCCCGCGAGCGCCATCGACATGCTCGAAGGCCAGCAGCATTTTTCCTTCGACGGCAAGCGCATCGGCCTCGTCACCGCGCATCAGATTCTCGAAACCGCCGCGTTCGAAGCCGCGAGCGAAAGGCTCAACGTCGTCGTCATCGGACAAGGCGCGGCGAGTTACGGCATCGTCGTCGATCGCTTTCTCGGCGAGCGGATGCTCGTGGTGCAACCGCTCGACAAGCGCCTCGGCAAGGTGCGCAACATCGCGGCGGGCGCGCTGATGGAGAACGGCGATCCGCTGCTCATCGCCGATCTCGACGACTGGCTGCGTTCCGTCGAGAAGCTCGTCGGCAGCGGCGAGCTCGGGCGCGTCGGTGCCGGCGCTTCGCGTGCGCGCGTGGCGAGCGCGAAGCGCGTGCTCGTCGTCGACGATTCGCTCACCGTGCGCGAACTCGAACGCAAGCTGCTCGCGTCGCGCGGCTACGACGTGTCCGTCGCGGTCGATGGCATGGACGGCTGGAACGCGGTGCGCGGCGCGGACTTCGATCTCGTCATCACCGATATCGACATGCCGCGGCTCGATGGCATCGAGCTCGTCACGCTCGTCAAGCGCGATGCGCAACTCGCCGCCCTGCCGGTGATGATCGTGTCGTACAAGGATCGCGCGGAAGATCGTCAGCGCGGCCTCGACGCGGGCGCGGACTATTACCTCGCGAAAGGCAGCTTTCACGATCAGGCGTTGATCGATGCCGTGCGCGATCTCATCGGCGAGGCGAAGACATGAAGATCGGCATCGTCAACGATGTTGCACTCGCGGTGGAAGCGTTGCGTCGCGCGCTCGCGTCGCGGCCCGACTTCGACATCGCGTGGATCGCGCACGACGGCCAGCAGGCGATCGACTATTGCGCGGCGCACACGCCCGATGTCGTGCTGATGGATCTCGTGATGCCGAATGTCGATGGCGTGCAGGCGTCGCGGACCATCATGGCGCGTTCGCCGTGCGCGATTCTCGTCGTCACGGTCGACGTCGGCGCGAACGCATGGCGCGTCTATGAAGCGATGGGCGCGGGCGCGCTCGATGCCGTCGATACGCCCGCGCTCGCCGGCGCCGATGCGCGTCGCGGTGCGGCGGCGCTGATCGCGAAGATCGATCAGATCGGCGCGCGGCTCGCATCGTCGAGCGTTTTGCCCGCCATGAAGAGCGGCGATCGTCTCGTCGCGATAGGCGCATCGGCGGGCGGACCGTCCGCGCTCGCGACACTGCTCGGCGCGTTGCCGAAGCATTTCGCGGCGGCGCTCGTCATCGTGCAGCACGTCGATCGCGCGTTCGCCGAAGGCATGGCGCAATGGCTCGATGCGCAATCGGCGCTGCCCGTGCGTATCGCGCGTGAAGGCGACAGGCCCGCGCCCGGCGAAGTGCTGCTCGCCGCGACCAACGATCATCTGCATTTCGCCGACGCCACGCGCCTAGGCTACACCGCGCATCCGGAGCAATTGCCGTATCGCCCGTCCGTCGACGTGTTCTTTCAGAGCGTGACCGAGCGCTGGACCGGACGCGCAGTCGGCGTGCTGCTGACCGGCATGGGCCGCGACGGCGCGATCGGACTGAAGGCGATGCGCGCGAAGGGTTATCACACCATTGCGCAGGACGAGGCGACGAGCGCGGTGTACGGCATGCCGAAGGCGGCGGCCGCGCTCAACGCGGCGGCGTCGATACTGCCGCTGCCGCGCATCGCGGATGCGATCGCCAAGGCGTTCGACTGAGCTCAGCGAAGCACATCAACCAAGGACACACCTTTCATGAAAACTCCTCATCCCGATCCGCTGGCCGAGCGCGCGAAACGGGCCGCGGCCGCCGCGTCGGCGAGCATCGAGCGCGCGGGCTCGCGTGCAATCGCGGACGAGCGCGCCGTGTCCGATCTGCTCGCCGCCGCATTGAACGCGCCGCCCGCCGCCGAGTTGCCGGTGATGGTGCTGCTCGTCGACGATCAGGCGATCATCGCGGAAGCGTTGCGCCGCGCGCTCGCCGAAGAGCGCAACGTCGATCTGCATTACTGCGCGAATCCGGAAGAGGCGTTGCGCACCGCGCAGGAAACGCGGCCGACGGTGATCCTGCAGGATCTCGTGATGCCCGGCGTCGATGGCCTGACGCTCGTGCGTCAGTACCGCGAGCATCCGGCGACGCGCGATATCCCGATCATCGTGCTCTCGACGAAGGAAGAGCCGCGCATCAAGAGCGCGGCATTCGCGGCGGGCGCGAACGACTATCTCGTGAAGCTGCCCGATACCATCGAGCTCGTCGCGCGCGTGCGCTATCACTCGCGTTCGTATCAGAACCTGCTGCAACGCGACGAAGCGTATGGCGCGCTGCGTCAGTCGCAGCAGAAGCTGCTCGAAACGAATCTGGAATTGCAGCGCCTGACGCATTCGGACGGGCTGACGGGTTTGTCGAATCGCCGCCGTCTCGACGATTATCTGAACGCGGAATGGCGGCGCGCCGCTCGCGAGCATGCGTCCATCGGCTTTCTGATGATCGATGTCGATAACTTCAAGTCGTACAACGACACGTATGGCCACGTCGCCGGCGACGATGTGCTGAAGCTCGTCGCGCATACGATCGAATCGAGTCTCGCCAGTCCGACCGATCTCGCCGCGCGCTTCGGCGGCGAGGAATTCGCGGTCGTGCTGCTCTCGACATCGGCGCCGGGCTTGCGTCTGCTCGGCGAGAAAATACGCATCGCGGTCGAGGCGCTGGACGTGCCGCATGCGGGTTCGTCGAGCGGGCGCGTGACGATCAGCGTCGGCGGCGCGATACAGATGGCGATGCACGACGATGCGTCGAAGCAGCTCGTCGAAGCCGCCGATCTCGCGCTGTATCGCGCGAAGAGAGACGGGAAGAACCGGGTGATCGTCACCTGACGAAAAAACGCGCGGCCTTCGTCGAAGCCCGCGCGTTTTGCTTTACGGCGTGTGCTGCGTGAATGGCGTCATCGCCTGAACACGCCGAGCAGCAAGGTCGCCAGAAAGATCACGATAAAGATGAAGAACAGGATCTTGGCGATTTCCGCCGCGCCCGTTGCGATTCCGCCGAAGCCGAAGACGGCCGCGATGATCGCGATGATGAAGAAGATGACAGCGTAACGGAGCATGTTGCCCTCCTTGGTGGATCGGATGATCGGTTGATCGGTCGATATGCAGGCGGATCGATGCCGCCGCTTTCGCTCATCGGTTTTCCCGCGCATCGTTCAAAGCAACGGACGTGCCCAGCGCATCGCCCGCGTGCCGGAGATGCAAAAACGCCGCAATGAAAGGAACATTGCGGCGTCGCGGATCGCGCTTGCCTTCGCGCGATGTGTCCGGCTGTCGAGGCTAACGGCCTAGTGTGCGATCGGAGTCGGTTTCATCGTCGTCGTCTTCGTCGTCGACGCTGTTGAGCGCATCCGGCAGGTTGTTCTCCAGTTCATCGCGTTCGATCTGATCGGCTAGGTCGAGGGATTTGCGCGTGGCGGGACCGGACGGGCGATTGGCTCCAGACATGGCGTACTCCTTGAACAGATTTCAAAGCCGCGCCGACGATTCGGCGCGAACCAACGGACTAGCAAGGCTTGTACGCGCCGGGCTGAATAGTCCGCCTTAAAGGATCGCTTAAGGATCAGTTGAGGATCGTTCGGGCGGAAAGGTGAACAGACCGTGCTGACGATAAAGAAACGCAGTCCCAATCTTGCAAGCAGGACGGCAGATTTTGCGTGCCGGCGCGTAAGGCCAGTATGCACCGGGACGCGCGTCGAGGCAAAGACGACGCGCATGTTTCGGATCGCGCATCAAGCGAAAAAATGGGCGACGATCGGATACAGCGACAACACGAGCAAGACGGCCATCGTGATGTTGAACATGCGCAACCGGCGCGGATCCGCGAGAAAGCGGCGCAGCGACGTGCCGAACGCGGCCCACATCGTGATGCACGGCAAGCCGATCACGACGAGCACGACGGCCATCAGCGCGGCGTTCAGCGAAAGACTCGCGTGCAGGTGGATCGTGCTCGCGGCGGTGAGCACCATCATCCACGCTTTGGGATTGATCCACTGGAACGCGATCGCTTCGTGAAAGCGCATCGGGCGCGCCTTGCTGTCGCGCATCTGCACCGACGACGACGTGCCGATCTTCCACGCCAGATACAGCAGATACGCGACGCTCGCCGCTTCCAGCACCGTATAGAGGATCGGCAGACGCTCGAACGCCTGCGCGAGCCCGAGGCCGACCGCGATCATCAGGATCGCCATGCCCGCGCTGATGCCGAGCATGTGCGGCAGCGTGCGCCTCAACCCGAAATTGACGCCCGAGGCGAGCAGCATCGTGTTGTTGGGACCGGGCGTGATGGTCGTCACCAGCGCGAACAGCGCGGCGGCTGGAAGGGCGTTCAGAAGTTCGGTGGGCATGGCGCGCTCCGCAATGAAGGATTCGATGAGCGCCAAGTGTACGGAAGGTGTCCGGTACAGTACCGGTACAGATTGTCAGGTGACTTCCTGTACGGTGTCCGGACGCGACGCGCCGTCGCGCCCAGCCCAACCTCCTTACACGGGGAACGGATTGCGTTCCGCGAATCCCTGTTGATGCCAGTACGGATACGCGGGCCGCACCGCGCTCGCCTCATCGAGCTTCTTCACCTGTTCCGCCGTGAGGTTCCAGCCGACCGCGCCGAGGTTCTGCCGCAGTTGCTCCTCGTTGCGCGCGCCGATCAGCACAGTCGCGACCGTCGGGCGCTGCAGCAGCCAGTTGAGCGCGATCTGCGGCACGGTCTTGCCGGTTTCCTCGGCGATGGCGTCGAGCGCATCGACGACGCGGTACAGATATTCGTCCGGCACTGGCGGCCCCATGTCGGCGGTTTTGTGCAGACGGCTCGTCGCGGGCAGCGGCTGGCCGCGCCGAATCTTGCCGGTGAGGCGTCCCCAGCCGAGCGGGCTCCAGACGATCGCGCCGACGCCCTGATCGATGCCGAGCGGCATCAGCTCCCATTCGTAATCGCGGCCGATCAGCGAGTAGTAAGTCTGATTCGCGACATAGCGCGGATAGCCGTAACGGTCGGCCACATTGAGCGATTTCTGCAAATGCCAGCCCGAGAAATTCGACACGCCCGTATAGCGGATTTTTCCGGCGCGCACGAGATCGTCGAGCGTGGAAAGCGTCTCTTCGACGGGCGTTTTCGCATCGAAGCCATGCAACTGGAACACGTCGATGTAATCCGTTTGCAGGCGTTCCAGTGCCCCGTTCACGGCCTTGATGAGATGAAAGCGCGACGAACCGACGGCGTTCGGGTCGTTGTCGTCGAAGCGGAAGGTCGCCTTGGTCGAGACGATGACCTTGTCGCGCCGGCCCTTGAGCGCCTCGCCGAGTATCGATTCCGACGTGCCGCGCGAGTAGATGTCGGCGGTGTCGAACATCGTCACGCCCGCGTCGAGGCAGATGTCGACGAGCTTGCGCGCTTCGCTCACGTCGGTCTCGCCCCACGCCTGAAAGAGTTCGCCCTTGCCGCCGAAAGTGCCGGTGCCGAAGCTCAGGACGGGAACCTTGAAGCCCGAAGCACCGAGATGTCGATATTCCATTGCGTGTCCTCGTGGATGAAGTCCATCGACGAGACTACCGCAACGGCTCGACGCATGCAGCGTCCGCGTCAGCGATGCCGCGCCGCGCGTTCGCCGAGCGAATCGTAGATCGGCGGCACGCGCAGGAGCATCGGCACGATCATCGCGGTGAAGCAGGCGGTGAGCATCGGCAGAAGCAGCGTGAAGCTCGCCGTCATTTCCGTGACGAGCACGATGCCCGTCACCGGCGCGCGCACCACCGCGACGAAGAACGCCGCCATGCCGACCACCGCGAACGTGGCGGTGTCGCCGGCGGGGCTCGCCATGCCGGGAAACCAGTCGAGACACACGCGGCCGAACACGAGGCCCGTCTGCGCGCCGAGCGCGAGCATCGGCGCGAAAAGGCCGCCTGGCGTGCCCGCCGCATACGACACCGGGCCGAGCACGAAGCGCAACGCGAACATCGCCGTCACGCTCGCGACGGTTCCCGCGCCGAGCAGCGCGCGCTCGGTCAGCGCATCGCCGCCGCCGGCGAGAGCCGGCGCGAACCACGCGAGCAGGCCGACCGCCGCGCCGACCACGGCGGCGCGCGCCGTCGCATGTTTCACCGATGCGGGCGGCGCGATCGAGTCGGCGACATCGATCGTCCAGAGAATGACGCGGCTGTACAGCGCGCCGAGCAGCCCCAGCAACAGGCCGAGCACGAGATGCGCGCCGGTCATCTCGAAGCCGGGAAACGGCTGCGCGGGCAGATGAAAGTCGGGCAGATCGCCATGCAGCAGACGCGCCATCGCGATCGCGCTCGCGGATGCGCCGAGCGCCGCGACCGCCGTGCGGGTATCGAAACGGCGCATCAGTTCTTCGAGCACGAACACTGCGCCCGCGATCGGCGCATTGAACGCCGTGGCGAGCCCCGCGCCCGCGCCGGCCGCGAGCAGCACACGGCAATCGCCGGCATTGCGCCTGAAAGACGTGCCGATGGCATGTGCGATCGATGCACCCATCTGCACGGTCGGACCTTCGCGGCCGAGCGCGAGCCCCGCGCCGATGGCGAGCACGCCGCCCACGAACTTGATCGGGATGAGCACGAGCGGCGCAGGCGGCACGCTGCCGCGCAGCACCGCTTCGACGTGTGGAATGCCGCTGCCGCTCGCCATCGGCGCGAAACGCGCGACGAGCCATGCGGCGAGCGCGGATGCCGCCGTCGCCGCGAGCACGACGAGCACGATCGCCGCATCGTGGCCCGCGTGCGCCCACGCGACGAACGCGTTGCGCCAGATATCGCCGCGTTCGAGCGCGAAGCGAAAGAGCACGCCGATCGCGCCCGTCGCCGCCCCGACGACCACCGATGCCGCCGCGAGCGGAACGAGTCCTGCGCGCTCATCGTCCTGATTGGTGACTTCGTTATCGTTCATCGCGCATGTCGCTCCGGAATCGGCATGTGCAACGAAGCGTAACATCGCGCGGCGCGGCGGGCATGGGGCTTGCAAAACGAAAGTTATTTCGCCGCGAAGCCCGTCGCGGGGTATGCAGAGGCACACAGAGGCACATGAACCACGCAAACGACGAGCCGTTTTTTCAGCCAGGGCGCAATTGCGCGAGCGTGCGTCACGCAGATCGCTTCAGTCTGCTCATCGATGGCGCCGATTATTTCCGCGTGCTGCGCGAGGCGCTCACGCGCGCGGAGCGCACGGTGTTCATCCTCGGCTGGGATATCGATAGCCGCATGAAGCTCACGCCCGAAGGCGCGGACGACGGCTATCCCGAAGCGCTCGGCGAATTTCTGCACGCGCTCGCGGGCGACAAGCGGCGGTTGCGCATCTACATTCTCGCTTGGGATTTCGCGATGCTCTACGCATTCGAGCGCGAATGGCTGCCCGTCTACAAGATGGGCTGGCGCACGCACCGGCGCATCGCGTTCCAGATGGACGGCAAGCATCCGCTCGGCGGATCGCAGCATCAGAAGATCGTCGTGATCGATGATCGCGTGGCATTCGTCGGCGGACTCGATCTCACGCGCTCGCGCTGGGACACGTCCGCGCACGCGCCCGACGAGCCGCTGCGCCGCGATGCGAACGGCGCGGCATATCAGCCGTTTCACGACGTCCACACGATGTTCGATGGCGACGCCGCGCGCGAAATCGGCCAGCTCGCACGCGAACGATGGGCCCGCGCATGCGGCAAGCGCCTCGCGATTCGCGCGCATCGCGCGACGCTGCAGAACGATCCTTGGCCGCCTTCGCGACGCGTCGATCTCGAAGATGTCGATATCGCCATCTCGCTCACCGAGCCGGATTATCTCGGCCGCGAACCGGTGCAGCAGATTCGCACGCAGTATCTCGACGCCATCGCGCGGGCGCGGCGCAGCATCTATATCGAGAACCAGTACTTCACTTCGGGGACGATCGGCGCGGCGCTCGCGGATTCGCTCGCGCGCGAGGACGGACCCGATCTCACGATCGTCGTGCCGCGCAATCAGAGCGGCTGGCTTCAGGAAGTGACGATGGGCGTGCTGCGCGCGCGCCTGCACAGGCTTCTGAAAAGCGCCGACGCGCACGGGCGTTATCGGCTGCTGTGCCCGAGCGTGCCGAAGCTCGGCGACGCGATCGTCAACGTGCACAGCAAGCTGATGATCGTCGACGACGAATTGCTGATCGTCGGTTCGGCCAATCTGAACAATCGCTCGATGGTCCTCGACAGCGAATGCAACGTCTCCATCGATGCGGGCGCGGATGCGCGTATCCGCCGCGCGATCGCGACGATGCGCGACACGCTGCTCGCCGAGCATCTCGGTTGCGATATCGCGGATGTGGTGCGCGAACGAGAGGCGCGCAACGGCACGAATGCGGGAATTCAGGCGCTGTTGCGCGACCGCGACGAACATCGCACGATGGTGCCGCTCGATCCGCAAGTGTCGACGGAGCTCGACCAGCTGATTCCGCCCGAGGCGCTGATCGATCCCGAAACGCCGATCGCCGCCGACGAACTCGTCGATCAGTTCGTGCCTGCGGAAAAGACGCGTCCGCTCATCGGCCGCTTCGCGCTGCTCGGCATGTTCGCGCTGATGGTCGTGGTCGTCGCGGGTCTGTGGCACTGGACGCCGCTCGGCGATTACGTGAACCTGAAGTCGCTCACGAACGCGACGCGCCATATCGATTCGCTGCCGCTCGCGCCGGTCTGGATCGTGCTCGGCTATGTCATCGCGGCCGTCATGGCCGTGCCGATCACGTTGCTGATCGCGACGACGGGCATCGTTTTCGGCGCGTCCTGGGGCGCGGCTTATGCGTTCATCGGCACGACGATTGCAGCGGCGATATCGTATTCCCTTGGCAATTGGCTCGGCCGTGACGCGGTGCGCAAGCTCGCGGGCGCGCGCGTCAACCGGCTGTCCGAACGCGTGGCGAAGCGCGGCATCGTCGCGGTCGTCGTGTTGCGGATCTTGCCCGTTGCACCATTTGCGATCGTCAATCTCGTGGCGGGCGCATCGCATATCCGCATGCGCGACTTCATGATCGGCACGATGCTCGGCATGGGCCCCGGCATCTTTCTGACGGTCGCGTTCGCGCATCAGTTCGTCGCGTCGCTGCATCGGCCGACGGTCGGCTCGTTCGCGGTGCTGATCGGCATCGGCGCGGCGCTGATCGGCGCGTCGCTGCTGCTGCAGCGCTTTCTCGGTGGCAAGAATCGTCACGACGCGCACGAAGGCGCACCGAGCGATGCGGACAAATCGCGCGCCAGCGACGAAGCCAAACGCGCGAGCGAACTGCGCGAGAACGGCACGATGCCGCGCGAATCATCGACGAAAAACGAGCGCCCCGACGAGGTCAACTCATGACGCTGATGCACGAGACCGTCATCGAACGCGAATATATGAAGGACGCGCGCGCACGCGAGCTGCGCATCGCCACATACAACTTGCATGGCGCGATAGGCATCGACGGCAAGTTCGCGCCGGAACGCATCGGCGCAGTGCTCGCCGAGATCGATGCGGACATCTTCGCGCTGCAGGAAGTGCCGCTCGGCGGCAGCGGCGCGCCCGATGTGCTCGACGTGCTGCAACGCATGACGAACCTGAACGCGGTCGCGGGCCCGACGCTCGACACGCCCGAACGGCGTTACGGCAACGCAGTGCTCACGCGCTATCCGGTGCGCGCGGTCCGCACGCTCGATCTTTCGTTCAGGAGCCGCGAGCCGCGCGGCGCGCTCGATGCCGACATCGATTGCGGCGGCGAACTCTGGCGTGTGGTCGCGACGCATCTCGGGCTTGCATCGAGCGAAAGGCGCGCGCAAGTGGAGCAAGTGCTGCAAAGCTTCGATACGCCCGCGCTGCCCGTGATCCTGCTCGGCGATCTGAACGAATGGTTCGTCTATGGCCGCACGTTGCGGCGGCTCGTCACGCACTTTCATCGCGCGAGTGCGTTACGCACCTTTCCGACGCGCTATCCGCTCTTCGCGCTCGATCGCATCTGGGTGCATCCTGGCGAACGTCTCATGCGTGTCGATGTGCATCGCACGCCGCTTTCGCGTATCGCATCGGATCACTATCCGCTCATCGCGCATATCGCGCATCGCGCATTTGCATCGTCGATGCAGCGATAAAGCGCGCGACGTATGCGATGTAAACGCGGCTCCATGACTTGCGTGTCAGCGCGACGCCACGAAAAACCCCTATAAAAACGATATAAAAGCGCAAAAGACTCGCACGAACTCGCTTGGCCTATGTAGAATCCGGCGTGATACGAACGCATCGGTGCGAACGTATTCGAATATCACTGACCAAAAACAGGTAGGAGAAACATGCCGACTTCCGCTAAAACCGCTGCCAAGAAAGCCCCGGCCAAGAAGGCCACGGCGAAGACCGCTGCCGCACCGGTGAAGAAAGCAGCAGCACCGAAAGTTGCCGCGAAGAAAGTAGCCGCGAAGAAGACCACGAGCGGCGCTCCCACGCCGATCAAGGACACGTTCACGAAGGCATCGCTCGCAACGCATCTCGCAGATCGCGCCGCTGTCGACGTGAAAGCGGTGAAGGCCGTGCTGGTCGCGCTGGAAGACACCATCCTCGGTTCGATCCACAAGAAGGGCGCTGGCGAATTCACGCTGTCGGGCCTGCTGAAGATCACCGCGCAAGCCGTGGCCGCGAAGAAGAAGCGCTTCGGCAAGGACCCGTTCACGGGCGAGGAGCGCTGGTTCCCGGCCAAGCCGGCAAGCGTTCGCATCAAGGCGCGCGCGCTGAAGAAGCTGAAGGACGCAGCGGCTTAAGTCTCTTTCGCCGGCATCACGGCTTCGGTTGCGTTGGCGAAATCGAAGCGCGTCGAACAAGAGGCCAGCTTCCCTTCATCGGGATGCTGGCCTCTTTTGCTTTCTCGTCCCTTGCTTTTGCGTTCCTTGCTTTTGCTTTCCTTATAACGCGCGCGCGTTGAAAGGCGCGAAGATCTCGCTCAACGAATCCGCGAAAACCCGTACGCGCGCGGAGAGCTGCCGGTTATGCGGATACAGCACGGAGATAGGCATCGGTGGTGGCGGAAGGTTGGGAAGCACGAGTCGCAGACGACCATCGTTCAAAGCATCGTCGACGTGATAGCGCGGCACCTGCACGATGCCGAGTCCGGCGAGCGCGGCTTGCGTATAGAGTTCGACGCCCGACACCGAAACCGACGCCTGCAATTCGATGGTCTCGATACGCCCGTCGACGCTGAACTCCAGCGGCAATGCGCGACCCGTCGCGCTCGATACGAAGTTCACCGCGCGATGCGATGCAAGCGCTTTGAGATCATCCGGCGTGCCTTCACGCGCGAGATACGCGGGACTCGCCACGGTGACTTGTTCGAGCAGCGCGACGCGCCGGCCGATCATCGACGAATCCTGCAACATGCCCGCGCGCAGCACGCAATCGACGCCTTCGCGCACGAGATCGACGAGCCTGTCGTCCTCGCCGATATGCAGTTCGATCTGCGCATGACGCTCGAGAAACGCGGGCAGTCCCGGCATGATGAAATGCCGCGCGAGCGTGCCTTGCAGATTGACGCGCAACAAACCCTTCGGCTCCGCGTGCTTGAACGAGCCTTCCGCTTCTTCCAGATCGGCGATGAGACGCACGCAACGCCGATAGTGCTCTTCGCCATCGGGCGTGAGGCGCACCGTGCGCGTCGTGCGTTCGAGCAGGCGCGCGCCGAGCCGCTCTTCCATGCGCTTCATCAGATTAGTGACGGTGGCGCGCGGTATCTGCAGATCGTCGGCCGCTTGCGTGAAGCTGTGCCGCTCCGCGATACGCACGAAGACCTGCATTTCCTGGAATCGATCCATGGCGAATGGGCGGTGAATTGTTAAAGCTACTGGAACGATGATACTAATCCACGCACGATGATCGCGAAAACGGAATGATTCATCATGCTTCTCATCGAACAGCCACTTTGAGGAGCACATCATGAGTCAGACTCAATCGAAACGCGTGGCGATCGTCACGGGCGCGTCGCGCGGCATCGGCGCCGAGATCGCGCGGCGTCTTGCACGCGACGGCTTCGCGGTCGCGGTGAACTATGCGTCGAGCGCGAAGGAAGCGGATGCGCTCGTCGTGCAATTGCGCGAAGCGGGAAGCACGGCGATCGCGGTAAAAGCGGATGTCGCCAAAGCCGACGACGTGCGCGACATGTTCGAGACCGTCGAAGCGCAGCTCGGCAAAGTCGATGCGCTCGTCAACAACGCGGGCGTTCTGAAGACCGCGCCGCTCGCCGACACGAGCGATGCGCTTTACGACCAGACGTTCGATATCAACGTGCGCGGCACGTTCAACACGCTGCGCGAAGCGGCGGCGCGCATGAAGGGCGGCGGGCGCATCGTGAACTTTTCGAGCACGACGCTCGCGCTCAATATGCCGGGCTACGCGATCTACAACGCGACGAAGTCGGCGGTCGAATCGTTCACGCATGTGTTCGCGAAGGAGTTGCGCGGACGCGGCATCACGGTGAATGCGGTCGCGCCCGGACCGGTGGCGACGTCGCTGTTCCTCGAGGGCAAGACCGACGAGCAGATCGCCACGTTCTCGAAGATGCCGCCACTCGAACGTCTCGGTCAGCCGGACGATATCGCCTCGATCGTCGCGTTTCTCGTCGGGCCGGATGCGGGCTGGGTCAACGGGCAGGTGCTGCGCGCGAACGGCGGCATCGCTTAAAGCATCAGCGGGAACTGGTCGTCGGCGGGTGCGCGGCGCTTCGTCGTCGCGCGTTTCGTCTGCTGTGTGACGGCGGCGCGCGCGGGCGCTTCCTGTACGACGAGTTGGAACGCAGGCCGCGCATCGCATGCGATCCATTGCAGTTGTTCCGGCGCGAGGCGCTTCGCGATCAGGCTGTACACATCGGAGTCGAACGGGCGTAGGTCGGGTGCGTCGGCGAGCAGCGGCGCGATGCTGTCGCGTGTCGCGCATGTGCCGATATAGCACCATCGATCGATTACGTGCCACGCTTCGCGACCCGATGCTTCATCGCGCTCGCAGACGGCGATCGGCCCTTCGTGCGGCCATTTCACGAGGCGCGCGCCTTCGAGCGCATCGAGCGCACGCGAGGCGTGATCCGCGAGCGTTTCGATTCCCGCACACGACCCGAGGCAGCGTTTCACCTGATAGCCGAAGCAGCCGCGCCCCGGCGAAAGCGGCGCTTTTTCGAGGCCGAGCGTCGCGTGACAGAGATTGTGTTCATCCGCCAGATGGCGCATGAACGCATGCGCTTTCGCGCGCGACGCGAACACGCCGAAGAGATGTTCCTCGCGCGACAGATCGCGTTTGTTCGCCTTCACGAGCGTCGGCGCGTGCGCGCCCGGTAGCCACTGCCACGCACACGTTGCCGATGCGCCTTTGAGCAAGCGATTGTGCGTCGGCTTCAGCTCCTTCACGAGCTTCGCTTCGAGCAGCAGCGCGCCGAGCTCTCCGACCGTCTCGCGGCATTCGATGCGACGGATCGCCTGCGAGATCGACAAGTCCTTCTGAAGCCTGTGATCGCCCGAAAAATGCGCCGCAACGCGTTGTTTCAGGTTGATGCTCTTGCCGACATAGAGCGGCACGTCGTCGTCGCCGTGAAAGAGATAGACGCCGGGCGCCGACGGCAACGCATCGAGCGCGCCTTCGGGCAGCGCGGCGGGCAAGCTCGCGCGGCGCACGAGCGTTTTGATGGCTGCGTCGACGAGATCCTGCGAATAGAGCGCGTGAATCTTCTGCCAGAACTGCCAGAGCAGGTCAGCGTCGGCGAGCGCGCGATGGCGTCCTTCGGGCGCGAGATTCAGCCGCGCGATGAGCGCATCGAGACCATGTCTTTCGACCGATGGAAAGAGCGCGCGCGACAGCCGCACCGTGCACAGCGTATCCGCGCGAAACGCGATGCCCGCGCGGCGAAAGGCGTTCTTGAGGAAGCCGTAATCGAAGCGCGCGTTGTGCGCGACGAAGAGCTTGCCGTGCAGCCGCTCCGCGAGCGCGGGCGCGAGCGATTCGAAGGTGGGCTGGCCGCGCAGCATGGCGTCGTCGATGCCGGTCAGGCGCGCGATGAACGGCGGCACCGGCACGCCCGGATCGACGAGCACGCTCCAGCGCTCGATGCCCGCCGTGCTCGCTTCAACGACGCCGATTTCGGTGATGTGGTCCTCGGTCGCGTTCGAGCCGGTGGTTTCCAGATCGACGAAAACGATCGGGCGCACGAGTCCTGCGAGAAGGGCATCGGCGAGGGAATCGGCTTCGTCTTCGAAAGCGTCGGACATGATGAAACGTTGAGCGTTGAGCGGGCAGTCTAGCGCGAAACGGCCGTGCACCATGAACGCGCGCTAAAAAAGTGGCGCACGTCGCGCACTTTCGTCCGATACTGCAAGGAAATGCGGTAAAAAAACGAAGGACGCAATGATGCAGATCTACGATGAAATGCGTCAGGACGACACCGTGCGCAGTCACTACGCGCGGTTTTCACGCTGGCTCGCGCAGCAGCGCCCCGAAACCATCGCGAGAAAGCGCGCCGAAGCGGACGTGCTGTTCCGGCGCGTCGGCATCACGTTCGCGGTGAATGGCGATCTGTCCGGCACCGAGCGGCTCATTCCCTTCGACATGATTCCGCGCATCATTCCCGGCGACGAATGGCGCGTGCTCGAAGCCGGTTTGCGGCAGCGCGTGCAGGCGCTCAATCTCTTTCTGCACGATATCTACCACGACGGCGACATCGTGCTCGCCGGGCGCGTTCCGGCCGAACAGGTCTACACGAACGCGCAATATCGGCCGGAAATGCAGGGCGTCGACGTGCCGCTCGACGTCTACGCGCATATCGCGGGCGTCGATGTGGTGCGCGCGGGCGCGGCGGGCGAGTTCTACGTGCTCGAAGACAATTTGCGCGTGCCGTCGGGCGTGTCGTACATGCTCGAAAACCGCAAGATGATGATGCGGCTCTTTCCCGAACTCTTCGTGCAGAACCGCGTCGCGCCGGTCGCGCATTATCCCGACCTGCTGCTGGAAACATTGCGTTCGATCGCGCCTGAAGGCGTCGACGATCCGGCGGTCGTCGTGCTGACGCCCGGCATGTACAACTCAGCGTACTTCGAGCACACCTTCCTCGCGCAGCAGATGGGCGTGGAACTCGTCGAGGGCAAGGATCTTTTCGTCGACGACAACTATGTCTTCATGCGGACGACGCACGGCCCGCGCCGCGTCGACGTGATCTATCGCCGCGTGGACGACGACTTTCTGGATCCGCTCGCGTTTCGCGCCGATTCGGCGCTCGGCATTCCGGGCTTGCTGACGTCGTATCGCGCGGGGCGCGTGACGCTCGCGAACGCGATGGGCACCGGCATCGCCGACGACAAATCGATCTATCCGTTCGTGCCCGACATGATCGAGTTCTATCTCGGCGAGAAGCCGATCCTGAACAACGTGCCGACGTTTCAGTGCCGCAAGCCCGACGATCTCGCGTACACGCTCGCGCATCTGCCGGAGCTCGTCGTGAAGGAAGTGCACGGCGCGGGCGGCTACGGCATGCTCGTCGGGCCGGCATCGACGCAAGAGGAGATCGAAACCTTTCGCGCGTTGCTGCTCGCGCGGCCCGAAGGCTATATCGCGCAGCCGACGCTCGCGCTCTCCGCGTGCCCGACCTTCGTCGAGGCGGGCATCGCGCCGCGTCATATCGATTTGCGGCCGTTCGTGCTGTCGGGCCGCGAAGTGTCGATGTGCGCGGGCGGCCTCACGCGCGTCGCGCTGCGCGAAGGCTCGCTCGTCGTCAATTCGTCGCAAGGCGGCGGGACCAAAGATACGTGGATGGTCGAATGACATGCTGAGCCGAACCGCCGATCACCTGTTCTGGATGGCGCGTTACATGGAGCGCGCCGAGAACACCGCGCGCATGCTCGACATCAACATGGAAGGCGCGCTCCTGCCGCAAACGCCCGAGCAGGAAGCGCGCGCGCAGCGTTCGGTGCTGAAGATATCCGAGCTGGAAGACATGTTCGACGCGCGTCATCCGGGATCGCGCTCGCGCGAGGACATGCTGCACTTCATGGTCGCCGATGCGCGCAATCCGTCGAGCATCCTCTCGTGCCTGAAGGCGACGCGCGAAAATGCGCGCGCGGTGCGCGGCACGCTCACCACCGACGGCTGGGAAACGATCAACTTCACCTGGCTCGAATTCACTCAGCGCCTCGCGAACATGGAACTGCAAACGAGCCCGGATGCACTGTTCGAATGGGTCAAGTACCGCTCGAATCTGTGCCGCGGCGTGATGCAGGGCACCGCGCTGCGCGACGACGCGTTTTTCTTCATGCAGCTCGGCGCGTATCTCGAACGCGCGGACAACACGGCGCGCATTCTCGATGTCCGTTTCGCCGATGCCACGCCGAACTCGCGCGAAGCCGCGCGGCAGCTCGAAGACTTCTACTACTGGACGTCGATACTGAGTTCCGTGTCGGCGCTGGAGATTTATCGCAAGGTGTATCGCGATGTCGTGACGCCCGCGCGCGTCGTCGAACTGCTGATCCTCAACGAGCAGATGCCGCGTTCGCTGCTGGCATCGCTCGACGGCGTCTGCGACACGCTCGCGAAATTGCGCACGGACGCGTCGAAGGAATGCGAGCGTTTCGCGGGCAAGCTGCGCGCCGATGTGCTGTATGCCGACATCCGCCAGATACTCGAAACGGGCGTGCACGCGTGGCTGACGCAGTTTCTCAAGCGTGTCGACGAACTCGGCCTGCGCGTGATGCACACCTTCCTCATGTTGCCGATCGCGTGAATCATGCTGCTGACCATTCGCCACGACATCCGCTATCGCTACGCCACGCCGGTCACGTATTCGATCCAGCAGTTTCGCGTGAGTCCGGCGAGCGGCGCGTCGCAGATCGTGCGGCACTGGCATGTCGAAGCGCCGGGCAAGCTCGACCTCACGCGCGACGCCTACGGCAACGCGCTGCACACGCTCGTGCTGACGAAGCCGCACAGCGAGATTCATGTGAGCGTGGCGGGCGAGATCGAAACGGAGGCTTTATCCGATGGCCGTCTCTTCGATGAAGCCGGTCCGATTCCGCTCGAACATTTCACCTGTCCCACGCGGCTTACCGCGCCCGATGCCGCGATCCGCGAGCTCGCGCACGGCGTCGACGCGCTCGATACGCCCGCGTCGCTCATCGCGCTGACGGAGCGTATCGGCGAGCGCGTGCGGTATCGCAAGGAGCCGGCGTATGCGGCGGGCACGGCGGCGCAGGCGCTCGCGAGCGGCTTCGGCGATGCGCGCGATCTCGCGCATTTGATGCTCGCGTGCTGCCGCGCGCGGGGCGTGCCGGCGCGCTGCGTGAGCGGCTATGTGGATGCCGACGTGCACGCCTGGACCGACGTGTGGATCGAGCACGGCTGGGTGTCGATCGATGCGACCCGGGCGGCGTTCGCGGGCGAGCGTCATTGCCGTCTTGCCGTCGCGCGCGATTACGAATCGGCGGCGCCGGTGCGCGGCTCGCGCGTCGGCGGGAAAGAGGAAACGCTGACGGTGCATGTGAGCATCGATACACAGCCGGATCAGTGAACGCATCGATGCGACGCGCGGTCGCGCTCAGTACAATGTGGGTTTGCTTGTTTCAGGACGGATCGACATGACTTATTGCGTGGGCATGTGCGTGGACGAGGGACTCGTGTTCCTGTCCGACACGCGCACCAACGCCGGCGTGGACCACGTGAGCGCCGCGCGCAAGATGGCTGTTTTCGAACAGCCGGGAGAGCGCGTACTCGTCCTGCTCGCGGCGGGCAATCTCGCCTTGACGCAGGCGGTGACGCATCTGCTCGTGGAGCCCTCCGATCCGAACGCGCCCACGCTGTATAGCGTCCAGACGATGGCGGAAGCCGCGCGCATCGTCGGCGATGCGGTGCGCGAGGTGCATCGGCGCGACGCGCTGTCGCTCGCTGAATTCAGCGTCGACTTCAATTGCAGCTTCATCCTCGGCGGACAGATCTTCGGCCAGCCGCCGCGACTCTTCATGATCTACGCGGCGGGCAATTTCATCGAATCGACGCGCGTGTCGCCGTATTTCCAGATCGGCGAATCGAAGTACGGCAAGCCGATCATCGATCGCGTGATCACGCCGTCGTCGCCGCTCGACGAAGCCGCCAAATGCGCGCTCATTTCGATGGATTCGACGCTGCGCTCGAATCTCTCGGTCGGTCTGCCGCTCGATCTGCTGGTCTACGAGAAGGACTCGCTGCGCGTCACGCGCTTCGCCACGCTCGACAACAACAGCGCGTACTACCAGATGATCAACAAGACCTGGGGCGAGCGTCTGAGGCAGCTTTTCGGCGAGATTCCGAACCCTTCGTGGACCGAGCTCGACAATGTTCCGCTGCGTCCGCGCGAGACGCGCAGCACGGTGCCGCGGCTCGTCATCGGCGATCTGCCGTGCCCGGGCGCGCCCGCGCAGACGCTCGCGCAAGACGTCGAATCGAACGGCAACGCGCCGCATCAGTGAGCGGCTTCAGGGGCACGGCAGCGGCAGCGCAATGCCCGACCTGACCGCTTGCATCTTTCGCGGCGAATCGGTGAGCACGGCCGTCATGCCGATACAGGCGGCGGCGCGATAATCGTCGGCGTTGTCGATGCCGATCGCGAGGATCGGGGTCTCGCCTCTGGTGCGAAAGCACTGCACCGCTGCGGGCGTCCAGAGTCTCGACGTCACCGCCGAGCGCGCTTCCCCGAGCGTGAACGTTTCGACCAATTCCATCTTTCTCGCATACTCGAACGCGGTCCATCTTCCGGGCGACGGTGCGTCCTTGCACGTGGATTCGAGCGCCACGTAGGCGAGGCGGGCGCGTGTCGCATCGCGCGACTCGAACAGCCGCGAACGTGCCTGCGGATAGGCCGAGAAGGCCCGTTGATAGGCGGCATCGGTCGAATAGATCAGCACGCGTGACCACGCGTTTTCCTCGTCCAGCACGCGCGCGACCGCCGCCGTCTGAGGTCCGGCGGGCAATGCCTTCATGTCGAGCATCACGGGTACGTCGGGCGGAATCACGCGCAACGCCTGCGCGAGCGATGGAATACGCAGCGCGTGATCGCGATACGGATAGCGCGTCACGCCGTTTCCATCGGCGAGGGCGAAGTTCCGTCCGGCGTCGAGATGTTGCAGCGCGCCGAAGTCGTGGTCCGCGACCGTTCCGTTGCCATCCGTGTTGGTCGAAAGATCGGCCGGGCGATAGAGCACCGGCACGCCATCGCGGGTGAGTTGCACTGTGAGCCAGATCGCATCGGCGCGATTGTGCAGCGCGCCCTGGATGGCGATCAGCGTGTTCTCCGGGTAATCGGCTGCGCCGCCGCGATGCGCGATGATCATCGGCAAGGCGGACGCGTGCGCAGTATCGGACCGATGCGCGGCTGTCGTGCAGGCGGTTGCGGCGATGCACGCGGCCATTGCAAGCGGAGCCAGAAGTCTTGAGCGAAGCGGCATTCAGCGAACCCCCGGGGCATTGAGATTCGGCCGATTCTGCCGCCGTTGTCCGGGCGGGATGACGCGCACGCGGTTGATTCAACACTTTGTTGCGCTTGCCGCTTTCGGACGCGAAAAAAAACAGCCATCGGAAAACCGATGGCTGTTCGAGGATGCTGCAGTCCTTCCGGCGCGGCACTCGCGTGCCACGCCAGTCGGTTGTTCTTAGAACTTGTGGCGCAGGCCGATGAGCACCAGTTCCTGGTGGCTGCGGCCGCTTGCGAAACCGAAGTCGCTGATCGAAGCTTGCGCTTCTTGCGTCGAGCCGTCCGCGTTGCGCTGCGTGCCGCTTGCGTGCTGATAAGCGCCGACAGCGTAGACGTCCGTGCGCTTCGACAGCGAGTAGTCCGCGCCGATCGAAACCTGGTGGTAGTTCGCCGACGTGTCGCCGCTGCCGTGCGTGTACGTGTAGCCCAGGCCGAGCAGCGTTGCCGGCGTCAGCTGGAAGTTCAGGTACGCGTTGGCGACGTTGAACTTCTCTTGTTCCGTGAACGTCGAGCTGCCGTCGTTCTTGTACTGAGCGAAGCTGTACGAAGCGCCGGCCGTGAACGGACCGAACACGTACTGGCCTGCGCCGCGCGCGATGGCGACTGCGTGGGCCGTCTGGTAGCCGACGTTGATCACCGTGTTGAACAGCGAATCCGACGACGGGCTGTTCCAGCCGGTGGTGCCGGTCGTGCGGCCAGCCGTCGGGTTGTTCACGTACAGGTAGCTGGCGGCCAACGAGAACGGACCGTTGCCGTACGTTGCAGCGGCACCCCAGGTCTGGCCCTGGCCGGTAGCGCCCGCGAGGTTGCTGAAGCCGTAGATGCCTTCGAACTGGAAGCCGGAGAACACCGGCGACACGTACTTGACGGCGTTGCTCACGCGCAGGCTGTTGTCGTAGTTGTCGACGTCGCCCGGCGTTGCGAAGGCAGCGCCCCAGTAGTTGTCGGCCGTGAGGCCCTGAACCATGTCGACCGACGGGTCATACTGACGACCCAACGTGACCGTACCCCACTGGTTGCCGCTCAAACCGACGAACGCTTGACGGCCGAACAGACGACCACCCTGGTTCGACTGACCCGTGCCCGGATCGAAGCCGCTTTCCAACTGGAAGATTGCCTTGAGGCCGCCACCGAGGTCTTCCTGACCCTTCAAGCCCCAACGCGGGCCGGACAGCGTGCCGTTGACCATGCCGAACAGATGGTCGCCGTTTTCGTTGGCGTGGCTCACATATGCGAGACCGGTATCGATCACGCCATAGAGCGTCACGCTCGTTTGTGCTTGCGCCGCGCCTGCTGCGCCGAGCAGCGCCAGCGAGAGGGACGTCAGTGCGATTCGTTTCATCGAATTCTCCACGCGAATGATTAATCGTTGTTGCCGGCGCAGAGAATAACGCAACGTTTCGTAACTTCAGAAACGAAAAAATATTGACTGTCTCGAAAAACACACACTTGGGCGTGAAGCCCGCCTGTCAAGGTTCTCAGGCAGTCGCAAGGGGAATTTTGGGAGACAGGGCTATCCCGGAAAAGTTCCGCGCGCAATCGGACATTTGAATCGGATTTTCTGGACGCCGATATTCGATTACTTGCTTTTGAAATAACAAATGGCTTTCCCGGCGCGCGATCTTTCGGATTCGACGGACAGCCGCGCGACATAGCGCGCAAGCGCCTCAGCCGCGGTCGTTTTCACGCGCGGCATCGCGACGCGAAAGCAATGCGAGCGCCATTCCCGCGCCTGCCGCCACGAGCACCGCGCGCCACGGATGCCGCCGCACCGCAGCATTCGCATGCGATGCCTTGCGGCCAGCGCCGACCATCGCGAGCGCGGTGGCGCGCGTGGCCGTCGATTCGGCGCGCGCGAGCTTGCGCGACAACGCCAGCGCCCGCGCGACGGCGGATACCTTCCTGCGCGCCTGTCCCGTCAGTTGTTGCGCGTGTTGTGCGCGGGCGCCGATCGCGCGGCGCGCGCTCGCCGTGGCGGGGGCATCGTCAGGAGCGCTTGCCGGCGTGAGCGGCGCGGCGGCGGATGCGGCGCCCGCGACCGGCACAGCCGTGCGCGTCGAGGCCGCGAGCAGCGAGCCAATCTTCGCGCGGCTGCCCGGCGGCACGCGGCCATTGTTCTGCTGTCCCCATGCGCCGCGCGGATCGTGCATTCGCGCGCGCGCCGCCGAAAATTCCGCGCCCAGCAGGAGCACGGCGGCGGAGAAGTACAGCCACATCAGCAGCACGGCGAGCGAACCCGCCGCGCCGAACGCGCTCGCGGTGCCCGCGTGGGTCAGATACAAGGCGAACAGCTTCTTGCCCGCCGAGAAAAGCAGCGCGGAGACGAGCCCGCCGACGAGCGCATCGCGCCATTGCACGGGCGCATCGGGGAGGAACTTCATCAATGCGCCGAACGCGGCGGTGAGAATCGCGAGCCCGACCACGAGCTGCACGACGTCGCCGACGATCACGAACGGCGAATTTGCCCACAGCCACATGCCGACCGCCTGAATCGCGGTATCGAGCACGAGCGAGACGATCAGCAGAAACGCGACGCCGAGCACGAGCCCGAACGACACGAGCCGCACGCGCACCAGCGTCATGATGCTGGAGCGCTGCTCGCCGCTCATCGGCCAGACGATGTTGAGCGCCGTATTGAGCGATGAAAACGTCGCCGATGCACCGACCGCGAGCAGCACGAACGAGATGATCGCGGCGATGCCGGTCCCGCTGCTGCGATGCGCGTTCTCGACGATGCTCTGCACGCCCGCCGCGGCCTGATCGCCGATGAGTCCGTTCACTTGATGAAAAAGTTGCCCGCGCGCCGCCTCCGGTCCGAAGATCCAGCCCGCGACGGCGATCACCATGACGAGCGTCGGCGCGAGCGAGAACGCCGAGTAGAACGCGATGCTCGCGGCCATCGCGGCGCAGCGGTCTTCCGAGAACTGCTTCAGCGCGCCGAGCGCCCACGAAGCGTCTTTCTTCACCACCGCTTCGATCTTCTGGGTTGAGACGGAACTCATGGCGACCTCTCGGTTCGATGAATGGAGCGCGAATGTTTCACCCCGTCGAGCACGTTCCATTCCAGAACATGCGTGGTCAGGCGCGGCGCTTGCTAAAGCGACAAGGTTGCGTATGAAGTATTCGTTGCATGCAACGCGCGCAAGACCTGTGATTGGTGCAAATACCGTGTCAACCTGTCTGCGGGATGTAATCGGGCACCATATACTTTAGTAACCCAGTAACCCACATTACGACGCGCCGAGGGCAATCATGCTCCAAATGTCACGGCGACAGTTCCTCAAGGTCTCTGCGAGCACGCTCGCCGGTTCGAGCCTGGCGGCAATGGGCTTCTCTCCGGCTCCCGCGCTCGCAGAAGTCCGGCAATACAAACTGTCGCGCACCACGGAAACGCGCAACACCTGTCCGTACTGTTCAGTCGGGTGCGGCATCCTCATGTACGGTCTCGGCGACAACGCCAAGAACGCAAAATCGAGCATCATCCACATCGAAGGCGATCCGGATCATCCGGTCAATCGCGGCACGCTCTGCCCGAAAGGCGCATCGCTCATCGACTTCATACATAGCCCGAGCCGGCTGACGTATCCCGAGCATCGCGCGCCGGGGTCGAACGAGTGGAAACGCATCTCGTGGGAAGAGGCGCTCGATCGCATCGCCGAGTTGTTGAAGGAAGATCGCGATGCGAATTTCGTCGAGAAGACGCCCGACGGCAAGACGGTCAATCGATGGCTGACTTCGGGCTTTCTGGCGGCGTCGGCGGGAAGCAACGAAGTCGGCTATCTGACGCACAAGACGGTGCGCAGTTGGGGAATGCTCGCATTCGATAATCAGGCGCGTGTCTGACATGGCCCGACGGTGGCAGGTCTTGCCCCGACGTTTGGCCGTGGAGCGATGACGAACCATTGGGTCGACATCAAGAACACGGACCTGATTCTCGTGATGGGCGGCAATGCAGCCGAGGCGCATCCGTGCGGCTTCAAGTGGGTGACGGAGGCGAAGGCGCATCGGCGCGCGCGTCTCATCGTCGTGGACCCGCGCTTCACGCGCACGGCATCGGTCGCGGATTTCTACGCGCCGATTCGCACCGGCACGGACATCGCGTTCCTCGGCGGCGTCATCAACTATCTGCTCACGAACGACAAGATCCAGCACGAGTACGTGAAGAACTACACGGACATGTCGTTCATCGTGCGCGAGGACTTCGCGTTCAAGGACGGCGTGTTCTCGGGCTATGACGCGGAACATCGCAAGTACGACAAGACGAGCTGGGATTACGAGCGCGGCGACGACGGCTATGTGAAGACCGATCCGACCTTGCAGCATCCGCGCTGCGTCTACAACCTGTTGAAGCAGCACTACGCCGCCTACACGCCGGAAATGGTGACGAAGGTTTGCGGCACGCCGACCGACAAGTTCCTCAAGGTCTGCGAGATGCTCGCGACGACCGCGGCGCCGAATCGCGCCGGCACGATTCTCTATGCGCTCGGCTGGACGCATCACTCGGTCGGCGCGCAGATGATTCGCACGGGCGCGATGGTGCAGCTTCTGCTCGGCAATATCGGCATCGCGGGCGGCGGCATGAATGCGCTGCGCGGGCACTCGAACATTCAAGGCCTGACCGATCTCGGCCTGATGTCGAATCTGCTGCCCGGCTACATGACCTTGCCGATGGAAGGCGAGCAGGAATACGAGGACTACATCAAGAAGCGCGCGTCGCAGCCGCTGCGGCCGAATCAACTGAGCTACTGGAAGAACTATCGCGCGTTTTACGTGAGCTTCATGAAGTCGTGGTGGGGCGATAACGCGACGGCCGACAACAACTTCGGCTATGACATGCTGCCGAAGCTCGACAAGTCCTACGACATGCTGCAGGTCTTCGAGCTGATGGCGCAGGGCAAGATGAACGGCTACATCTGCCAGGGCTTCAATCCGCTTGCGGCGGCGCCGAACAAGGCGAAGATCGGGCTCGGCCTGTCGAAGCTGAAATGGCTCGTCATCATGGATCCGCTCGCGACCGAGACGTCGGAGTTCTGGAAGAATCACGGCGAATTCAACGATGTCGATTCGTCGAAGATTCAGACCGAAGTGTTCCGTCTGCCGACGAGTTGCTTCGCCGAAGAGCGCGGCTCGCTCGTCAGTTCGTCGCGCGTATTGCAATGGCACTGGCAGGGCACGACGCCGCCGGGCGAAGCGCGAAGCGATCTCGAGATCATGTCGGGATTGTGGCTGCGCATGCGCAAGGCATATCAGGAGAAGGGCGGCAAATATCCCGATCCGATCCTGAAGATGACGTGGCCGTACGCGGACCCGGAAAGCCCGACGCCGGAGGAAATCGCGATGGAGTTCAACGGCCGCGCGCTCGCCGACGTCACCGATCCGACCGATCAGACGAAGGTCCTCGCCAAACGCGGCGAGCAACTGGCGAGCTTCGCGCAACTGCGCGACGACGGCTCGACCGCCAGCGGATGCTGGATCTTCTGCGGATCGTGGACGCAGGCGGGCAACCAGATGGGCCGGCGCGACAACTCCGATCCGACGGGCATCGGGCAGACGCTCGGCTGGGCGTGGGCGTGGCCGGCGAATCGGCGTGTGCTGTACAACCGCGCATCGTGCGATGTGAACGGCAAGCCGTTCGATCCGTCGAGAAAGCTCGTCGCGTGGAACGGGCGCGCGTGGGGCGGTCCGGATGTCCCCGACTTCAAGGTCGACGAACCGCCGGACAAGGGCATGAGTCCGTTCATCATGAATCCGGAGGGCGTGGCGCGATTCTTCGCACGCGACGGCATGAACGAAGGCCCGTTCCCCGCGCACTATGAGCCGTTCGAGACGCCGCTCGGCCATAACCCGTTCTTCCCCGACAACAAGGCGGTGACGAGCAATCCGGCCGCGCGCGTCTTCCCCGACGATCGCGCCGCGTTCGGCACCGCCGACAAGTTCCCGGACACCGCGACCACGTATCGCCTCACCGAGCACTTCCACTACTGGACCAAGCACGCGCGGCTCAACGCGATCGTGCAGCCGCAGCAGTTCGTGGAGATCGGCGAGGAGCATGCGAAGGAAGTCGGCGTCGTCGCGGGGGATCGCGTGAAGGTGTCGAGCAATCGCGGGCATGTCGTCGCGGTGGCGCTCGTCACGAAGCGCATCAAACCACTGACTGTGGAGGGCAAGAAGGTGCACACCGTCGGCCTGCCGCTGCACTGGGGCTTCAAGGGCCTCACGCAGCCGGGCTATCTCGTCAACACGCTCACGCCTTCCGTGGGCGACGGGAACTCGCAGACACCCGAGTTCAAGTCGTTCCTCGTGAAGGTCGAGAAGGCATAGGGAGGACGAGATGGCTCTGCAATCGCTCGATATCAAGCGTCTCTCCGCGACGACCGTGCCGCAGACGCAAATACGCGAGCCGGTGACGGGCACGGTCGCGAAGCTCATCGACGTGTCGAAGTGCATCGGCTGCAAGGCGTGTCAGACGGCGTGCATGGAGTGGAACGACCTGCGCGACGATATCGGTCACACGACCGGCATCTACGACAATCCGCGCGACCTGACGGAGCATTCGTGGACGGTGATGCGCTTCACCGAATACGAAAATCCGAAGGGCGACCTCGAATGGCTGATCCGCAAGGACGGCTGCATGCATTGCGAGGATCCGGGTTGCCTGAAGGCGTGTCCTTCGCCGGGCGCGATCATTCAGTACACGAACGGCATCGTGGATTTTCACGAGGAGAACTGCATCGGCTGCGGCTATTGCATTACCGGCTGCCCGTTCAATATTCCGCGGCTTTCGAAGGAAGATCATCGCGTGTACAAGTGCACGCTATGTTCGGATCGCGTCGCGGTCGGGCAGGAGCCCGCGTGCGTGAAGACGTGCCCGACCGGCGCGATCATGTTCGGCACCAAGGTCGACATGCAGCAGCAGGCGGCCGATCGCGTCGAGGATCTGAAGGAGCGCGGCTTTGCTAACGCGGGCCTCTACGATCCGGCGGGCGTGGGTGGCACGCATGTGATGTACGTGCTGCATCACGCGGATCAGCCGGAGCTGTATCACGGGCTCGCGAAGGATCCGCACATCAGTCCGCTCGTGTCGATATGGAAGGGCGTGACGAAGCCGCTCGCGATGATCGGCATCGCGTTGGCGGCGTTTGCGGGCTTCTTCCATTACACGCGCGTCGGGCCGAACGAAGTCAGCGAGGAAGACGAACTCGAAGCGCATCGCGAAGCGGAAGAAGTGCAGCGTCGGCGTGAAGGCGGACAGGAGCGTACAGATGAAACACGATAGCGAACTGCGTGACGTGAAGGGCCATCGGCTGATCGTGCGCTACACGCCGAACGAGCGCACGAATCACTGGATCACCGCGATCACCTTCGTGCTGCTCGCGCTGTCCGGACTCGCGATGTTTCATCCGTCGATGGCATGGCTCTATGCCGTGTTCGGCGGCGGGCAATGGACGCGCATCCTGCATCCGTTCGTCGGCTGCGTGATGTTCATCTCCTTCATGATCCTTGCGCTGCGCTTCTGGCATCACAACTATCTGGACAAGAACGACGTCCAGTGGATGAAGCAGATGAACGACGTGCTCACCAATCGCGAGGATCGCCTGCCTGAGATCGGCAAGTACAACGCCGGGCAAAAGCTGTTGTTCTTCGTGATGGTGGCGAGTCTCGTGTTGCTGCTCGTGAGCGGCATCGTGATCTGGCGCAGATACTTCGCGTTCTATTTCCCGATTACCGTGATTCGTCTTGCATCCGTCGTGCACGCGGCGACGGCGTTCGTGCTGATCGTGTCGATCATCGTGCATATCTATGCGGCGCTTTGGGTGAAGGGTTCGATCGGCGCGATGACGCGCGGCACTGTCACGTATGGATGGGCGCGCAAGCATCATCCGCGGTGGTTCAGGGAGATGATCGGGAAGTAGAAATCCGGCGCGACGTTGGGCCAATACGTGCGGGGTGCGGTCCATTTCATATCCGTTTTGCTGATATGCTCGGTCGACCGTTCACCCCGCGAGGAAACCTTCCGTGGTCCAACGCATAGTCGAAGCCTCGCGAATCGAATCGCTCGATCCGTCGGCCATTCCGCGTTTGCGCATGCCGGAGCGCGCGACGATATTCGCCACGCGCGCCGCACGTCTTCGGCAACTCGCCGACGCAAGCAATCCCATCTCCGGTTATCTGCGCCTGATGGCCGCGCTCGCCGACGCCCAGCAGCGCGTGCTCGCGCATTTCAATGCGCCGATGCCCTCGCGCGAGTCCATCGAACTGAATCAGCGTCATTCGATGCCGATCGTTCCCGCGCTCACGGATGACCGCGATCCCGCGTGGCGCGACGTACTCTTCATGCTGCTCGACGGCATCGAAGCCGCCGGCGCGCTAACGCCCGCGCTCGCGCAACTCGTCGCCCGTCTGCGCGCGCTCGACGCCGCCGCGCTCGACGCCCAAGCCGACGCGATCCTCGCGCTGCGCTTCGCCGAAATCGATCCGGCCGCCGCGCCCCTCATCGCGGCCGCGCTGCAAGTCGTGTGGACCGATCTCGCCAGCCGCATCGACATGCGGGACGTGCCGTATCTCGACACGCCCGGCGTATGTCCCGTCTGCGGCTCGGTGCCGGTCGCGAGCATCGTGCGCGTGGGCGGCGCGTATGAAGGTTATCGCTACGTGCAATGCGGACTGTGCGCGACGGAGCTTCACGTAGTCCGCGCGAAATGCACGAACTGCGATTCGACCAAAGGCATCGCGTATCACGTGATGGGTACGGGCGACGAACCCGAGGAAGAAAAAACGGCGAAGGCGACAAGCGCGCCGCTCAAGGCGGAATCGTGCGACGAATGCGGCACGTACCGCAAGATCGGCTATCAGGAGAAGGCTTACGACTTCGAACCTTACGCCGACGATCTCGCGAGCCTCACGCTCGATCTCCTGATGGGCGATGCGGGTTTTCGGCGCGCGGCGCCGCATCCGTGGCTCTGGCCCGAACAACAGGAAGGCGATCGATGAGCGATGTCACAGGCGACGGCGGCGAGTTGCGCGCATTGATGGCTCGCGTGCCATCGGTCGAGCGCGTGCTGGCATCCGCGGAGTTCGAGGCGGTGATCGCCACGTACGGCCGCACGCAGGCGCTCGCCGCATTGCGCGCGACGCTCGATGCATGGCGCGTCGATGCGCAAGCGGGCCGCGCGTCCGTCGATGCACTGAGCGATGCGCAACTCGCGCTCGCCGTCGACGCGCGGCTCGCGAAACGCGCGCGCAGCAACGTGCGCAGCGTCTTCAACCTGACGGGCACGGTGCTGCATACGAATCTCGGCCGCGCGCTGCTGCCCGACGAAGCGGTGCGCGCGGTCGCCGAAGTGCTCACGCGTCCGGCGAATCTCGAGTTCGATCTCGACACCGGCGCGCGCGGCGATCGCGACGATCTCATCAACGGCCTCATCTGCGAGCTGACGGGCGCCGAAGCCGCGACCGTCGTCAACAACAACGCGGCGGCCGTGCTGCTGACGCTTTCCGCGCTCGCATCGCGCAAGGAAGTGATCGTGTCGCGCGGCGAACTCGTCGAGATCGGCGGCGCGTTCCGCATTCCCGACATCATGAATCGTGCGGGCGCGAAGCTGCGCGAAGTCGGCACGACGAATCGCACGCATCTGTCAGACTACGACGAAGCGATCAACGCGAAGACCGCGCTCCTGATGAAGGTGCATTGCAGCAACTACGCCGTGAGCGGCTTCACGAAGGAAGTCACGCTCGCCGAACTCGCGCCGCTCGCGAAAGCGCGGAACTTGCCGGTCGCGGTCGATCTCGGCAGCGGCACGCTCGTCGATCTCGCGCAATGGGGCTTGCCGCGCGAAGCGACCGTGCGCGAGACGGTCGCGGCAGGCGCGGATCTCGTCACGTTCAGCGGCGACAAGCTGTTGGGCGGGCCGCAAGCGGGCCTGATCGTCGGGCGCGCGGATCTCATCGCGAAGATCAAGAAGCATCCGCTCAAGCGCGCATTGCGCGTCGGCAAGCTCACGCTCGCGGCGCTCGAAGCCGTGCTGCGTCTCTATCGCGCGCCTGAAACGCTGGCCGAGCGTCTCACGACATTGCGTCTGCTCACGCGTCCCGCCGACGCAATGCGCCTCGCCGCCGAACGCATCGAACCTGCGTTGCAGCGCATGATCGGCGATGCCTTCACTGTCAGCGCCGAACCGATGTTCAGCCAGATCGGCAGCGGCGCATTGCCCGTCGACGTGCTGCCGAGCTACGGCCTCGCGGTGCGCCTCGCGAGCGGCAAGCGCGCGGGCGGGCAACTCAATCGCATCGAGAAGCGGCTGCGCGAGTTGCCGCGTCCGGTCATCGGGCGCATCGCGGATGGCGCGCTGCGTCTCGATCTGCGCTGTCTCGAAGAAACCGATGAAGCCGCGTTCATCGCGCAGTTGGATGCAGGCGAGGACGCACGCGAATGATCGTCGGCACGGCGGGGCATATCGATCATGGCAAGACGACGCTCGTGCGCGCGCTCTCGGGCGTGGACACCGACCGGCTGAAGGAAGAGAAGGCGCGCGGCATCTCGATCGAACTCGGCTACGCGTACGTGCCTTTGGACGACGGCGGCGTGCTCGGCTTCATCGACGTGCCCGGACACGAGAAACTCGTGCACACGATGGCGGCGGGCGCGTGCGGCATCGACTTCGCCTTGCTCGTGATCGCCGCCGACGACGGCGTGATGCCGCAAACGCGCGAACATCTCGCGATCCTCGAACTGCTCGGCGTGACGCGCGGCGCGGTCGCGGTGACGAAGTGCGATCGCGTGGAGGCATCGCGCGTGCGCGACGTGCACGCCGAAATCGCGGCGTTGCTCGCGCGCGGCCCGTTGCGCGATGCGCCCTTGTTCGACACCGATGCCACTCAAGACGGTGACGCGGGCGTCGCTTCGTTGCGAGCGTATCTTCACGATGCCGCCGCGCACTGGCGCACGCGCCGCGACGATGGCTTCTTCCGGCTCGCGGTCGATCGCGTGTTCACGCTGACGGGGCAGGGCACGATCGCGACGGGCACGGTGTTCGCGGGCTGCGTGAACGTCGGCGACATGCTGGCGCTCGCGCCGCGCGAATCCGGCGGCGAGCCCGTGCGCGCGCGGAGCATTCACGCGCAGAATCGCGCCGCAGAGACGGGCCGTGCGGGCGAGCGCTGCGCGCTCAATCTCGCGGGCATCGACAAGGATGCGCTCGCACGCGGCGACTGGATCGTGGATGCGCGGCTCGCGCGGGCATCCGAACGGCTCGATGTCGAACTGAGCTTGCTCGGCGATGCGCAACTCACGCTCACACATTGGGCGCCCCTGCATGTGCATCTCGGCACGACGCATCGCGTCGCGCATGTGGCGCTGCTCGAAGCGGATACGCTCGCTGGGGGAAACACGGCGCGCGTGCAGCTCGTCTTCGATCAACCCGTTTGCGCGCTGCCCGGCGATCGCTTCATCGTGCGCAACGCGCAGGCGAACCGGACGGTCGGCGGCGGGCGCGTGCTCGATCCGTTCGCGCCCGCGCGCAAGCGCCGCACGCCGCAGCGCCGCGCGTGGCTCGATGCGCTCGTCGCGATGCTGGATACCGGTCGCGCCGATGCGCTTTTCGACGAAGCGCCGTATGGCTTGCCGCGCTCGCTTGTCGAGCATTTGTACGGGCGCGGCCTGTCGCCCGAAGGCGTGCGCGCCGTGCCCACGCACGATGACATGCTCTACATCGCGGCGCGTCACTGGGATGCGCTCAAGGCGCGCCTGCTCGATGCGCTAGCCGCTTTCCACGAACGCTTTCCCGACGAGCAAGGCCCCGACGCCGCGCGTCTGCGCCGCATGGCCGCGCCGCTCGCGCCGGACGCGCTGTGGCGCGCGCTCGTCGACGATGCGGTGACGAGCTGCGCGATCGCGAAGAGCGGGCCGTGGCTGCATCTGCCGTCGCATGCGGTGACGCTCGACGACAACGAGGAAGCGCTCGCTCGCGCGGTGCTCGCATCGCTCGAAGAAGGGCGTTTCGATCCGCCCTGGGTGCGTGATCTGGCGAAGGCGCAGGGCGTCGGCGAGGACGAGATGCGCAGGCTGCTCAGGAAGCTCGCGCGCCGCGGCGACGTGTATCAGGTGGTGCGCGATCTGTTTTATTGCCGCGCGTCGATCGGCGCGCTGGCGCAACTCGTCGCGCAATCGGCGCAAACGCAGGGCGGCGCGGTCGGTGCGGCCGCTTTCCGCGATGCGAGCGCGCTCGGCCGCAAGCGCGCGATACAGATTTTGGAGTTCTTCGACCGGGTTGGGTACACTCGATTCCACCGCGACCTGCACCTCTTGCGCGCCGATAGCCGCTGGCACGAGTCCGTCTGACGATTGCGCGCTCGTCCTTCCATCACGATGGAGCATCTCTACTTCAGGCTGCTGCATGTCATGTCGAGCCACCCCGAGTGGGCGCTCGCGGTCGTGCTGCTCGCGTCGTTTCTCGAATCGGTCGCGTTCATCGGTACGTTCGTGCCGGGCAGCACGGCCATGTTCATCGCGGGCGCGCTCGTCGGCGCGGGCGCGCTGAATCTCGGCTGGGTATTCGTCTGCGCGATCGCGGGCGCCATTGCGGGAGACGCCGCGAGTTTCTGGTTCGGCCAGCACTACGCGGACCGCATCGCGCAGATGTGGCCGTTCCGCTCGCATCCGGGCGCGCTCGTCGCCGGCAAGAAGTATTTCGACAAGCACGGCGCGAAGAGCGTCGTGCTCGCGCGCTTCGTCGCGCCGATGCGCGCGGTCGTGCCGGTCGTCGCGGGCGTGACCGGCATGACGCCGGCGCGCTTTCTCGTCGTCAACATACTGAGCGCGCTCATCTGGGCGCCGACGCATATCCTGCCGGGCGTCGTGTTCGGCGCGTCGATCGAACTGGCGGGCGCGGTGTCGATCCGGCTCGTCGTGATTCTGATTCTCGTCGCGGCGCTAGCGTGGATCGTGTTCAATCTCGCGCGCGTGATCGTTTCGCACGCGATGCGCTGGACCATCGCGTCGCGCGACGCGCTGCTCTCCTGGGCGCGGAAGGGCAACGGCCTGCCCGCGCGGCTCGTCTCGCGCGCGCTCGATCCGGGCAATCCGGCGACGGGCCTCATCGTCATGATCTCGGTGCTGCTGCTCGCGTCCGCAATCCTCTTTTTCTCGGTGCTCGCGAACGTGGCGCGCGGCGCGTCGATCGTTCAGGTCGATGTGTCGATTTACCGGCTGCTGCAATCGTTCCAGTCGACCTGGACCGATTCGATCCTCGATGTCGCCGCGACGCTCGGCAGCACGCAGACGCTGCTCGCGCTCGGCGCGACGGTCATCGTGTGGATGAGCTTCGAACGGCGTTGGCGCACGGTCACGTACTGGGTCGTGGCCGTGGCGTTTTCGCAATTGCTCGTCGCGGCGATCCGCTTCACCGCGCACGAGCCGGCGCTCGTTTCGTTCGCGCCGTCGGAGCATCGCTTTCCGAACAGCGACGTCGCGGCGACGGTCGTGATCTACGGCTTTCTCGCGTTCCTGCTGCTGCGGCGCGTGGGCATCCTGACGGGCGTGTTCATCGCGACGGCGACCTCGGCCATCGTGACGGCGGTCGGTCTGGCGGGGCTGTACTTCGGCCGCTTCACCATCTCCGATGCGCTCGGCAGCGCGGCGCTCGCCGCCGTCTGGGTCTTCCTGATCGCGCTCACGGCGGTATGGCGCAATCCCGGCAAGCCGCCGCCGCGGCCGCTGATGCCGGTCGCCGTGCTTGCCGTGATCTGCGCGAGCGTCGCGCTGCAAACGAGCGATGAAACGGAGGCGCACAGCGTCGTGCCATCGACCGTCGTCATTACGCCGATTCAGTGGACCGATTCGGTATGGCGCACGTTTTCCTGTTATCGAGCGAGCATGGAGGGCGATCGTCGCGAGCCGATCACCGTGCAATGGGCGGCGACGCCCGAGCAGATTCGCGCGCAACTGGCATCGCGCGGCTGGACGGAGGTGTCGCACGTGAGCCTGAAGAGCGTGATGTCGGTGGTGTTGCCGAATGCGCCCGCCATCGCGTTGCCCGCGTTGCCGCGCCTGAACAACGGCGAGCCGTCGAAGCTCGTGTTCGCGCGTTCCGTGCGCGGCGCCGACGAGCGCGACGTGCTGCGCTTCTGGCCCACGCATTACGAAGTGCGCCAGGACGCAGGCGCGCCGCCCGCGCCGATCTGGCTCGGCTCGGTCGTGCACGAGCGCCTGCGCCGTCCGTCGTGGCCGTTCAACGTGCTGCGCCCGGACCGGCGCGTCGATCCGATGGCCTTCGATCATGGCGAGGGCACGCCCTGGCGCGGTATCGAAATTGCGAGCAGCGCGGGATGCGGCAACGTGCCGGTGATGCTCGTCGAGTCGAGGTCCGAATGATGTTGCGATCGAGAGGTGCCGGTTGATCCAGATTCCTCCGTCGGCGATCGTGCAATGGGGCGGCGCTGCCGTCTTCGCGAACGTTCTGCTGACGCGCCTCGGCGTGCCGCTGCCGTCCGCGCCTTTGCTCGTGTTCGCGGGCTCGGCCGTGGCGAGCGGACGCCTCTCTTTCGCGCATGTGCTGTTCGCGGCGCTGTGCGGCGCGTTGCTCGGCGACAGCGTGTGGTTCTCGGCGGGGCGCATCTACGGACGTCGGCTCGTCGCGGCGCTCTCGCGCAGATCGTATGCGGTCGACAGCGGGATGCGTACGACCGGCGAACTGTTCGAGCGTCATGGCGCGCCGATCGTCGCGGTATCGAAGTTCGTGCCGGGTCTCGGTCTCGTCACGCCGCCGCTGATGGGCACGACGCACATCGCCGCGCTCGCGTTCTTCTTCTGGGATACGGCTGGAATTGCCGCGTGGGCGTCGTTCTGGGTATTGGGCGGCGCGCTTTTCGAGCGGCAACTGCATGTCGCCGTGCTCGAACTGGAATCGCATGGCGCGACGGTGGTGGATGTGCTCGTCGCGGCGGCGCTCGTCTATTGCGCTTATCGGCTGCTGCGGCGGCGACAGCCGCGCTCGCGCGATGGCAACGGCTGAGAACGCGCCGTTATAATCGGACGCCCGGTCGAAATTCGATCGGACGTGCGGCGCCGTGGTTTTCAAAGGAAGGCATCCGTATCCGGTGGTGCGGCCGGGCTTCAAACCCGGTTGGGGATGTCAGACGTTCCCAGGTCGGTTCGACTCCGGCTGCCTTCCGCCAAGCAAGCCTGTCTCGCAAGGAACGCCAATTGCGGATGCCATTGCGCATCCACGATCCGCGTTACCTTCGAATGAACGACAGAGCCGACATCCACACGCAATCGCGCAAGCCGCTCGATCGCGAACTCGAAACCGCGCTGCGCAAAGTCTTCGGCTTTCCGCACTTGCGTCCCGGACAAGAAGACGTGATTCGCAGCGTGCTCGACGGCAACGACACGCTCGCCGTCATGCCCACCGGCGCGGGCAAGTCGCTGTGCTATCAATTGCCCGCGCTGCAATTCGATGGCATGACGGTCATCGTGTCGCCGCTGATTTCGCTGATGCGCGATCAGCTCACGAAGCTGGTCGAAGCGGGCATTGCGACCGCCATGCTCAACAGCACGCTCTCCGCGAGTGAACAGCGCGACGCGATGCAGGCCATCGCGCGACACGAAATCCGCATGCTCTTCGTCACGCCCGAGCGTCTCGTCGATGCCGAATTCACCGCCGAACTCACCGCGAAGGACATGCCGCCGATCGCGCTTGCCGTCATCGACGAGGCGCATTGCATCTCGCAATGGGGCCACGATTTCCGGCCGGCATATGTCGAACTGATCCACGCGATCAAGACGCTCGGCCGTCCGCCCGTGCTCGCGCTCACCGCGACGGCGACGCCCGCCGTCATCGTCGATATCGTGCGCGAACTGGAGATGAAGCGCGCGAACGTCATCCATACGGGCGTCTTTCGCGACAACCTGCATTTCAGCGTCGAACAACTCACGAACCCGGATGACCGGCGCCGGCGCGCGATCGAGATCGCGACGGGCGAAGCGGGGAGCGGCATCGTCTATTGCGCGACGGTCGCGGAATGCGAGGCGCTGCATGCCGCGCTCGTCGATGCGGGTGTCGAGGCCGAGCGCTATCACGGCAAGCTGTCGTCGGGCGCGCGCTCGTCATCGCAGGACGCGTTCATGGAGAACCGCGCGCGCGTGATGGTCGCGACCAATGCGTTCGGCATGGGCATCGACAAGCCCGACATCCGCTTCGTCATTCACGCGCAGATGCCCGGCAGTCTCGATGCGTACTATCAGGAAGCGGGGCGCGCCGGCCGCGACGGCGAGACCGCGCGTTGCACGCTGTTGTTCGAAATGAAGGACAAGCAGGTGCAGCAGTTCTTCATGAGCGGCCGATATCCGAGCGCGGAGATGATTGCGCGCGTCGCGGAGAAAGTGCGCGAACTCGCGAGCGACGATGCCGCCCGCACGCTCGACAAGCCGCTTGCGCGTCTGCGCGAAGCGTTGCCGAACATCGGCGCGAACAAGCTGCGCGTGGCGGCGGCGCTGCTCAACGATCTCGGCGTGACGCGTCGCACGCGGCGCGGCGGCATGAAGCTCGTCGACGACGATGCGGCCATCGCGAAGCTCGAAGGGGCGTCGCAGGAATACGCGGCGCGCAGCGAACGCGATCGCGCGGTGCTCGAGCGCATGATCGCGTATGCGCAGAGCGCGCAGTGCCGCTGGCGCATGCTGCTCGACTACTTCGCCGACGACATGAACGACGCGCGCACGTCCGCGCCGCTGCGCGCGAGCGATGTGCATTACCGCGCGCCCGACGACGAACTCGACGGCGGCCACTGCGGCGTGTGCGATAACTGCGTGCATCCGCCGGAGGTGATCGAGAGTCCGCGCGAAGTGCGCGAACAGATGCGCGCCAAAGAAGAAGAGCAAGCCGATCGCAAGACGAAGGCGTTCGCGCCGGGCGAGCGCGTGAAAGTGCGTCGTTATGGCGAAGGCATTGTCGAAATGATCAGCGGCGAGCGCGTCGCCGTGCGCTTTCCCGATGACGAGACGCGCACCTTCATCGCGCGCTATGTGAAGCGTGCCGCTCGCTGATCTGCGCAATCGCGATGCGCGCGGCCTTGCGCACTTCCGGATCGCCGTCGTCGAGTGCGGCTTCGAGCACGGCGAGCGCATGCGTATCGCCGAGTTCGCCCAGTGAAAGCGCGGCCTCCTTGCGCACGTTGCTGATCGGAAACGTCAGCAGTTCCGACACGGCATGCGTGCTTGCGACATCGCGCAAACGTCCGAGCGCGCGTGTCGCCTGCAACGTGACTTGCCAATAGTCGTCGGAGAGGGCGTTTTCCAATGCATTGCGCGCGGCGACGAGACGCAGCTTGCCGAGCGTCGCGGCGGCTTCCTCACGCACGCGCCACGCTCGATCGGAGAGCGCGTGGATCAACGTTTCGATCACGCCGTCGTCGGTGGCGAAGCCCAATGCGCCGACGGCAGCGTGACGCACTTCCGTCGAAGCATCGGTGCGCGCGATGTGCTTCAACTGCGGCAGCGCATCCACATGACGCAGCCAGCCCAGCACGCCGATGGCCTCGCGCCTCACGAACGGCGACGCATTCGCTAGCGCCGCAAGCGCAGGTCCGGCCGCGCTCGGCAAGCGCAATTCGCGCAACGCGCGCAAAAGGGCCGCGCGCTTGAACGCGCCGGCATCGGTATCGGCATCGGCGAGATGCGGCAGCAGGCGTTCGCCCGCGACGGGATCTTTCAACGCAGCGAGACTGTCGGCGGCGGCTTCGCGCGTATCGGTATCGGCGTCGTCGAGCGCGGCGCATAGCGCATCGACTGCTTCGTCCGTTTCCCACGCGCCGAGACGTTGCGCCGCGGTGCGACGCACGTCGGCATCCGTGTCGTGGCGCAGGGCATCGGCGAGCAGGGGCAGCCAGGCTTCGTCTTCGAGGTCGGCGGCTTCGAGCACGGCGAGACGGCGCACGGCGGCATCGGCATCGTTGAAGCGCGCGGCGAGGGCGGCGTCGGTGACGGTATCGAAAAGTGGATTGGTGTGCGTCATGAGAGAACGGAGTGTGATATGTCGATGCGCGCGGGCGCGTCGTTCGATGCGGCCATCGGGCTCGCAAGCGGATAACGAAGCAACGCGAGACAACGACGCTTCAACGCGACGAATCCGGCTTCCGTGACGAGCTCGCGTTCACGCGGACGCGCAAACGGCACGCGCAGTTCTTCGAGCACCGTGCCCGGGCTATGGCTCATCACGAGAACGCGATCAGCGAGAAAGAGCGCTTCGTCGATGTCGTGCGTGACGAACATGACCGTCGGACGGCGCTCGCTCCATACATCGAGCAGAAGCGCCTGCATCGATGCGCGCGTCTGTGCATCGAGCGCGCCGAAGGGTTCGTCCATCAGCAGCACGCGCGGCTCGTTGAGCATCGCGCGCGCGATCTCCGCGCGTTGCTGCATGCCGCCCGAAAGCTGCGCGGGATAGCGCTCCGCGAACGCGCCCAGCCCGACGCGATCGAGCAACGCCCGCGCGCGCAGATGCCGCTCGCGTTTCTTCACGCCGCGCATCTTCAGTCCGAACGCGACGTTATCGAGCGTCTTGCGCCACGGCAGCAGCGTGTGTTGCTGAAACACCATGCCGCGCTCGGGATGCGGTCCTTCGATGAGCTTGCCATCGAGCGTCGCGCGGCCCGCGTTCGGCGCGACATGTCCCGCGAGCGCGGCAAGCAAGGTCGACTTGCCGCAGCCCGACGGCCCGAGTATGCAGACGAATTCGCCCGGCTCGATGACCGCGTTCACATCGCGCACGGCGGTGAATGCGCTCGCGCCGTCGCCCAACGCAATGCCGAGCGCTTCGAGTTGGATGCGGCCCGCGCTCATCGAATCCTCCCTGCGGCGAGCCACGGCGTGAGCCGCGTGCCCGCGACGCGCACGAGCGCGCTGCTGCCCATGCCGAGCAGGCCGATCAGCAACATGCCGACGACGACATCGGGATAACGCTGCACCGTGTACGACTGCCATGTGTAATAGCCGATGCCGTATTGCCCCGAGATCATCTCGGCGGTGACGAGGCAGAACCACGACGTGCCCATGCCGATGGCAAGGCCGGTGACGATCGCGGGCGCCGCGCCCGGCAGGATCACTTCGCGCAGGATCACGCGATTGCCCGCGCCGAGACTGCGCGCCGACGACACGAGCCGTGGCTCCACGCCTTCGACGCCGTGTATCGTGCCGAGCAGGATCGGAAAGAACGCGCCGGTGAAGGTGATGAAGATCATCGACATTTCGGAGGAAGGAAACATCAGGATCGCGAGCGGAATCCACGCGACGGCGGGAATCGGCCGCAATACTTCGAGCGGCGTGAGCAACGCGAGGCGCGACCATTGCGAGCGGCCGATGGCGATTCCGAGCACCACGCCGCTCGCCGCCGCCGCGACATAACCCGCCGCGATGCGTCTCACGCTGCTCGCGAGATCGGCCACGAGCTTGGGCGAATGCGCGAGATCGATGATGGCCGCGAGCGTATCGGCGGGCGTCGGCACATTCTCGAACGTGACGATGCCGAGGTTCCAGCGATGCGTCGTCGCCAGATGCCATAACGCGATGCACAGCGCGAGCGACGCCCACTGCACGCCGGCGCGCGCGCCGCGTGAACGCAGCAACGAAGGAGCGGAGTATGCGAGCGTCGCCATCATGGCCTCATCGGTTGGCGAGCGCGGTCGGCTGGCGCGCGGCGGCGAAGTCGAGCACTTGTCCGCCGTGCGCGTTCGCCCAGGCCTCGGCGCGATCCTTCAGCAGGAACGCGTTCAACTGGCCGTCGCCTGTCTTCGCGAACCATGCCTGATTGCCGAGCAGCTTGATGCCGCTCTCACGATCCTGCGCATAGAACGCGCGCACCTGTTTGCCATCGCGTTCGAGCGTGCCGAGCTCGCGCACCGCTTCTTCCGGCGACGCATAGCTGCGCACCTTCGGCTCGCCGCGCACCCAGATCTGCGCGACGCGATCCGTCTTTGCGATGGGCTTGCCCGTCAGCGCATCGTTCGCGACGAGCGGCGTCGGCGCATAGTTCTTCAGTGCCGCTTCGTAGTCGAGATGCTCGGCCTTGAATGCGGCGCGCAAGTAACTATCGTCGATGAAGCTATTGGCGTTCAGATCGCCGTCGGCACGCTTGAGCAGCTTGAGCGTATCGAACGATGTCTGCACGGCCTTGCGATACTCGGGCTTCCATGTGAGATCGCGCGTCTGCAAGCCGAGCGGACCGTGAAAGAGATAGTCGACTTCAGGCTCGATGCCCGTCACCTTCGCGATCAGCTCGCTGTACTTCTCGGGTTCCGCCGTGAGCAGACGATTCGCTTCGATCGCGGCACGCAAGTACGCGACGACAATCTCCGGATACTTCTGCGCATAGTCCTTTTCGACGAGCGTGCCGTGCAGCGTAGGCGATCCCGCCTGCGAGCCGTCGTAGATCTTGCGCGCGAAGCCGCGATACGGAAACAGCTCCGCGAAGGGCACGAAGTCCGCGTGCGCGTCGATCTTGCGCGTCTGCAATGCGGGTCCGGCGACTTCGGGCGCCTGCGTGACGATATTCACATCGCGCTCCGGGTCCCATCCTTGCGCCGCGACCGCGCGCAGCAACATGCCGTGCGCGGTCGATGCGAACGGAACGGTGATCGTCTTGCCCTTCAGATCGGCGATGGACTGCGCGGGCGAATCCGTCGGCACGACGATGCCGTTGCCGCTGCCGCGCACGCTGCCCGACAACACGCTGATGAAGATGCTGCTCTTGCCGGCCTTCTGATTCGCGACGCCGTTCAACACGCCGGGGAAATCCGCCATCGAGCCGAAATCGAGCTTGCCCGCGACCATCTCGTTCGTGATCGGCGCGCCGCTCGTGAAGTTCTTCCATTGAACGTCGTATTGCGCGTCCTTGTATTTGCCATCGTGCGGCAAGTACTTTTCGAGCAGATGCAGTTCGCGGATCAATGCGCCGCCGGCTGCGGTATTGATCGTCGTGTCCTGCGTGCCGATAGCGACGCGGATCGTTTCCGCATGCGCAGCGCCCGCGAACAAGGCGACTGCAAGCGCGATGGATAGCGTTCGTTTCATGAAGCGAGTCCTCGTCATCATCGAAGAAGATAGGGAATGTCGACATGCACGGCATTGGTCGGGCAATCGCGTTCGCAGGGCATGCAGTACCAGCATTCGTCGAACTTCATGAAGGCTTTGCCGGTGTCGGGATCGATTGCGAGCAGGTCCATCGGACAGACATCGATGCAGACCGTGCAACCCTTGTCGGCGATGCACTTGTCTTCGTCGATCATCACGGGAAGGCTCGAGCGCTGGCGCGCTTCGCGGGGCACGAGTGCCATGTTCTCTCTCCTATGCAGCGACGGGCTGCGACGTGCGAGCCACGCGCAGACGCGAATACGCGCCGCGCTCGGACTCGTCGACGGGAACCACGTACGGTTCCACGGGTTTCTTGAAGGACGTCATGCGTCCCGATGCATCCTTCTTCAGATGCGTGTGGCAGAACCATTCTTCATCGTTGCGCTCAGGAAAATCGACGCGATGGTGATAAAGGCCCCAGCGGCTCTCCGTGCGATACAGCGACGCGCGCGCGGCCATTTCCGCGCAATCGAGGATCGCGGCGACTTCAGCGGCGCGCATCAGCTCGTGCGGATCGGCGGCGCCGAGACGCTCGATGTCCTCGCGAATCTCCGCGAAGCGTTGCAGGCCGATCTCCATGCGACGCGTGACTTTCGGCGGCTGTAGATAGTCGTTCACGAAGCGGCGCAGCTTGTATTCGACTTGCGCGGGCGGCAGGCCATGTTCGCGCGACAGCGGCGCAAAGATGCGGGCACGCTCATGTTCGATCTGCGATGCGTCGAGCGCGGGCAGCGCGCGGCCGGCGACATGCGCGGCGGCATCTTCACCGGCGAACCATCCGTAAGTGAACGCGCCGAGCATGTAGTTGTGCGGCACGGCGGCCATGTCGCCCGCCGCGTAAAGCCCTTGCACCGAAGTGCGCGCGTGCTCGTCGACCCATACGCCCGATGCGCTGTGTCCGCTGCACAGGCCGATCTCCGAGATGTGCATCTCGATCATGCGCGAGCGATAGTCGTTACCGCGCCGCGCATGAAAGCGCCCACGGCTCGGCCGCTCGTTGGTGTGCAGGATCGTTTCGATCGTTTGAATCGTTTCTTCCGCGAGATGATCGAGCTTGAGAAACACCGGCCCGTTGCCGCTCTGGAGTTCCTGATAGAACTCCCACATCATTTGCCCGCTCCAGTAATCGCATTCGATGAAGCGCTCGCCCTTGCCATTCGCCGTATAACCGCCGAGCGGTCCCGTCACATACGCGCATGCCGGGCCGTTGTAATCCTTGATGAGCGGATTGATCTGGAAGCATTCGAGATTGGCGAGTTCCGCGCCTGCGTGGTACGCCATCGCGTAACCGTCGCCGGCGTTGGTCGGATTCTCGTACGTGCCCATCAGATAGCCCGATGCGGGCAGGCCCAATCTGCCGGCCGCGCCGCAGCAGAGAATGACCGCTTTCGCGCGGATCACGTAGAAGTCGGCGGTGCGGCAATCGAAGCCCATGACGCCCGCGATCTCGCCATTCGGGCCATTCAAAAGACGCGTGGCGACGACGCGATTCGTGATCTCCACGCGCGCACGCTTCAATTGCCGGTACAGCACCTTCTTTACGTCGTGACCTTCGGGCATCGGCAAGACATACGCGCCCATGTGATGCACCTTGCGCACGGCATAGTCGCCGGTATGGTCCTTCTCGAACTTCACGCCCCAGCGATCGAGCTCCTCGATGGTCGTGAAGCTGTGGCGCGCATACGCATAAATCGTGGCCTGATTGACGATGCCGTCGTTGGCCACGGTGATTTCCTTCGTGTACTGCTCGGGGGTCGCGTGGCCGGGAATGATCGCGTTGTTCAGGCCGTCCATGCCCATCGAGATCGCGCCGCTGCGCTTCACGTGCGCCTTGTCGATGAGCAGCACGCGCAGATTCGGGTCGCGCTGTTTCGCCTTGACGGCGGCCATCGGCCCAGCCGTGCCGCCGCCAACGACGACGATGTCGTATTCGAGTTCGTGGGTCTGCATGATCTGGTTTCGCCGCTTGTTATGACAAGTCAGGACCAGATTCTAGAAGTGCGCGAACCGCGAGGGAATCAATTGTTTTTGCTTTGCTTGTGCCTGCTTCGAATAACGCGCGATGCGGCGGGCGAGGTCCGTTCGCGATCGATGCGCAGCCGATACTGGAACGTATCGCCTCGGAAATAGAGGTATTCGAAGTCGATGGGCTTGCCGCCGGCATCGTGCGTGAGGCGCTCGATGCGCAGAAGCGGTGCGCCTTTTTTCACGTCGAGCGCATCCGCGATGTCGGGCGCGGCGGCGATGGCGTCGATCGCCAGATCGGCGTGACCGAGCGGCACGGCGCAGTCGTTTTCGAGCATCAGGAAGATATCGCGCGTGGCGAGCTCCGTGCGCTTCAGGCGTTTGCCGATGGCTTCGGGCAGGAACGTCACTTCGTACGAAACGGGCGCGCGATTGAGCAGGCGCACGCGATGAATCTCGGCGACGCTGCTGCCTTCGGCAAGCGCGAGTTGCGCGGCGACTTCGGGCGGCGCGGCCACGACGCGCATCTGCACGACGCGATTGATGATCTCGTGTCCGCTCTCCGACATCGCCTCGGCGAAACCCTGCAGCGACGTCACGTTCTGAAACGCCTTCGGTTGCGATACGAACGAGCCCTTGCCGTGGACCTTGAAGATCAACCCTTCCTTTTGCAGGTCGCCGAGCGCCTGGCGGATCGTGATGCGGCTCACGTCGAACATCGTCATCAGCTCGCTTTCCGAGGGCATGCGGCTCATCGGCGGATAGCGGCCATCGAGAATGCCGGAGCGCAGCACGTCCTTGATCTGCGTGTAGAGCGGTACGTGCGAATCGAGCGAAACGGAAGGGCGACGGGTCGGCATGAGAGCGGGAAGGGGAAGGAAGGCGGGCGCTTCGAGCTGCGATTATAGCGGCGCGCCCCGGCGGCATCGCCATAAACAAATGACGAAATATTGGTTAGCGCCCGCTGCGCGCTGCACGAGAATGGAACCTGTCCAGTTCGAGTCCAGCGAGGATCGAAGATGAATCATCGTAACGCGCCCGATGCACGAAACGCAGGAAACGCGGTCACGCTCGTCACGGTGCCCGGCTTGCACGGCAGCGAGGACGCGCACTGGCAGAGTTGGCTCGAACGCGAGATGCCCGGCACGCGGCGCGTCGAGCAACGCGACTGGAGCACGCCGAATCTCGCGATCTGGAGCGATGCCGTCCTCGACGTCCTCGCGGGCATCGACGGTCCTGTCGTCATCGCGGCGCATAGCTTCGGCTGTCTTGCGGCAGGACATGCGCTGAGTCACGCATACTTGCCGAACGTGAAGGGCGTGCTGTTCGTCGCGCCCGCGAGCCCGGCGAAGTTCCGTTTCGCGGGCGCGTTCAATGCGCGCAGGCTCGATACGCTGTCGCTCGTCGTCGGCAGCGAGACCGATCCGTGGATGCCGCTCGACGACGCGCGCACGCTCGCGCAGCGCTGGAACAGCGCGTTCGTCAATCTCGGCGATGCGGGGCATATCAATACATCGGCGGGATTCGGGCCGTGGCCGCTCGCGAAGCATTTCGTCGAAACGCTCGCCCGCCGCGCGTCGCCCGAATACGAAGAGGAGGAACAGCGCGCGTATGGTTGACCCCGCTGTCTGAATTCGTTCAATGTATGCATGGCCGCCCTCGGGCGGCCTTTGTCTGTTGTGCGGTAGACAAACCCCTTGTCTCTGGAGAGAAAATGGCAGTTCACAAGAAGCTGATGGTTACGGTTGCACTCGGCATCGCGGCGAGCTTCGCGCATGCGGACACGACGCTGCTCAACGTCTCGTATGACGTGACGCGCGAGCTGTACAAGGATATCGACGCGGCCTTCGTCGCGGACTACAAAAAGAAGTCGGGCGCGACGGTATCGGTGCGGCAGTCGCACGGCGCATCGAGCGCGCAGGCGTTGTCGGTGACGCAAGGTTTGCAGGCCGATGTCGTCACGATGAATCAACCCAACGACATCGACTTGCTCGCGGAGCGCGGTCAGCTCGTGCCCGCGAACTGGCGCAGCCGTCTGCCGGACGCGAGCGCGCCCTACACGACGACGATGGTTTTCCTCGTCCACAAGGGCAATCCGAAGAACATCAAGGACTGGAGCGATCTCGCGCGGCCCGGCGTGCAAGTGGTGATAGCGAATCCGAAGACATCGGGCAACGGACGCTATGCGTATCTCGCGGCATGGGGCTTCAAGAAGCAGCAAGGCGCAAGCGACGCGCAGGCGCAAGACTTCGAGAAAGCCGTCTTCAAGAACGTGCCCGTGCTCGATACGGGCGGGCGCGGCGCGACGACGACCTTCACGCAGCGCGGCATCGGCGATGTGCTCGTCACCTTCGAAAACGAAGTCGGCCTGATGAGCGCGGGACCGGGCGCGAAGGACTTCGAGGCGGTGTATCCGTCGGTGAGTCTGCTCGCGGAACCGCCTGTGTCGATCGTCGACAAGGTCGTGGACAAGCGCGGCACGCGCAAGGAAGCGCAGGCGTATCTCGACTTTCTGTTCACGCCTGCCGCGCAGGAAATCATCGCGCAGCATCATCTGCGTCCGCGCAACGCCGACGTGCTTGCAAAACACGCGAGCGAGTTCAAGCCGCTGAAAACCTTCACCGTCGAGCAGATGTTCGGAAGCTGGCAGAAGGCGCAGCAGACGCATTTCGCCGATGGCGGCACGTTCGATCAGGTCGTGGCGGACAAGAACTAGCGTCGTTCGTATTCGAAACTGCGTGCGCAGCGCGAAGAGCAACGGGCGAAGTTGGGATTAAGCTGTACGTTTTCCCCCAACGGTGACTGCGATGCCCTCGTCGAACGCAAGCGCGAAGCTCATCGTCGTTACCGTGCTCGTCGGTCTGGGCGCGGGTCTCGGCGGCATGTCGCTGGCGCTCTTGCTGCATCTGATCCAGCACGTCGCGTTCGGCTACAGCCTCGATGCGTTCACCAGCGGCGAAAGCTTTCTCGAAGGCATTTCGGCTGCGTCGCCCGCGCGGCGCTTCATCGTGCTGACGCTTTGCGGTGTCGTCGCGGGCGTCGGCTGGTGGTGCGTGCATCGCTTCGGCAAACCGCTCGTCAGCATCGCGAAGGCCGTCAAGGCCGACGATCCGCGCATGCCGCCCGGCAGCACGATCGCGCATGCGCTCCTGCAGATCGTCACGGTCGCGATGGGCTCGCCGCTCGGCCGCGAAGTCGCGCCGCGTGAAATCGGCGCGTTATGGTCCGGCTGGCTCGCGCACTACGCGGGACTCACGCCCGCGCAATCGCGCATCATGGTCGCGTGCGGCGCGGGCGCGGGGCTTGCCGCCGTCTATAACGTGCCGCTCGGCGGCGCCGTGTTCGTGCTGGAAGTGCTGCTCTGCACGTTCGATGGCGCGATCATCGCGGCGGCGTTCGTGACGTCGTCGATCGCGGCAATGGTCGCGTGGATCGGGCTCGGCGACGGGCATCAGTACCATCTGCCAGACTTCACGCTGAACGCGCAACTGCTCGCGTGGGCCGTTGTCATGGCGCCGGTTTTCGGGGCGGCCGCGCGTCTTTTCGCGAAGCTCACGAGCGCCGCACGCGAAAACGCGCCACGCGGCAAGACGTTGCCTGTGCTGACGATCGCGAATTTCGCGCTAGTCGGCGCGCTGGTCATGTATTACCCGCAGCTCGCGGGAAACGGCAAAGGTCCGGCCGGTCTTTCCTTCGAAGATCACGTGAGCTTCGCGCTCGCGGGCGTGCTGCTCGTGCTGAAGGTAACGATCGAAGTGAGCTCGCTGCGCGCGGGCGCGCAAGGCGGCCTGCTCACGCCGGGCCTCACCAACGGCGCGCTGCTCGCCATCGTGCTCGGCAGTCTGTGGAACGGCATCTGGCCGGGCACGCCGCTCGGCGCGTTCGCGGTCATCGGCGCGGGTGCGTTTCTCGGCGCGGCGATGCAGATGCCGCTGACCGCGCTCGTGCTGATGCTCGAATTCACGCGTTTCGATCACGACTTCCTGATTCCGTCGGCGATTGCGATAGCGGGCGCGACGCTCACCTATCGCTGGCTCGCGCAACGTTCGCCCGCGCCTTCGGCCGCGCCGCAGCAAACGTTGCGAGGTCTCTCCGACTGATCGTCCGAACATCGCGTTTGCACGACCGATGCTTCCGGCGCAACCGGCGAACCCATCGCCTGAAAGAGCGCGGCGGTATCGCTCAGACGCGCGCTGCTCGCGCGGATCGTCGCAAGCCGCGCGTTGAGATGCTGCTGCTCGCTGCCGCGCGCCGCGCGAGGCGGGATCGCGCCGAGACGCACGCGCGCAGCCGCATCCGCCGATGCATCGCGTGCCGCGTTGCTCGCGCGATCGGCGAAGGCGAGCGTTTCGCTGTCGGTTTCGAGCGACGCCAGCGTGTTCGCGACGTTCTGAAACGCCGCGAGCACGGTCTGCTTGTACTGCGCGACGGCGGCCTCATACGTGGCGATGGCCGCGCGCCGTTGCGCGAGCAGCGCGCCGCCATGAAAGATCGGCTGCGACAGGGATGCGCCCACGCTCCACAACGCGCCCGCGCCCGAGAGCGCGGTCGGCCAGTCGAAGCCGCCTTTGCCCATCGATGCCGATATCGACAAGCTCGGAAACAACTGCGCCGTCGCGACGCCGACTTGCGCCGCCGACGCCTTCAACGCCGAATCGGCGGCCTGGATGTCGGGGCGCGTCTGCAGCAATTCCGACGGCAGCACGACCGGCACATCGGACGGCACGGCGAGGCTCGCGAGATCGAGATCGTCGGGCGCCTGATCGGGCGTGCGTCCGAGCAGGACGGCGAGCGCGTGGCGGGTCGCAAGCCATTGCGCGCGCAAGCCCGGCAATTGCGATGCGAGCGACGCCGCGTTCTGCTGCGCGGCGAGCATGTCGGCGCGCGATGCGGAGCCGAGCGCGTAGCGGCGTTCGGCATCGTGCGCGTCGTCGTTGGCTAGCGCGACGAGACGCGTCGTCACGTCGATCTGCGCATGCAACGCGGCCGCGCCGATCGCACCCGTCACGATGTTCGCAGCAAGCGCACGGCGCGCGGCATCGAGTTGAAAGGCCTGTTGGTCGACCTGCGCGGCAAGCGATGCATTCGCATAGCGCGCCGCGCCGAAGAGATCGAACGTGTATTGCGCCTGAATCTGCCCGACGAAGAGGTTGTAGAGCACGGTCGGCGGGCCGCCCTGCGGAATGCCGAAGCCGCGTTGCCGCGTCGCTTGTCCGCCCGCATCGATCTGCGGCAACAGCGACGAACCCACTTGCGCGCGCAACTGTTCGCGCGCCGCGACGAGGCTCTTGTCGGCTGCCGCGAGATTCGGGCTCGCGCGCAAGCCTTCATCGACGAGTGCATTCAGCGTATCCGACCGATAGCGCTTCCACCATTCGGGCACGGGCTTCGCGCCCACATCGAAACGTTGCGACGCGCCTTCTGCGCTCACGCTCGCCTGCACTTGCGTTTCGGCGCCGTAATGCGCGGGCTGCGGCATCGCGGGCGGCTTGCCATCGGGGCCGAGCGCGCACGCATTCAACGCGACGCACGCGCAAGTCATCAATAGCCGGCGATTCATGACGATGCTCCTTCGCGTTCGTCGAGCTTCACGCGAAACCACGCGGCATAGAGCGCGGGCAGATAGAAAAGCGTGAGCACGGTCGCGCTCGTGATGCCGCCCATGAGCGCGGTGGCCATCGGGCCGAAGAAGTTGCTGCGCAGAAGCGGAATCAGCGCGAGCACGGCGGCGGCTGCGGTCAGCGTGATAGGGCGGAAGCGCCGCACCGTCGCGCCGATGATCGCATCGAATCGCTTGTGCCCCGACGCAATGTCCTGCTCGATCTGATCGACGAGAATCACCGAGTTGCGCATGATGATGCCGAACATCGCTATGACGCCGAGCATCGCGACGAAGCCGAACGGCTTGCCGAATGCGAGCAGCGTGACGACCACGCCGATGAGTCCGAGCGGCGCGGTGAGCACGACCATCATCACGCGCGAGAAGCTCTGCAATTGAATCATCAGCAGCGTGAGCACCACGATCACCATCACCGGCATCTGCGCGTTGATCGACGCCTGACCCTTGCCGCTTTCCTCCACCGATCCGCCCACTTCCACGCGATAACCCACGGGCAATGCGCGGCGAATCTCGTCGAGCTTCTCGTCGATGGCGTGCGTCACGTCGATGCCTTGCGCGTCGCCCTTCACATCCGATTGCACGGTGATGGTCGGCTGGCGGTCGCGTTCCCAGATCACGCCGTACTCGAGCGTATCGACGACGCGGCCGAGCGCCCCCAGCGGCACCGGTCCGTGCGGCGTCGGCATCGCGATCGTCGCGAGCCGCGAAGGATCCACACGCTCGGCGCGCGGCGCGCGCAAGTCGACGCTGATGAGCTTGTCGCGCTCGCGATACTGCGTGACGGTCGTGCCGGTCAGCGTCATCGCGAGAAAGCTCGATATGTCCTGCGACGTGACGCCCGCATCGCGCGCCTTCTGTTGATCGATCTCGAAGCGCACCGAGCGCTCCGATGGCTCGTCCCAGTCGAACTGCACATTCGTCGTGCGCGAGTCGGCACGCATGTCGGCGGCTACTTGTTCCGCGATATGACGCACCGTGCCGATATCGTCGCCGCTCACGCGAAACTGCACCGGATAGCCGACAGGCGGACCATTCTCCAGACGCGACAGGCGCGTACGCACGGCGGGGAAGCGCTCGCGCAACATCGGATCGAGCCAGCGCGCGAGCTGCTCGCGCGCTTCGACCGACTTCGCGGTGACGACGAACTGCGCGAAGTTGGGCGTCGGCAATTGCTGATCGAGCGGCAGATAAAAACGCGGCGCGCCGGTGCCGACGAAGCTCACCACATGATCGATTTCATCGCGGCCCTTCAACGCTTCTTCGAGACGCTTCGCTTCGCGCAAGGTCGCTTCGAACGATGCGCCTTCCTGCAATCTCACGTCGATCAGAAGTTCGGGTCGATCCGAGCTGGGGAAGAACTGCTGCGGCACGAGCGTGAAGCCGGCCATTGCGATGACGAAGAGCACGACCGTGACTGCGAGCACGACGAAGCGCCGCTTCACGCACCAGCCGACCCATCGGCGCAGGCGTCCGTAGAACTTCGTGTCGTAGATATCGTGTTCGTGATCGTCGGGCAGATGCGCTTCTTTCTTGCGCTCGGGAAGCAGCTTGTAGCCGAGCAGCGGAATCAGCACGACCGCCGCGAGCCACGATGCGATCAACGCGATCGCCGATACTTCGAAGATCGAACGCGTGTACTCGCCGGTACTCGACTTCGCGAGCGCGATCGGCAGAAAGCCCGCGACGGTGACGAGCGTGCCGGTCAGCATGGGAAACGCCGTGCTCGTGTAGGCGAACGCGGCGGCGCGCGTGCGGTTCCAGCCTTGTTCGAGCTTCACGGCCATCATCTCGACGGCGATGATCGCGTCGTCGACGAGCAGACCCAATGCGAGAATCAGCGTGCCGAGCGAAACCTTGTGCAAGCCGATATCGAAGAAATACATGAAGAGCGCGGTGACGGCGAGCACGATGGGAATCGAGATCACGACGACCATGCCCGTTCGCGCGCCGAGCGATACGAGGCTCACGATCAGCACGATGACGACCGCTTCGGCGACCGCTTCGAGAAAGTCGTCGACGGAATGCGAAACCGCTTGCGGCATGCTCGATACTTCCGTCAGCTTCAAACCCGCCGGTAGTTGCGCACGCAACTTGATCATCGTTTCATCGAGCGATTTGCCGAGACGCACGACGTCTTCGCCCGGCTGCATCGTGATGCCGATGCCGAGCACGGGCACGCCCGCCGAACGCATCTGCGTGACGGGCGGATCGATGTAGCCGCGCTTGATCGTCGCGATATCGCCGAGCCGGAACGAACGCCCGTTCACGTTGATGAGCGTATCGGCGAGCGCGTCCACGCTCTTGAACTGGCCGCTCGGACGCACGAATACGCGATCGTTCGGCGTGGTCAGCACGCCCGCGCTCGACACGGCGTTCTGCCCGTCGATGGCCTGCGCGATCTGCTGCGGCGAAATGTTCAGACGCGTGAGCGTCGTATTGGGGATCTCGACATAGATGCGCTCTTCCTGATCGCTGAAGTAATCGACCTTCGCGACGCCCGGCACGCGCAACAGAACCGTGCGCAGCGAATCGGCGTAATCGTGCAGTTGCGCGGGCGAGAAGCCGTCGCCTTCGAGCGCGTAGATGTTGGTGTAGACATCGCCGAACTCGTCGTTGAAGAAAGGGCCTTGCGTGCCGGGCGGCAAGGTCGCGGCGATATCGCCCACTTTCTTGCGGATCTGATACCACTCCTCGGGCACGTCTTTCGCGGGCGCGGAATCTTTCATCTGAAAGAAGATCAGCGATTCGCCGGGACGCGAATAGCTGCGCATGAAATCCGTGTAGGGCGTTTCCTGCAGCTTGCGCGCGATGCGGTCGGTCACTTCCTCCTGCACCTGTCGCGCGGTCGCGCCGGGCCAGAACGTGCGGATCACCATCACGCGGAACGTGAAAGGCGGGTCTTCCGACTGCGCGAGCCGCGTGTACGCGAGGATGCCGAAGATCGTCGCCATCGCGATGAGAAACACGACGAGCGCGCGATGCCGCAGCGCCCACGCGGAGAGATTGAAGCGGCCTTCTTCGTGGCGATAGGCGTCGTTGTCTTCGCGTGTATCGCTCATGACGCGAAGTCCTCGGGATGCAGCGGCGCGACGACGCGCACTTTCTCGCCCGCGGACACCGTATGCACGCCTTGCCACACGATGCGCTCGCCCGCCGCGATGCCGCCCGCGAGCGTCACCGTGCGCTCGCCATAGCGCGCGACTTCGACGCGCCGCAGTTCGAGCGCATCGCCCGGTTGCTTCACGATCCACACGGCGGGATGGCCGTTGTCGTGAAAGAGCGCCGTCGATGGAATCGTGAACGCGCCTTTCGCGTCGCTGGCTGCCGCGAACGCGATGTCCGCCGTCATGCCGAGCCGCACATCGGGCGTCGGCGCTTCGAGCGTGAGCTTCGCGCGCCAGGTGCGGCTTTGCGTGTCGGCGGCGGGCGACAGTTCGCGCACGCGCGCCTTGAAGGTCTTGCCGGGCAGTGCCGCGAGCTTCACGTTCGCTTCGCGTCCGACGGCGAACGCGGCGAGCGCGGCTTCGGGCACGTCGCAGATCACGTCGATATCGCCGCTCCATGCAAGCGTATAAACGGCCTGGCCTGCCGTGACGTTCTGGCCGGTGTCGGCTTGCTCTGCGGTGATGACGCCCGCGTGATCGGCGGCGAGCGTCGCGTAGCGCAGTTGATCGGCGGAGAGCCCCGCTTGCTGCTGCGCCTGATTGCGCTGCGCGAGCGCCGACGCATACGCGTTCTGCGTCTGTTCGAGCTGCGCGGGCGCGATGAGATTTTCGGCGGCCTGCGCGCGATCGCGATCGAGTTGCTGCTTTGCATAGACGAGCTGATGCTCGGCCGCATCGAGCTGCGCGCGGGCGCTGGCGCTGTTCTTCTCGGCATCGGCGGGATCGAGCCGGGCGACGACTTGCCCCGCCTTCACGCTATCGCCGAGGCGCACGCGCCGTTCGAGAATCTTGCCGTTGATGCGAAACGAGAGCGGCGTCGAATAACGCGATTGCACCTGACCGGGCAGGCTCGACGCGGTCGCGTGGCCGTCGGCTTGTGCCGCGACGGCGACGACCGGACGCGGCGCAGGCGCAGGCGCTTCATGCCGCTTGCAGGCGACGAGCGCAACACAGACGATCGGGACGAATGCCGCGCGCGCCACGACCGACGCGGGTGAGTGCAAGAGCTTCACAGGAACCTCGGCGCCCGCAAGGGCATGGTGCCGCGCGCCGCGAAGACGTGACGCGCCGCTCGTGGGCAAAGCAGGGGAAATGGGTTGTCCGGGGCTGTCCGGCAGCAATTTCGAGAAACGAGCCTGAATGGGGCGGATTGATGCATCGACCTGAAAGCCCCGTCCGGCAAGGGTTTCGACGACCCGGACGCAAATACGAAGTGAATTCTAATACACACTTGTATCTGAATGCAAAGACGGATTCGTAAGCCCTGCGGTGCTACACTGCGCGCATGAAACCAGTCCGTCTCACCCGCGAGCAGAGCCGTGACCAGACGCGCCAGCGTCTGCTCGACGCTGCGCAAGCGGTTTTCACGAAGAAAGGATTCGGCGCATCGAGCGTCGAAGATGTAGCCGCCGACGCGGGCTACACGCGCGGTGCGTTCTATTCGAACTTTTCTAGCAAGGCCGAGTTGCTGCTCGAAGTGCTCAAGCGCGATCACGACACGATCATGCAGCGCCTCTCCACGATTTTCGAAGATGGCGAGGCGTCGCGCGCCGACATGGAAGCGCGCGTGCTGCAGTACTACAGCGAGTGCTATCAGAACAACGCGTGCTTTCTTCTGTGGGTCGAAGCGAAGCTGCACGCGAGCCGCGACGCGAGGTTCCGCGCGAGCTTCAATGCGCTGATGCGCGAACTGCGTCAGACCACGACCGATTACATCCGCGCTTTTTCCGAACGCGTGGGCACGCCGCTCACCATGCCGCCCGAACAGATGGCGCTCGGCCTCATCGCGCTGTGCGACGGCGTGCAGTTCTTCTATTCGTCGGACCCGCAGTCGGTGCCGGCGCAATTCGCCGAGGACGTCCTCGCGCAATTCTTCCGGCGTGTCGTGCTGAGCGGCGCCGCCGAATAGGACAGCCTGATGGCACGCCTGAATTCGATACGCTAATCTTTGCGCGAGAGCCGTTCGCGATCTCGCGCAACGGCGATGATCCTGGAGGGCGACTCCATGAGCGCATTCACGCGGCGCATCGATGCGAGGCGTGTCCTGATGGCACTCGGTGTCTTGATCGGATGTTCGTGCGTGTTTCCGGCGATGGCCGCGCCGCTGACCGGTGCGATGCAGAAGTTCATCGCGCCGCAGACGCCCGCCGATGCGACCGCGGCGTCCGCGCCGTCGTCCGCGAGTCAGGCCGAAATGGTGCGTTCGCTGAACAACCTCATCGGCACGCTCGACAACGACGCGCAACGCAGCGCGCTCGTCACGCAATTGAAAGCGTTACGCGATGCGACGCAGAGCGCCGCGCCCGCCACGCCAGCGCCCGCCAACGCCGATCTTCTAGGCGCGATCGCATCGGGCATTGCATCCGTCGAAACGAATCTCAGCGAAGGGCTCACGCCGATGCGTTTTTGGACCGCGCGCGGCAGTGCGGCCGCGGGCGAATTGCAGGCCGTCGTCACGGGCGCGAAAGGCGAATCGTTCGGCAGGATCGTCAGCGGCATGGGCGCGACGCTCGCGGGATGGGGCCTGTGCGCGTTCTTGCTGATCCGCGTGCAGCGGCGCATCTTCGCGCGCTATGGCCGCGACGTCGCGCTCGCGCCGAATCCGACATCGACGCAATTGCTCGCGTTCGCGCTGCGTCAGACGGGGCCGTGGGTCGTCGCGTTCATCGCGGTGCTGCTCTTCGTGCGCGCGATGCCCGATGCGCTCGGCCGCACGCTCGGGCTCGTCATTGCTTATGCGATTGTCGCGGGCTCGATCTTCTCGGCCATCTGCATGATCGTGTTTTCGGTGTTCAGCACGGCGCATCGGCGCGTGGCCGTGCAGCAACTGCTGACGCGCACGCTCTGGCCGCTCTTTGCGATCGGCGCATCCGGCGCGCTCGGCGATGCCACCGCCAACGCCGATGTCACGCGGCAGCTCGGCCCCAATCTCGCGGGCATCATCTCGACCTTCGCGGGGCTCGCCGCCGCGTTGCTGTGCGGCTATTTCGCGCTCGCTTACCGGCGGCCCGTGACGCATCTGATCCGCAATCGGCCGTATGCGCGCAGGCGCGATCATCAGTTCGCGACGGAAGCGCTCGATATCCTCGCGTCGCTATGGCATATCCCGATACTGCTGATCGCGGTGGCATCGGTGGTCGCGATCATCGACGGGCGCGGCGCGGAAGGCGACGTGCTGCGGCCGTCGTTATTGAGCGCGGCGCTGCTCGTGCTTACGCTGTTCGCGTCCGCGCTGCTGCTGCATTTGACGCGCCGGCGCGACACGCGCGCGCAGCGCCGCGCGCCGCATCTCACGCGCCTGTTGCGCTTCGGATGCACGCTGATCGTATTGTTGATCTGGCTGGCTTATCTGCGCTTCGAGCTCGAGCTATGGAGCGGACCGATCGCGCGGCTCATCAGGCACAGCGCGATGACGCCCGGCTTCAGGCACGCGCTGATCGCGGTCGTCGCGACGGTGTTCGGCGCGTGGTTCATCTGGATCGTGCTCGATACCGTGATACTCGAAGCGCTCGGCCAGAACAGTTCGCGCAACAAGGCACTGAGTCCCGGCGTGCGCGCCCGCACGATGTTGCCGCTCGTGCGCAATGGCATCTTCGTGACGGTCGCGAGCCTCGCGGCCATCGTCGCGTGCGCGAGTCTCGGCATCAACCTGACGCCGCTGCTCGCGGGCGCCGGCGTGATCGGCCTGGCGGTCGGCTTCGGCGCGAAATCGCTCGTCACCGATCTGATCACGGGGCTGTTCATCATCGTCGAGGAGACGATTTCGGTCGGCGACTGGATCGACATCGACGGCGGACACGCGGGCACCGTGATGGACCTGACGATCCGCACGGTGCGCCTGCGCGACGGACAAGGCGCGGTTCACACGATTCCGTTTTCGCAGATCAAGATCGTGAAGAACCTGTCGCGCGATTTCGCGAATGCCGTGTTCGAAGTGCGCGTGCCGTTCTCGGCGAAGCTCGACGACATCACGCGCATGATCAACGAAGTGGGCGCCGACATGATGGCCGACTTTCGCTTTCGCAACGAAATAATCGGGCCGGTCGAAGTGTGGGGACTCGATCGCTTCGAGTCGAACTGCATCGTCGTGAAAGGGCAGATCAAGACGAAACCGCTCCAGCAATGGAGCGTCGCGCGCGCCTTCAATGCGAGGCTCAAACTCAAGATGGATGAAGCGGGCATCGAGATGATGTTGCCGCAGATGCACATCCAGACATCGAAGGAGAGCGACGAACGCTCGCAGGCTCAGACCCGGCATGCAGCGGATGGCGCCGTGCAGCCGGATCTTCGCGTGCTCAAGGAATCTCCGTGATTCAGAAGGGCCATACCCAGTCGGCGATTTCCGGCTTGTCGGTGCCGTGCGTATGCGCGTAATCGAGGTGACGGATGATCGCGTTCTTCATGTCCTCCCTCAAGTGCGCGGTCCTTGCCTGGAGGCGCGGCACGCGATCGAGCACATCGATGACGAGATTGAAACGATCGACCTGATTGAGTATCGCCAGTTCGAGCGGCGTGTTGATGTTGCCTTTTTCCTTATAGCCGCGAACGTGCAGATTCTCGTGATTGTGAAAGCGATAAGCGAGCTTGTGAATCAGCCACGGATAACCGTGGAAGTTGAAGATCACAGGCTTGTCGAGCGTGAAGAGGCTATCGAATTCACGCGCGCTCGATCCGTGCGGATGCTCGGTGTCGGGCTGCATCTTGAAGAGATCGACTACGTTCACGAAGCGCAATTTCAATTCGGGCAACTGCTCGCGCAGGATCGCCGCGGCGGCTAGCGCTTCTTGCGTCGCGACATCGCCGCAAGAGGCGAGCACGACGTCGGGCTCCTCGCCTTCATCGGTGCTCGCGCGCCGCCATATGCCGATGCCTTTGGCGCAATGAACGATCGCTTCGTCGATGGTCGCGAATTGCAGATGCTTCTGCTTGTCCGCGACGATGATGTTGATGCAGTCGGTCGAGCGCAGACATTGATCGGCCACGACGAGCAGTGTGTTGGCATCGGGCGGCAGATACACGCGCGTGACCGAAGGGCTCTTGTTCGTGACGAGATCGATGAAGCCCGGGTCCTGATGCGAGAAGCCGTTGTGATCCTGCCGCCATACCGTCGATGAAAGCAGAATCGTTTCCGACGAAACCGATGCGCGCCAGGGCACATGGTTCTTGCAGATGTCGAGCCACTTCGCATGTTGATTGAACATCGAATCGATGACATGCGCGAACGCTTCGTACGTGTGGAAGAAACCGTGCCGCCCTGAAAGCAGATAACCCTCGAGCCAGCCGAGCAATGTGTGCTCGGAAAGCATTTCCATCACGCGGCCGTCGCGGGACAACTCGCCGCCGTCTTCGTCTTCGGGTAGAAGGTCGGCCATCCAGACTTTCTTGCTGACTTCATAGATCGCCTGAAGCCGATTCGAGGCCGTTTCATCGGGGCCGAACACGCGGAACCGGTCCATGTTGCAGCGCATGACGTCGCGCAGGAATGCGCCGAGCGGACGGGTATTTTCGTGCAGGAGCTTGCCGGCCTGACCGACATCGACGGCATAGTCGCGGAAATCGGGCAGCTTGAGTTCCTTGCGCAACGTGCCGCCATTCGCATGCGGATTCGCGCTCATGCGCCGTGTGCCAACGGGCGCGATCGATCTGATCTCTTCACGCAGGCGGCCGGTTTCATCGAAGAGTTCTTCGGGCTTATAGCTTTGCATCCAGCGTTCGAGCACGGCGAGATTCGCGGGATTGTTATGCACGTCGGAGAACGGCACCTGATGGGCGCGCCATGAACCTTCGACCTTATGTCCGTTGATTTCCTTCGGACCGGTCCAGCCTTTCGGCGTGCGCAAAACGATCATCGGCCAGCGCGGCCGTTTCACATGGCCATCGTTGCGCGCCTTGTCCCAGATCGCGCGGATGTCGGCGGTCGCGGCATCGAGCGTTTCCGCCATCTTCTTATGCATCTCGTTGTGATCCGATCCCTCGACGAAATAAGGCCGATAACCATAACCGACGAACAAGGCCTCCAGCTCGTCATGACCGATGCGCGCGAGGATCGTCGGATTCGCGATCTTATAGCCGTTGAGATTGAGGATCGGCAGCACCGCGCCATCGCGCGCGGGATTGATGAACTTGTTCGAGTGCCACGCCGTTGCGAGCGGACCGGTTTCCGCTTCGCCGTCGCCGACGACGCACGCGACGATCAACTCCGGATTGTCCAGTGCCGCGCCATAAGCGTGCGAAAGGCTATAGCCGAGTTCGCCGCCTTCATGGATCGATCCCGGCGTTTCGGGCGTCACATGCGAGCCGATATGCCCCGGAAAGGAAAACTGCTTGAAGAACTTCTGCATGCCTTCGGCATCTTCGCTCTTGTCCGGATAGACCTCCGAATACGTGCCTTCGAGATACGCGGGACCGAGCACGCCGGGCGCGCCGTGACCGGGGCCGGCCATGAAGATCACGTCGATGTCGTCGCGCCTGATGACGCGGTTCAGATGCGCCCATACGAACGACAGTGCGGGACTCGCGCCCCAGTGCCCGAGCAGCCGGTGCTTGACGTGTTCGGCCTTCAGCGGTTCGCGCAGCAGCGGGTTATCGGCGAGAAAGATCATGCCCGCCGAAAGATAATTGCACGCGCGCCACCACGCATCGACGAGGCGAAGTTCATCGCCTTCGAGAGCAGAAGAATGCGACGCGCCATTTCTGGAGTGCTTGCTCATCACGAGGTCTCCTTTCATTGAAGGTTCATCGGCGATTGCGGGAATGCTATGGACAGGAAACAACCTGTCCCGCACATCAATACTTGATATTGCGTGCTGCCTGTCGTCCCTGTTGCTTCGTGTCGCGTTTGTCGTGACGGCAACTCGCGTTCGATTGCTGATTCGCCGCGCGGCAATCCTGTTTCGTATGGCGTGCGTGCTGTCGCGTGTCCTGGCGGACGTCGCGTCCCGCGCGGCGTTGTTGTGCCTGTTCCGTTGCGAAAGAGGCATTCGGTATGGCGCAGACGAGTATTGCAGTGGACAAGGCAATGAGTCGGAGCTTGCGCGCAAACATGATGTGGTCTCCGGAAGATGCGTGATCGGAGTCGATCCGCTCTTCAAGATAGATGCTGCGCGCACAGTTGTGAAACCCGTCATGCAATTCGAGAATCACATTTCGATTCGTTGCACAATTCGTGATTACGATTCGATGGCGTCATTGTCAGGAAACGCACCGCCAAATGAATTAAAATGATTTAAGAGCGCTGAATTTCATTCGACCGTAGCGTCTTTCGGGCATTCGATGACACGTCTTATCCGAAGGTATTGCGTCGCCGGCATCATGGCTTTTGTTGTCGGCAGCTTCGCATCAGCCAGCGAACAGGCTCGCCTGATTCCCAATCAGCGCGTGGCGGCGAATGTGCTGTTCTTTCCCGCGCCAGCCATTGTCTCGACGGAAAGCGTGTCTCGCGTCGGGCCTCGTCATCCGCGATATGCATTCAAGGGCACGATGGACGCGCTCGACGCCATCGCATTGTCGAAGTACGAAAGAAATGTTCATCCCGATCTGAGCCAGCTCGCGCGGGCTTATCCCTTGCCGCTATCGCCCAATTCGGCGCCCGTTCGGGTGCAGCCGCGCGACGACATCACGAACGACACGGACGATTGGCATTTCTCTGCCAATCCGCAGCTCGGCGTGAATCACGAGCATGAAAAGGGCATGACATTCTCGGTGCGCCACGACTTTTAAGCGAACGCCCGAGCCCGTGCTCGCGCGCGATATTTTCAGGTTGCCGGTTATCGTTTCGGTCGCATAAAGTGGATGAGGCATGCGTGTCTTTACCCGACATCGATGGAGCCTCGGCAAATGAAAAAGTTGCTTATGAGCGGTGCGGCCACGATGATCGCTTGCGCGGGCGCGGCCCACGCGCAAAGCAGCGTGACGCTCTACGGCCTCATCGACGCCGGCATCACGTACTCGAACAATCAGATCACGCCGACCGGCGGCGGCCACAGCAATTGGGAACTTAAAAGCGGCCCAGTCCAATACAGCCGATGGGGCTTGCGCGGCGCTGAAGATCTCGGCGGGGGATTGAAAGCTATCTTCAATCTGGAAAGCGGCTTCAATCTGAACAATGGACAATCGTCGGTGAATAACCGCCTCTTCAACCGGCAGGCGTATGTCGGCTTGTCGAGCCGCGATTACGGCGTTATCACGTTCGGCCGTCAGACCGACGACATGGTCGATTTCGTCGCGCCACTATCGTTGACGGGCACGGAGTATGGCGGCACGCATTTCGCACATCCATTCGATATCGATAACCTCAACGATTCGTTCCAGATCAACAACGCCGTGAAGTATCAGAGCCCGGATTTCGCGGGATTCAAGCTCGGTGCGTTATATGGTTTCTCGAACCAGGCCGGCGGATTTTCGAACAATCGTGCGTATAGCTTCGGCATGTCGTATATGTGGGGACCGCTTAGTTTCGGCGCGGGCTTCCTGCAATTGAACAGCGACGCCGCGACGCCGGGGCAGCTGAACACCAACGGCGCCGTCACCGATACGACCGGCTCTTCGCTACAGGGCGTGCTCACGACGACGGCCGTTCCGCTAGGCGCGCTGGCGGGCCGTCAGCAGACGTGGGGCGCGGGCGTGAGCTACGCGATCGGCCCGGCGGTGGCGGGCCTCGTCTATACGCAGACGAATCTGACGGAGCTGTTCCAGACCGGCTCTTCGACGCATGTCCAGAACTTCGAAGGCAACGTGCGCTACGCGCTGACGCCCGCCGTCGAACTTTCGGCCGCGTACACGTATTCGCGCGCGGGCGGGCTCGCGGGCGCGGGCAATCCGCACTGGAATCAGGTCAGCGCGATGGCCGGCTATGCCTTCTCGCGGCGCACCGATGTCTACATCCAGGGCGTATGGCAAGGCGTGAGCGCCAGCGCCAATTCGCCATTGGGTGTGGCTTGGATCAACGGCCTCACGGCGCCATCGTCGACGAGCAATCAGGTCGAAGCGACGGTCGGCTTGCGGCATCGGTTCTGACTTCGAACGCACGAGGCATCGGCAATGCGTTTGCCCGATGCCGATACTTGCGGCCCCAGCCGGTCACGGGCGGCGCATCTTCATCGGAACAGAAGGTCTCGAACTCGCGCCATGTCTCTTCGTAATCGCCTGCGCGCGCGAGCTCGAACTGATGCCCGTCCGTCGCGCACGACGCGAGATTCATGAACTGCTTCAATATCGGCCGGCAGGCGTGGCTGATGTACGGATCGGCTTCCTCGCGCGGCCACTCGTTCGCGGCGATGAGCATCTGACGCCACGCGAGAATGGTTTCGCGGCAGGCGGTGCATTGCGCATCGCCCTGAATGAGCGCGCTCGCTTCGAGCACGGCGATCGCGTGCTCTTCGAACTTCGACAGCTTGATCCACGCGGCGCGCGCGAGCGAATCGGCCTTCCCTTCGCAGAACTCGATGAGCGCGCTGTCGACCTCCGGCGGCGGCTCGAGCTTCATGACGACGCCTTCCTCACGCAGCATCACGCGCACGCCGAAATCCGCGACGAGCATCGCGAGACGGCAACCCCAGCGCATGCTCATGTCGTGAAGCCAGGCTTCGTCGGAAGTCCGAAGCGCGGCGGCGATTTCCTCGCGCGCATCTACGAGCCATCGGCTTTGCGCGACTCCGTCTGTTCGACTCATGGCGGCATCCCGATGCGAGTGAAGCAATTAGCTTAACCCGCCGGGCCGGGGCGTGCGCGCGAGCGTGCCAACCACGTCGCGGGCGTGAAAATGCAGAACCGGTTAGCCTCTTCTATCCGCGGATTCGTCGACCAGGAGCGCCATTGAACAACCCGCAACGCGTGCACGCCGTCGCCTCGCCCGTGAGTCCTTGCGACGAACTCGCGATCCGCGCGCAACCCGTCGCCGCCGATCAGCCGTGCCATCGCAAGCGCCTCGCGCTGTCCGCGACGATTCTCGGATCGAGCATGGCGTTCATCGACGGCTCGGTCGTCAACGTCGCGCTGCCGTCGATCCAGAGCGAACTCGGCGCGAGCATTGCGGCGATGCAGTGGGTCGTCAACGCGTATCTGCTGTTTCTGGGCGCGCTCGTGCTGGTCGGCGGCGCGATGGGCGACAAGCTCGGACGGCGCAAGGTGTTCGTCGCGGGCGTCGCGATCTTCACGGTCGCGTCGGCGGCGTGCGGCTTCGCGCCGGGCACGGGCTGGCTGATCGCGGCGCGCGCATTGCAGGGCATCGGCGCGGCGCTGCTCGTGCCGGGCAGCCTTGCGATCATCGGCGCGGTGTTCGACGGCGAGGCGCGCGGGCGCGCGATCGGCACGTGGGCGGGCGTCGGCGCGATCACGTCGTCGGTCGGTCCGGCGGCGGGCGGCTGGCTCGTCGATGCATTTTCGTGGCGCGCGATTTTTTTCCTCAACGTGCCGCTCGCGGCCGCGACGATCGCGCTGGCGATGGCTTCCGTGCCCGACAGCCACGACGCCGACGCGCCGCCAACCCTCGACTGGCCCGGCGCGGCGAGCACGGCAGCGGGCCTCGCGATGCTGACCTACGGTCTCACGGAAGCGCCGTCGCGCGGTTTCGCCGATCCGCTCGTGCTCGGGATGATCGGCGCGGGCATCGTGCTGCTCGCCGCGTTCATCGCGATCGAAGCCAAATCGCGCGATCCGATGGTCCCGCTCGACATCTTCCGTTCGCGCGATTTCAGCGGCGCGAATATCGTCACGCTGCTGCTGTACTTCGGGCTCGGCGGCGTGCTGTTTTTCCTGCCGTACACGCTGATTCGCGCATACGGTTTCACCGCGACGGAAGCGGGCGCGGCGGTGTTGCCGATGCCGCTCATCATCGGTTTGCTGTCGCGTTTCACGGGCGGGCTGACGAGCCGCTTCGGCGCGCGTGCGCTCCTGATCGCCGGTCCGTGCGTGGCGGGTCTGGGCTTCGCGATGCTCGCGCTGCCGTTCGTCGCGGGCAGCTACTGGATGGGCTTTCTGCCAGCGCTCGTCGTGCTCGGGCTCGGCATGACGATCACCGTCGCGCCGCTGACGACGACCGTGATGGCATCGGCGGGAAGCGAGCGCGCGGGCATCGCGTCGGGCATCAACAACGCGGTCGCGCGCGTGGCGAGCCTGCTCGCGATCGCGGTGCTCGGCATCGTGTTCGTGTGGTCGCACGACGCGGCTTTGTCGGCGCGGCTCGATCGGCTGCATGTACCGCGCGACAGCATGCGCGCGCTGGACGCCCAGCCGACGTCCGAAGCGTCATCGGCGCCGCTCGCCCGCGCGCAAGCCGATGCCATCGCCGATGCGTTGCGCGCCGTCGCCGCGCTCTCCGCCGCGTGCGCGTTTGCGGCGGCGGGCGCGGCGGCTGCGACGATCCAGCGCCGCAAATGAAAAAACCCGATGCCGGCGCTGAACCGGACATCGGGATTCGAAAGTACCGCTGGGAGGCTTTCGTTATCGGCCCGCGTGGGCCGGTTGTTGTTCGATCGACTTGGCGCGCTTCTGCAATTCTTCGGTGGTGTCGCCTTCGCCGTTCGGCAGCCAGCCCGGAGGACGCAGCAGGAAGCCGACCGCATCCGACACGCTCTTCGCGTTGTACATGTCCTTCGCGAGGCTGACCCAGTGCTGCATCTCGACGACGATCGGGTTATGCGACGTCACCGGCGTCGTCAGGCCGTAGACACACGGCTCATCGGCGCGCTCTTCCACGTACGTTCCGAACAGGCGATCGAAGATGACGAGCACGCCGCCGAAGTTCGCATCGAGATATGTCGCGTTCGATGCATGGTGCACACGATGCGCCGACGGCGTGTTGAACACATATTCGAGCCAGCCGAGCTTCGGAATCCACGTTGCGTGCAGCCAGAACTGATAGAGGAGGTTGATCGACACGACCGCGAGCACCACGTCGGGCTTCACGCCGAACCACACGAGCGGAGTGAAGAAGATGGCCGAGCCCGCGATCTTGGTGGTCCAGCCCAACCGATACGCCGACGACAGCGTCAACTGGTTCGGCGAATGATGCACCGCGTGATTCGCCCAGAAGAAGCGGATCGTGTGCGACGCGCGGTGATACCAGTAGTAGCAGAACTCCTGTCCGATGAAGAGCAGGAACAGCGTGAGCGCCGTGTTCGTCGTGACCGTGTGGATGCGATGCTCCCACGCGAAGTTGAAGACGGGCGTCGCGAGCGAGAGCGGCAGGAACGCGAGGAGCTTGCGGCCGACGAGATCGACGAGCGAGATCCAGGTCTCGTGCCAGTCGAACGCCTTGTCGGTGCCCTTGTACTTGAAATGCAGGACGACGGCCTCGAGCAGCGACGCGGTGAGGACGATGCCCATCACGTACATCGAGATTTTTCCGAGCAGTTCCAGTTCCATGATTGTTCGCCTTGGTGGGTGGTTGCGAATGAACCCATTGTGGCGATCGGCCCGGTTAAAAACCACGCGCAAACTATTTCACGGAATGTCACGGCCCGCCCGCCAAGCCTTGCGGCACAAGGGGCGGGCCTCTCGGACCAGTTATTTCAAGGCATGTCGCGCGGCAAGGATCAGAATTCGACGCGCGCGTTGAGCGAGAGCGTGCGCGGCTCGCCCGGCTGGATGTAATCGGCGTACTGGAATTCCCAGTAGCGGCGATTCGTCAGATTGTCGATGGCCGCGCGCAGCCCGACGTTATGTCCGGCGATGCGCGTCGTGTAGGTGGCGCCGAGGTTCATCACCAGATAGCCCGGCACCTTGATGTCGCCGGACGGACTGAGGCTCGTGTTGCCGGTGAATTTCGCATCGGCGCCGAGCGTCAGGCCCGGAACGACGGGCACCGCGTAATTCACGTGCGCCGCCGCGACGAATCCCGGCGCGCCCGCGACGCGATTGCCGTTGTTGGTCGAGCCTTTCTCGTAGTGCGTCGCGATCCACATCAGATCGGCGCCGACGGTCCAGTCCCGGCCGAGACGCACGTCCGCGCCCGCTTCGGCACCCTGAAAGATCGACTCGCCGTCCTCGACGAAGACGTTGTCGCTGTTGGCATACTGCGCGCCGCGCTCGATGCGGAACAGCGCGGCCGTCGCGCTCCAGCGTGCGTTCTGGCTCTTCACGCCGACTTCGTATTGCTTGCTGCGCAGCGGCTTGAGCAATTGCCCGGCGTTCGCATAGGTGTCGCCGACGACGTTGCCCGCTTCGAGCGATTCGACATAGCTCGCATAGAGCGTCGTGCCCGGCGTGAGTTTGTACATCAGCGCGACGGTTGGCGTGAGCACGCCGTTTTGCGTGTACGTCGACGACGTGCTGCCGTCGAGGCCGTAACCGTGCTGCTCGTAGTTCGTGTAGCGCAGGCCGCCGAGCACGGACCAGCGCTCGGTCAGCGCGATCGTGTCGCTCGCGAACAGCGCCTTCTGCGTGACGTCGGCGGCGCGATAGGTGTAGAAGCCGGAGCTGTCGTAACGATTCACGTTCGGCTGATAGAGGTTGCCCGTGCCGAGCTGCGCATAGAAGGAGTTCGCGCCGTAGTCGGTCGTCTGCTTCTGGTAATCAGCGCCGAACACGAGCTGATGCCTGAGCGGTCCCGTCTTCACGAGACCTTCGGCCATCACGCGGAACGTGTTCAGCTGATGCCCTTCCTTGCCTTCGAAGCGATAGTCGTCGTAATCGCCTGCCTGATCGAGCAGATACCAGGTGCCTTCGTTGCGATAGCGCGTGCTCTTGCTGAAGCTGTACGTCGCCGAGAGCGTCCAGTCCGGGCTCAGGTTGTACTGCAGGCCGGCGGTGTAGATCTGCAGGTTGGTGTTCAGATGCTGATCGGGCGTCTGCAGCGTGCTGCTGCCGCCGGACAGCGTCGCTGGCAGCGACGTGCCGGTATATCGCGCGGTCGAAATCGCCGTCGTGATGCCGGACGCATGCCGCTCCTGATACAGCGCGCCGAAGGTCGCGGTGAGATCGCGGGTCAGGCGCGCGTCGGCGGCGAGCGAGAAGGAATCGCGCCGCACGTTGCCGTCGTTGTACGTCTTGCCTTCCTCGTGCGTCGCGTTGAAGCGGTAGCCGACCACGCTGTCCGGGCCGACGCGCCCGCCGAGATCCAGATGCTCGGTCCAGACCGACGTCGAGCGATAGCCGACATCGACGCTCGCGATCTGCCTGTCGGTCGCGGGCGGCTTTTTCGTCACGTAGTTCACGACGCCACCCGGCGCGCCGAAGCCGTACATGAAGCCCGACAGCCCTTTCAGCAGTTCGACGCTTTCGAGCTGCTCGTAAGGCATCGTGATGCCGTAACCGTTGTACGGCTGGCCGTCGAGCTTGAAGCCGTTCTGCCAGTCGAGCTGCATGCCGCGCACGGTGATGTAGCTCGCCCACGCGTTGTACGGATTGCTGTTGTCCGACACGGAAGCGTCCTGCGCGAAGACGTCGCCGAGCTTGTTGGCCTGCCGGTCGGCGAGCTCCTCGCCGGTGACGATCGTCGTCGAGAAGGGCGTCTCCAGTTGCGTGCGCGAGCCGAGCGCGCCGCTCGACACGTCGTCGCGCAGATGCTGTAGCGTGTCCTGCGACGCGGTGACGGACACCGCCGGCAGCGACGCCTCGTGGGGTTGATCGGCGGCTTGCGCGCCGTCGCTGCCTTGCGCCATCGCGGACTGGCTCATCGCAAAGAGCAGCAGGGCGGCGAGGGTCGAAGGCCGCATCGTCGATGTGGCCGGGAATGCGCGCGAACGCGTCGCTGATTTCATGGTCTGTCCGTCGTCGTTTGAAGTTGTTTTAAATGCGAATCGTTCGCATTATCGGGCGACGGCATTCTGCCCTGAACATCGCGAGCTTGTAAACTTTTGCTCCACTGTCGGCACGGATTCGCGACAAAAAATCGGTAAGCAGCTTACGAGAAGCTTGTGTGGCCGATCAGTCGTCGATAGAATTGCGAACAATTCCTATTTACATCACGTCGAAAAGATGATCGCCGTCGCGCACGACTATCGCTCCGAGGAGCGGGCATGAGGCCGGTTCTGGTTCGCCTGCATCGCTGGCTCGGCGTCGCGACCGCGCTCTTTCTCTTCGTCTCGGGTCTGACCGGCGCGATCATCGCGTGGGATCACGAGATCGACGCGCTGCTGAATCCGTCGTTCTTCAACGCGCGCACCGATGCGCCCGCGCTTCCGCCGCTCGAACTCGCGCGGCGCGTCGAAGCGGCCGATCCGCGCGTCGAGGTGACGTACCTGCCGCTCGGCATCGAGCCGGGGCACACCGCGCAGATGATGGTGATGCCGCGCACGAATCCGGCGACGAACGCGCCGTTCGACGTGCCGTACAACCAGATCGCCGTCGATCCCGCGACGGGGCAGGTGCAGGCGCAGCGCATGTGGGGCGCGGTGTCGCTCGCGCGCATCGATCTGATGCCGTTCCTCTACAAGCTGCACTACACGCTGCATTTGCCGGTCGTCGGCGGCTTCGATATCGGCACGTGGCTCATCGGCATCGTGGGCATTCTCTGGTTCTTCGATAGCGGCATCGCGCTGATTCTGTCGTTTCCGAGCGTGAAGGCGTGGCGCAAGTCGTTCGCGTTCCGCGTGAAGCGCGGCGGCTACGCGCTGACGTTCGACCTGCATCGCTCGGGCGGCGTGTGGATCTGGGGCCTTCTGCTCGTCATGGCGCTCACCTCGATCTCGATGAATCTTTCCGAACCCGTGATGCGCCCGGTCGTATCGATGTTCTCGAAGCTTTCGCCTTCTTTCCTCGACAACCCCGAACTCGTGCGCGCCGGCCCGCCGGGCAAGGCGCCAGCGACGCGCGAGCAGATTCTGGAGATGGCCGCCCGCGACGCGAAACGCGAGAACCTGACCGAACCGCCGGGCGCGCTCTACTACGCGCCGATGTTCAAGGCTTACGGCGTCGGTTTCTTCGCGCCGGGGCACGATCACGGCGACGTCGGTCTCGGCAACGCCTGGCTGTACTACAACGCCCAGACGGGCGCGCTCGCGGGATCGACGATTCCGGGCCGCGGCTCGGCCGGCGACATCTTCATGCAGGCGCAGTTTCCGCTGCACTCGGGGCGCATCGTCGGCCTCGGCGGACGGATTCTCGTGAGCGCCGTGGGCATCGCAGTCGCGGTGCTCAGCGCGACGGGGCTCATCATCTGGTTCAGGAAGCGCGCGGCGCGCCGTCATTCGGCCGCCGTCGCCGATGCGCGGTCGGCACGTTCAATGACTTCGTAAATCCGAGGATCCTCGCATAAAGCGCGATTCAAAAGCCTGACGCGCGTCAGACGTTGCGTTACGACAAATCTCTCGTTTTCGGAATGATAACGACTCTTATTTGCAATATAATGCGGCGCACAACGGCCTCGGGCTGCCGCGCGCTTGCGCGGCTTGCTTCGACGCTCAGAACAATGCCGCCCGGATTCCATTCGCGCCCCGGGACGGAAGACCGACCAACTTCGACGTTCCTCTCTGATTCATGCCCGTTTCCCGTGTTTCCACCTTGCAGGCCACGCCTGCGAAGGCGCTCGTCCGTCGCGCGTCGAGCGTAGCCATCGTCGCGGCTGTCGCGGCGGTGTTTTCCTTGTCCGCTCACGCGCAATCGTCCGGCGCAAGCAACGCTGAAGGCGCGAATTCGCCCGCCGAGAGCACGCTGCCCGCCGTCAAGGTTCAGGCGTCGAAGGAACAGTTGCCCGGCGATCTCGCGCCGACCTACGCTGGCGGCCAGGTCGCGCGCGGCGCGGATTTCGGGGTGCTCGGCCAGCAAAAGATGATCGACGTGCCGTTCAGCATGACGACGTACACGTCGAAGCTGATCGAGGACCAGCAGGCGCGCACGCTTTCGGACGTGCTCGCGAACGATCCGGCGGTGCGTACGGCGTTCGGCTTCGGCAACTTCTCCGAGGTGTACATCATTCGCGGGTTCGAGCTGCAAGGCGATGACGTCTCGCTCAACGGTCTCTACGGCATCACGCCGCGTCAGCTCGTCTCGACGGATGCGCTCGAACGCGTCGATGTGTTCAAGGGCGCGAACGCGTTTCTGAACGGCGCATCGCCGAACGGCTCGGCGGTGGGCGGCGGGCTGAATCTGCAACTCAAGCGCGCCGACGACAAGCCGCTCACGCGCGTGACGATCGATGGCGAGACGTCCGGTACGATCGGCGCGCATGTCGATGTCGGCCGCCGATTCGGCAGCGAAGGGCAGTTCGGCATCCGCGTGAATCAGGCGAATCACGACGGCGAGACGTCGATCGACAACGAACATCGGCGGGATAACACGACCGCCGTGGCGCTCGACTGGCGCGGCGACAAACTGCGTCTGTACGCCGATTTCCTGTATCAGCGCCAGCGCGTGAACGGCGGCCGCTCGACGGTCTACGACTACGCCAACTACATTCCCGAACCGCCGTCGGCGTCGTACAACTACGGGCAGTCGTGGAACTACAGTTCGATCGAAGACACGGTCGGCATCCTGCGCGCCGAATACGATTTCCTGCCCGGCTGGACGGCTTACGTGACGGGCGGCGCGCGTCATACGGACGAGCACGGCGAGTATTCGTCGCCGAGCATCAATACGACGGGCGTCACGCAATCGCGTCTCGGCGTGCCGCACAAGGAAGACGGCACTTCCGCCGAAGCCGGCGTGCGCGGTCACTTCAACACCGGCCCGGTGTCGCACTTCGTGACGGCGGGCGCGTCGATCGTGCGCGTCGATTCGAGGTCGGCGTACACGTACAGCGGCTCGTGGGCGTCGAGCATCTACGACACGCCGCAGGTTCCGTATCCGGCGACGATCGGGCAGGCGGGCAATCTCGCCGATCCGCAAACCACGTCGCTCAGCCTGCTGCGCAGCGTCTCGATCTCCGACACGCTCGGCTTCCTCAACGACCGCGTGCTGTTCACGGTCGGCGTGCGTCATCAGGACATCCACGCGAACAACTTCGACTACACGGGCGTTCAGACCGAGGCCTACAACGACTCGGTGACGACGCCGCTGTTCGGTCTCGTCGTGAAGCCGTGGCAGAACGTGTCGTTCTTCGCGAACCATAGCGAAGCGCTGACGATCGGCGAGGCGGCGCCGTCAACCGCGGTCAACACCGGGCAACTGCTGCCGCCGGAGAAGTCGAAGCAATGGGAAGTCGGCGCAAAGTATGACAACGGTCAGTACGGCGCGTCGATCGCGGCGTTCCAGATCGAAAAGCCGTTGACCTACACGAACACGTCGAACGTTTTTGTCTCGGACGGCACGCAGCGCCATCGCGGTATCGAGGCGTCGGTGTTCGGCGAACCGGTGCGCGGCGTGCGCCTGATCGCGGGCGCGACGTATATCCACGCGACGCAATACGGTCTCGGCGACGCCTCCCTGGACGGCAATAAGCCGATCGGCGTGCCGACGTTCATGTTCAACGTGAACGCGGAGTACGACGTGCCGATGCTCAACGGCCTCACGCTGACGGCGCGCTGGATCTACACCGGGTCGCAGTATCTGAACACGACCAACACGCTGTCGATTCCGCACTGGAACCGCTTCGACCTCGGCGCGCGTTACGCGACCGTGATCTATGGCAAGCCGACGACGTTCCGCGCGAGCGTGCTCAACGTCGCGAACAAGTCGTATTGGGCTTCGACGATCGGCGGTTATCTGACGCAAGGCGCGCCGCGCACGGTGCTGCTGTCGGTGACAACGGATTTCTGATCGCGTCGATAGCAAGCGAAAAACGCCGCGCGTTCGTGAGGACGCGCGGCGTTTCCATTTTGGGGCCCGAGGCAATAAGTACTCGGGAGCCGGCCGTTTACCGAGCGCAGTTCAAAACGGGGTCACATAAGTTGTTGATTTCTATGACAGAATACGCAAAGTGCGAGCGGGGCGTCGAGTAAGTCTTGCGCATTCCGCTCGGTTTCAACGTTTATCTCTGTGAGGTTAGGTGATATGGGAAGTCTCAGCATCGGGCATTGGCTCATCGTCTTGGCTATCGTCGCGCTCGTTTTCGGCACCAAAAAGCTGCGTAGCGTCGGTTCCGATCTCGGCGGCGCGGTCAAGGCTTTCAAGGATGGCGTGGGCGAAAGCGCGACGCCGGCCGCCAATGCAACGGCGACCATCGACGTCCCGGCCAAGGATGTGACCGCACGATAAGTTGCGCGCGGTGATCGCTCAATCGATGTTCTTCACGCAGCGAAATCCCGCATAGACGTACTGGTAATGCCCCTGGAACCAGTTGCGGAAGCTCGGCCGCAACATGCACGCCGCCGTGCGGGCCGAGCCGCCCTTTATCACGAAGTGCTTGCCGTCGAAGAAATTCGCCGAATAGCCGAGATAAAACGGAAACGGCTCGAAGCCGTTCAGCGGGCCGAATTCCGTCGACGTCCATTCCCAGCCGTTGCCGAATTGCCCTTCGACGCCGAACTCGCTGCGATTCTCCGGATGCGCCTGCACCGGCGCCGGGTCCCATCGGCGGAAATCGAAGTTGCCTTCCGCGACATGCGGCGCGCCCGATGCGGCGCGCTGCCATTGCGCCTCGGTCGGCAACGACTTGCCCGCCCAGCGCGCGTACGCCTTCGCTTCGGCGTAGCTCACGTAGACGGGCCAGTCGGGCGGCAGCGCGATTTCGTCGAACATCGTGCGTAGCTGCCATGCGTTCGCGTCGTCGCCGGGAATCCAGAACGCCGGGTGCGCGATGCGCTGCTCTTCCTTCCACGCCCAGTCGGCGTCGTCCCAGTAATCGCGATTCCAGTAACCGCCTGCATCGATGAAACGCAGATAGTCGCCGTTCGTGACCATATGGCGGTCTATCTCGAACGCGGGCACCTCGATGCGTTCCTCGCCGAACTCGTTGTCCCAGCCGAACAGGCCGCTTTCCCGCGTCAGTCCGAGCGTCGTGCTGCCCGCCGGCACGCGCACGCTTTCGTGTGACAGATCGCGATCCGACGAACGTTCCGAAAACGCATTCGATGGCGCGATTTTTCTATCGACCGGCAATTGATGCAGCATGTACGCGAGCGTTTCCGCGTGCATCAGCCGATGCTCGATCGCCACTTCGAGCAGCTTCGCGGGCGGCTCGTCTGCCGAAAGCGGCGCCGCGGCGATCCTGATCGGATCGAAATGCGCGTCGATCTCGGCGCGAACCGTGTCGCGATACGCGCGCACTTCGTCGAGCGAAGGCCAGTCGGACGGTTGATCGGTCGGCAGGCCGCCGTCCACCGGATCGATCCCGAAAGCGAAAAGCTGGTCGTAGGCGGGATTCGGGCTCGGCAGATCGAAGAGCCGCTGATCGAGCAGATTGCGGTCGAAGGCTTCGAGATGCCCGATATAGAAAACGATGCGATGCCGCTCGGCGATCGGCCTGTCGTAAAGGTGCTCGGGCTTGACGACATCGAAAAGCTCGTCGGTGACGCGGCGCGCTTCGGCGAGGCGCTCGAGCAGCGGATGACGCAGGGAAGGTTCGCGGTTCATGTCGCCCAATCTCCGTGGCTGGCCAGTGGCTTCGCAATCGACCAAAACGCTCGCCGTAGCGCGCGCCGGTCGAATCGAAAAGACTAAACCGTAGCGAAGCGCATGCCAACAGAAAAATAGGCGGCGATTATTCGGGCCGACGCAATAATCGCAGACGATGTCCCGTCAGACGGCGCGCAGCGCGTCGAAGTCGCGAATGCGGATGAACTTGCCCTGCGTCTCGATGAGGCCCGCCTTGTCGAAACGCGACAGGGTGCGGCTCACGGTTTCGAGCGTCATGCCGAGATAGCTGCCCATGTCGTCGCGCGTCATACGCAGCGTGAATTCCGACGACGCGTAACCGCGCTTCGACAGCCGCGACGAAAGATCGAGCAGCAGCCGCGCGACGCGCTCGTCGGCCCGCAGCATGCCGAGCCGCACGACGTGATTCGCCTCGCGGTTCACCGCGTGACTCATCATGCGATGCAGGCGCTTTTGCAGCGCGTCGGTTTCGCGGCACATGCGCTCGAAAAGCGAATACGGCACGACGCAGACGGAGCTGTCTTCGAGCGCGATCGCATCGCACGTATGCTCGCCTTCCTCGATGCCTTCGAAACCGAGCGCATCGCCCGCGAGCAGCAGCCCCGTCACCTGCTCGCGGCCGCCGTCGTGCGTGATGACCGTCTTGATCGACCCGGAGCGCACGGCGAACAGGGCATCGAAGCGGTCGCCCGCGCGAAAGAGCGCGTCGCCGCGCTTGACCTTGCGCGTCACCGAAATGATGTTCTCCAGCTTGGCGATGTCGTTCGCGCACAGGCCTTCGGGCATGCACAGATGACGCATCGCGCACGTGGAGCAGTGCGCCGAATTGCGGCGCGCACGGGAAAGTTCGGACACGACGGACATTTTGGGCTTCGTTTTGTTGATGAATGACAAAACGATTCTCCCATAGGGCAACCATTGGCCCGCGTGAAAAATTGACGCGGGCACGGCATCGGTCAAACTTTTTTACCTTACTGGGTTGCTTTTTTACCGAGATCGCCAATGGTCGACGGAATCAGCGCCGATGCTTTTTTGCGATAGGTCGATCTGGCGCAAGGCAGGCCGTACAATTCGTGGTTCTTCTACATCAGCGTCCGCTTAACAAACGGCGGCGCGATCTCTTTTTAGCACTTCTCCATCCCGCCCGCCCGACCGTGACTCAATCGCCGCCTGCTTTACCGTTCAGAACCGCTCTCTACGCGATGCTCGGCATCGGCCTCGTCAACATGCTCGTTGCGCTCGATCAGACGGTGGTCAGCACCGCGCTGCCGTCGATCGTGGCGGAGCTGCACGGCTTCGAGTTCTACGCGTGGATCGCGAGCGCGTATCTGCTGGCGTCGGTCGTGACGGTGCCGGTGTTCGGGCGGCTCGGCGACTACTTCGGCCGCAAGCGCTTCGTGATCGCCGCGGTGATTACGTTCACGGTCGCGTCGGTGCTGTGCGGCCTCGCGCCCAGCATGTTGTTCCTCGTGCTCGCGCGCGGGCTGCAGGGCGTCGGCGGCGGGATGATGGTCGGCACCGCGTTCGCGTCGATTCCCGATCTGTTCCCCGATCCGCGCGCCCGCGTGCGTTGGCAGGTCGTGCTCGCGGCGGCTTACGGCATCGGCACGGCGGCCGGGCCGTCGCTCGGCGGCTGGATGAGCCAGCACTGGGGCTGGCGCTCGACGTTTCTCGTCAATCTGCCGGTCGGCGCGGCGGCGCTGTATTTCATCTGGGCGCATCTGCCGAACCTGCATCGGCCGCGCGAGGGCGGCGTGAAGATCGACTGGACGGGCGCGGCGCTCGTCGCGCTGGTGCTCGGCGGCTTTCAGGCGCTGATCGAGGCGCTGCCGCAGGACGGGCTGACGGCCGCCAATGTCGCGCTCGGCATCGGCGTAGCGGTGTGCGCGGTGGCGCTCCTGATCTGCGAGCGGCGCGCGACGCATCCGATCATCCCGCTCGACATTTTCCGCGACGCGCAGATGAACACGCTCTTCACGCTCTCGTTTCTCGCGGGCTTCGTGATGTTCTCGCTGATCTTCTTCGCGCCGCTCCTGCTGCAAGGCGGCTTCGGCCTGTCGCCGCAGGCCGCGGGTCTGCTCGCGACGCCCATCGCCGCGTGCATCGCGCTCGGCAGCTTCATCAACACGCGCATCGTGATTCACATGAAGAAGCCGGTGAATATCCTGTCGATCGGCTTCACGCTGCTCTTGATCGCGTCGGTCGGACTCGCGTTCGCGCGCGAATCGACGCCGCACGTGTGGATCGAATTGCCGATGGCCGCGACCGGCATCGGCCTCGGCTTCATCCTCAACAACATGAATATCTTCGGGCAGGAGATCGCGGGCCGCGAGCGCTTCGGCATCACGACGGCGCTCCTGCAATCGACGCGCATGGTCGGCGGGATGATGGGCACGAGCATCGTCGGGACGATCGTCGCGCATCACTATGCGAGCGTCGTGGCGCGCACGGTGAGCGTGCTCGGGCCGTCGGTGTCGGCGCAGTGGCTGCCGCGGCTGTCGGATCCGCGCATTCTCGTCGATGAAGCGTTGCGCGAGCGCATCCTCGCCGAACTGGGCGCGGCCGGCCTCGACGGGCCCGCGCTCTTCGATGCCGCCCGCGACGCGCTCGTGCAGTCGATCCACATCGGCGTGCTGCTGACGGCCGTCGCCGCGCTCGTGGCGGCGCTGCTGGTGCGGCGCATCGCGCACATCACGTTCAGGAAGTCCGCGACGCCCGTCGCCAAAACCTGAGGCGCTTCCTTTCGGAAGTGGTGCGTCGCGCCTATAGTTTCTGGCGTCAACGCAAGACCGGTTTTCGCTTCGGCTTCGACCGCGCACCGCATTTGCTTCACCGCTCTCGATGACCACTCGCACGCCTCGCGCGGAACGCTTGCGCGGGGCGCGGGTCACTCGCTTTAGCGGGCGGCCGCGCCTAGCGCTCGCCGCCCATCGCCAACAAGAGATGAGGAGCTGAAATGAAGATCACCGGAGAGATGCTGATCGGGGCATCGGCCGTGCGGGGCACCGATGCCACGCTCCGCGCGTTCGACCCCGCGCGCAACGCCGATCTCGAACCCGAGTTCGGCGGCGGCGGCGCGGCGGAAGTGGCGCGCGCGTGCGAGCTGGCCGAAGCGGCGTTCGACGACTATCGCCACGCGCCGTTCGAAACGCGCGCGCAGTTTCTCGAAGCGATCGCGGACAACATCATCGCGCTCGGCGATACGCTGATCGAGCGCGCGATGGCCGAATCCGCGCTGCCGAAGGCGCGTCTCGAAGGCGAGCGCGCCCGCACGGTCGGGCAGTTGCGGCTCTTCGCATCGCTCGTGCGCGAGGGCCGCTGGCTCTCGGCGACGCTCGATTCCGCGCAGCCGGACAGAAAACCGCTGCCGCGATCCGACCTGCGTTTGCAAAAGATTCCGCTCGGCCCGGTCGCCGTGTTCGGCGCGAGCAATTTTCCGCTGGCGTTTTCGGTGGCGGGCGGCGATACCGCCTCGGCGTTCGCGGCGGGCTGTCCGGTGGTCGTGAAATCGCATCCGGCGCATCTCGGCACATCCGAACTCGTCGGCCGCGCGGTGCAGAAGGCGGTCGCCGACAACGGCTTGCCCGAGGGCACGTTTTCGCTCGTCGTCGGCGCGGGCAATGCGATCGGCGAGGCGCTCGTCGCGCATCCGGCGATTTTGGCCGTCGGCTTTACCGGCTCGCGGCGCGGCGGGCTCGCGCTCGTCGATATCGCGGCGAAACGCCCGGTGCCGATTCCCGTCTTCGCCGAAATGAGCAGCGTGAACCCGGTTTTCGCGTTGCCGGGCGCGCTGGAAGCGCGCGGCGACACGCTGGCGGCGGCTTACATCGATTCGGTGACGCTCGGCGTCGGCCAGTTCTGCACGAATCCGGGCCTCGTGATCGCGCTGGAGGGGCCGGATCTCGACGACTTCATCGATCTGGCCGCCACCGCGATCATGAAGAAGGAAACGCAGACAATGCTCACCGCGCAGATCGCCGCGGCCTACGCGAGCGGGATCCAGGAACGCGACGCCTCCGGCGCGCGCAATATCGCGACCGGCGTGAAGGGCGACGCATCGAGCGGCGCGCTGCCGGTGCTGTATCGCGTGAATGCGGAGGAATTTCTGGCCAAGCCGCAACTGTCGGGCGAGATTTTCGGACCGACGTCGGTGATCGTCATTTGCCGCGACGAGGACGAGATGATCGCCGTCGCGCGCCATCTCGAAGGCCAACTCACCGCGACGCTGCTGATGGAAAAGGGCGACGTCGAGCTTGCGCGGCGCTTGTTGCCGGTGCTCGAGCGCAAGGCGGGCCGGATTCTCGCGAACGGTTTTCCGACGGGCGTCGAAGTGTCCTACGCGATGGTGCACGGCGGGCCGTTCCCGGCCACATCGGACAGCCGTTCCACGTCGGTCGGCGCGATGGCGATCGAGCGCTTCCTGCGCCCGGTGTGCTATCAGGATCTGCCGGCGGCGCTGTTGCCGGCTGCGCTGGCGGACGACAATCCATTGAACTTGTGGCGTCTGAGGGATGGAGAGCTGGGGCCGAACTGAGCGCCGGCATCGAATATCTGCGGGACGAATAAACGGTATTTATTCTTCTCGCAGATACTCGCTCTGATTTGTAGGTGACCGATTATCTGTGTGGCGAATAAACTGCTTTTATTCGCCACACAGATAATTTGCGCCATGCAACAAGTTATCGTGACAGTCGCGCAGATGGGCCATGTGCTCGCGGCCGGCCGCAAGCAGGCCGGACTGACGCAGACGCAGGCGGCGGCGCGCCTCGGCATCAGCCAAAGCCGGCTTTTTCTACCCTGGAGCACGATTCAAGCTCGCTGACGCTCGATCAACTCCTCGCGATGTTCGGCGTCTACGGCCTCCAGTTGCTGGTGCAGGCCCGGCCCGACACGTCGCTGCTCGAAGCAAACGAGGCCGACTGGTAATGGCCGGGCGTCGGCTTCGTTCCCGCGCGTTGTTCGTATGGGCCAACGGAAAGCGCGTGGCAACGTGGAATCTGCCTACGCGCGGACCGGCAGAACTCATATACGACACCGAGTGGATTCGCTCGGACGAGGCACGTCCGCTCTCGCTGTCGCTGCCGATCGGTCTCGACGGCGCGCCGCTGAAAGGCGACGGCGTGCTCAACTACTTCGACAATCTTCTGCCCGACAGCGAGCCGATTCGCCGCCGCATCGCGCAGCGCTTCCAGACCGACAGCGCCGATGCGTTCGACTTGCTGCGGGCCATCGGTCGCGATTGTGTCGGTGCCGTGCAACTGCTTGCCGACGACGAAGCGCCGAAAGACATCGAAAGCATCGAAGGAACGCCGTTCAGCGACGATGACGTCGAAAGCCGGCTGAATCAGGTGGCCGGCGGCATGCCCTTGGGCACCGACCATGACCACGACTTCCGCATTTCGCTCGCGGGCGCGCAGGAAAAGACCGCGCTGCTGCGGCACGGCGGACGATGGCTCAAGCCCCATGGCGCGACGCCGACGCGATCTCGCGCGCGTGCTGCAACAGTCGACCGAAGCGCGCCGGGCCGTGCAAACGCTCGTGAGCGCGCAGATCCTGTCCTGGCTGCTGGCCGCGCCCGACGGTCACGCGAAGAACTTCAGCATTCATCTGGCGAGGGGCGGACAATACCGCCTCACGCCGCTCTATGACGTCATGTCGATCTGGCCAGTGGAAGGCGACGGCGCCAACCAATGGTCGTGGGACAAGGCGAAGCTGGCGATGGCCATCCCCGGTGCGAGCAGGCGCTACGCGTTTCGCGAGATCAAGCGCCGGCACTTCGACGCGATGGCGCAGAGATGCGGTTTCGGCGACAGCGCGGAGCCGATCATCCGGCACATCGTCGAACGCGCGCCGACGGTCATCGACGAAGTGACAGCGCAATTGCCCGGCGATTTTCCGCCTCGGGTCGCCGAGCGTATCTTCGATGGCCTGAACAGATCGATCGCCGAGTTGACCGGCGTGGCCGCCGGCGAACCGTGAAGACAACCCCCAACCGGAGACAAGAAAGATGACCCACCCCGACCGCCGCTATCCCGACCCCGCCGTGCGCGTGCTGGACCCGCGTTTCAATGCACTGCGCATCGCATCGGCGTCGGTGGAATGTCTGTATCAGGGCGCGCGCTGGTCCGAAGGGCCGGTCTGGTTCGGCGACGGCCGCTATCTGCTCTGGAGCGACATCCCGAACAATCGCATCCTGCGCTGGGACGAAGAGAGCGGCGAAGTCGGCGTGTTTCGCAAGCCGTCGAACAACGCGAACGGCAACACGCGCGATCGCGAAGGCCGGCTCGTAAGCTGCGAGCATCTGACGCGGCGCGTGACGCGCACCGAATACGACGGATCGATCACCGTCATCGCCGATCGCTACGCCGGCAAGCCGCTCAATTCGCCGAACGATGTCGTCGTGAAGTCGGACGGCTCGATCTGGTTCACCGATCCGACCTTCGGCATCGACGGTTTCTACGAAGGCGAAAAGAACGAGGCGCAACTGAAGCCCTGCGTCTATCGCGTCGATGGCCAGAGCGGCGAAATCACGATGATGATCGACGCCTTCGTGGGCCCGAACGGTCTCGCGTTCTCGCCGGACGAATCGGTGCTGTATGTGGTGGAATCGCGCGCGACGCCGCGCAAGATTTACGCGTTCGACGTGCTCGACGGCGGTCGCAGGCTAGGCGAGCCGCGCCCGCTCATCGATGCGGGCCCCGGCACCCCCGATGGCTTTCGCGTCGATATTCACGGCAACCTGTGGTGCGGCTGGGGCATGGGCGACGCCGAACTCGACGGCGTGCGCGTCTTCACGCCGCAAGGCGAAGCGATCGGCCACATCGACTTGCCCGAGCGTTGCGCGAACGTGTGTTTCGGCGGACGGCATCGCAACCGGTTGTTCATGGCGGCGAGTCACGGGCTCTATGCGCTTTACGTCAACACGCAGGGCGTGAAGGGCGGTTAAGCCTTGCCGATCTTCTCCATGATGCGCTCGGGATGCTGGCTCGCCGCGAAGCCGAAGCGCGCGTAGAGCCCGTGCGCGTCGGACGTGACGAGCATCATGCGGCGCAGTCCCTGAAGATCGGGATGCGCCATCACGCATTGGATCATCCATGTGCCGAGGCCCGCGCCTTGATGCTCGGGCAGCACGAACACATCCGCGAGATAGGCGAATGTCGTCGTGTCGGTAATCATGCGCGCATAGCCGATCTGCGCGTTGCCGTGAAAGAGCCCGAACGCGAGCGAATGACGCGCGGCGCGCTCGACCTTTTCTCGCGCGATGCCCGGCGACCAGTACGCCACTTCGCTCAAATAGCGATGCACGACATCGAAGTCGAATTCGTCGATGTCCGTGCTCAGCCGATAGCCGTCCCGGGTCCATTGCATCGCGCGCTCCATGAGTTTTTCGAAGCGCCGAGCATAAGCGATCGATGCGTCGCGCTCCATGCACACTTCGCGCGCGCAAGTGTCAGTGGACGGTATAGATGCGCCCCGTCTCCGCGCCCTCGACACTGCGGCTGTACGCCAGCGCCACGCGCGCGCCGCTCGCGGCCTCGAAACCGCGAAAATACGGGCCGAAGCTTTCGCGCGCCTCTTCGAGCATCGTCGGACTCACGACGTTGATGCGCAGGCCGCGGGGCAGTTCGATCGCCGCGCCGCGCACGAAGCCTTCGATCGCGCCGTTGACCGCCGCCGCGCTCGCGCCCTCGCGAATCGGCTCCGCGCCGACGATGCCGCTCGTCAACGTGAACGAGCCGCCGTCGTTCAGGTAATCGCGCGCGGTGAGCACGAGATTGACCTGGCCCATCAGCTTGTCGTTGAGACCGAGACGGAATTGCTCCGGCGTCATCTTCACGAGCGGGCCGAAGTGCACATGACCGGCGGTCGCGACGATCGCATCCACTTTGCCGATGGTTTCGAAGAGCTTTCTGATGCTGTCGAGATCGAGCAGATCGACGCGATGCGCCCCGCGCGTCGCACCGATTTCGATGACTTCGTGACGGGCTTTCAATTCGGCGACGACCGCCTGGCCGACCGTGCCGGTTGCACCAATGACAGCGATTTTCATGATCGGGCTCGCATGGATGACGTTGAAGGTGGTCATGCATTGTGCGAGCGGACGGACGCGCGAAAAAGCCGCGTCCGCTTCAAGGATTGCAAACCGCGAGTTTCGAATGGCTAGTGCGTCGCGAGGCGTCCTGGCATCGGCGAAAGAAGATAGAGCGACGCCGCGAACTTGCAGACGAGTCCGACGCCGCAGACGAACGCGGCCGCCGGAAAGATATGCCATTGCAGCGCAAGGGTCGGCGCGACGAGGGCGACGGACACGAATCCGAGCACGACGGTCAGCCAGCGCGCCCATTGCAGGCGTGATGCAACGCACACATAGAGCAGGCCGACGAGCACCCGCGACGCGACCATCGCGGCGAGCGGATGGCTCGATGCATCGCCTGGAAGCCCGATGGCGAGCGTCAATGCGAACTCGGCCCATGACAGCGCCCAGGCCGCGCCGAGACACGCGATCGCCGATGTAAAGCGCTGCTCGGGCGTAACGGCGTGGCGCGTAGCCGGTTCAAGTTGCGTGGTCTCTTCGGTCTCTTGCGTGTAACCGTCGTATGCGTGGGTCGTCATGTGGTTTCCCCTTTATCGACTCTCGTGCGCCGGCGATGTATGTTGCGCTGCGGCGCTTCGTTCGCCGTGTCCGTGAGCATACGCCGTGCCACGTTCAAGGAACGCGCGTTGCTTCGCATTACGTCGATCAGCAACGAGCAAAGGAGCAGACGATGGGCAATCTGAAGGAACAGAATCCGCATTCGGAACGTGACGACGAAGATCTCGACAAGGCAGTCGAAGACACGTTCCCCGCGAGCGATCCGCCTGCAACGGGCGGCGTGACGCGCATCGAAACCGATGACGAGAAGGAAGAAAAAAAGTAACGCGCGAAGCCCACGCAAGTAAAAAGAGCCGCATAGTCCATGCGGCTCTTTGCTTATGCGCGACGGCGGTCGTGCTCATTTCCGTTCGAGCTCGAAGAGCCGCGACGGACGCAGATGATTCAGCGCGTAGTGCTTGCGTCCGCGCAAGGTGTGGCCGTGCGGGTCGCGTCCTTCGAAACGCACCTTGTCTTCGACCTCGGGCACCGTCGGCGCGACCATGCCGCGATCGATCAGGCGATAGCCCCGCTCCAGCGCAAGCAACACGCCATTGCGGCCGGGACGGCTGTCGAAGCCGCCGAGACCATCGCCCGGTTCGGGTACGAAGTTCACGGTCGTCGCATTCGAAGTGATGACGGAATCCGGCTCGCGCGCGAGCATTTCCGCTTCGCGTCGCGCATGAATGCTCTTCGCGTCGGCATCGACGGTGTCGTCGAGTCCGTCGTCGTTGGCGACATCGACGCCGCGCGGCGGCTTCTCATAGAGACCTTGCGGGCCGACATGCATGCCTGCCTTCGTCGTCTCCGTCTTCGCACCGGCGCCCGCGCCCGCGTGCGCTTCGCCGCCCGCTGCGGCCTTGTTCGCATCGCTCATCTTCACGTGAGCGGTTTCCGCGCCGGGCGTCTTGATCGGACTGTCGGCGACCTGCTCCTTCTGCTTGTTCTGCGGATCGTTTGATTCAGCGTTGTTCATCGCATTGCTCCGTTGCAGTTGGACCTGAATTGACCAAGCCCTCACGCAAGACTCGTTCCGGATATTTGGCGACGGAACCGCGAGCCTTGCCGGAGAGCGCCTTCGGAGATACTTAAAATTTCAGGCCTTTTTTCGACCCCAAGCCGATTTCCTGCAAGTATTATTTGGAACCTGTCGGCGGCAAAGCGCAATACGCGAAACTCGAGCAATCAGGAGGGCGCGTTACCTTGCCGTCGAAAAAGAGCAATGCGATTCGAACGAGCAGGGCACTTTCACACAGGTGACTCATGCAACACGATGCAGCCTTTTCACATCGAGGCTACCTTCTAAACTGCGCGCCCGCCCGGGCCGGAGATGGCAGCTACCAGCCGTACGTGGTGATCTCGCGATCGAGCGATGGCGAGCTCGTCGCGAACCGATTCTTTCCTTCGGAGCTGCGATTCCGCAACGAAGGCGAAGCCATCGCGCACGCGCGCGACTGGGCCGTGCGCTGGATCGACGCAAGCAACGTCACAGCCTGAGCGATGTTCCGCGCGAGCATCGGGGACGCGGGTGCGCGATCGGCCGGACGGCAGGCTTTCGCAAAACCGGTTACGCTTGTCGTTTAATCCGTCCCTCGCTTCTTGCCCGACATGCAGAACATGCCCACGTTCGGCGCAGTACCGCCGCTCGAAACATCCCGCGACACCGCGCTCGACACGCCTCAGGAATGGGGCCTCGCCCGCATCGTCGCGGACTTGCGCCAGTCGCGCGAAGAGCTTCATCGCACGCGGCATCCGCTCGGCATACGTGAACTGCCTTCACGCGAGGCCATCGTCGGGATCGTCAACGGCCTGCGCTCGGCGCTCTTTCCCACGCATTACGGCGCGCCCGATCTGACCGACGAAAGCGTCGACTACTATGTCGGGCAAACGCTCGAAACCAACTTGCGTCTGTTGCGCGAACAGATTCGCCGCGCGCTGCGCTTCCTGCCCGAACATCGCGATACGAGCGAAGCCGATCTCTCGGCGCAAGCCTTCGCGATCGCGCGCGAGTTCGGCGCGCAGTTGCCGCATATCCGCGCGCTGCTCGTAAGCGACATACAAGCTGCTTTCACCGGCGATCCGGCGGCGCAGCACATCACCGAGATCCTGCTGTGTTATCCGGGCGTCTGGGCGATGACGCATCATCGTCTCGCGCATGCGTTGCACAAGCTCGGCGTGCCCTTGCTCGCGCGCTTTATCAACGAGATCGCGCATTCGCTGACGGGCATCGACATTCACCCGGGCGCGACCATCGGGCCGAGCTTTTTCATCGATCACGGCACGGGCGTCGTGATCGGCGAGACGGCGGTGATCGGCCAGCATGTGCGCGTCTATCAAGCCGTGACGCTCGGCGCGAAGAGCTTTCCTTCGACGAGCGATGGCGCGCTCGTCAAAGGCAACGCACGGCATCCGATCGTGGAGGACGATGTCGTCATCTACGCGGGCGCGACAATTCTCGGCCGCGTGACCATCGGCAAAGGCTCGGTCATCGGCGGCAATGTGTGGCTCACGCATAGCGTGCCGCCGGGCAGCAACGTATCGCAGGGCAAGATTCGCGAAGGTTCGGGACCGGGCACGCCGGGCAACGGATTCGGCGCATGAAAAAAGGGCCGCGAGGCCCTTTTTTGTTTGCTTGCGTTTGCTTGCATTCGCGTTCGCGCGTGCGCTTTGCTTGCGGCGGCCTTACGTATTCGACACGCTGAACGCGTTCTGATTGCCGACGATGGCAAGAAACTCGCGACGCGTCGATGGATCGTCGCGGAATGAGCCGAGCATGCGCGAGGTGACCATCGACACGCCCGCCTTGTGCACGCCTCGCGTCGACATGCATTGATGCGCGGCTTCCAGAATGACACCGACGCCGAGCGGCTGCAGCACTTCGTTCAGCGTATCGGCGATCTGCGCGGTCATCTTCTCCTGAATCTGCAGACGCTTCGCGAAGGCGTCGACGAGACGCGCGAGCTTCGAAATGCCGACGACGCGTTTGTTCGGCAGATAAGCGACATGCGCGCGGCCGATGATCGGGACCATGTGATGCTCGCAATAGCTCTCGAAACGAATGTCCTTCAGGACGATCATTTCGTCATAGCCTTGCACTTCCGAGAACGTGCGAGCGAGGATGTCATGCGGATTCTGCGTATAGCCCGCAAAAAACTCTTCATATGCGCGCACGACGCGGCCCGGTGTATCGAGCAGGCCTTCGCGGCGCGGATCGTCGCCCGCCCAGCGCAACAGAACACGGACAGCGGCTTCGGCTTCCTCGCGGGTCGGACGATCGGCTCCATCAGCAGGCATGTCCGAACCTGAAAGATTGTTTTTGCGCGGGGCGCTCATCGAAAGCTCCTATGAGTCAAGGTGCAAATAGTACATGCGATATTTTTGGCACCCCGCCATTGTTTCACGTTTCAGAAGGCCGATACGGATGTCAGGTCTTTCCCCCACCGTCGATGCCCGAACCCGTGCGCCACACCTGCTTGCCTTCTTCCGTCAGCACGCCGCTGCTATGGTCCTTGTTCGGCTCCGTGCCGGGTTCGGCCATGTTCCCGCCCGGCTGTTCCTGCGCTGTCTGCTTATTGCCCTTGCGTTGCGCGATACGGTCTTCCTGAGAACGTCCGGCGTAGTTGCTCATGGTGCGCCTCCTTTCGAATTGATGCGATGAAAGGCGCGCAAGCCGCGTTCCAGCCGGACGGTCGTCGCGTGCTTATTGCGGCTGACCTTCGACGCCGCCGAGCACCATCCAGTTGACGCCGAATTTGTCCGTCACCATGCCGAAGCGCTTGGCGAAGAAGGTTTGCGTCATCGGCATCTGCACCTGGCCGCCGTTCGATAGCGCGTTGAAGTATTTTTCCGCCTGCTGTTCGTCATCGGCCGTGAGCGAAAGCGATACGCCCTTGAACTCGGTGTTGCCGCTGCACATGCCGTCGGAGCCCATCACCATTGAATCGCCGATGGTGAATGCCGCATGCATGATCTTGTTTTCCGATCCCGACGGCACGCCGCAACCGCTCGCGGCTTCGGCCTTGCCGGCGTCGGGGTTTTCGCTGAAGCGCATCATCATGACGACTTGCGCGCCCAGGTTCTCGCGATAGAACGTGATCGCTTCCTCGCAGCGGCCTTCGAAAAACAGATAGGGTTGCACTTGCATGACTGCTCCTTGAGTTATGACGTTTCGTCAGGGTCCATATCCATCATGAGCGGCACCGATGCGTGCTCGTGCACGACACGCCAGTCGCCATCGATCTTTCTGAAGCACACGGTCGCGCGCACGATGTCCTCCTGTTCGCCCACGGCGACGCGGTTGACGGAGTGCGCGTAAGCCAGATCGCCGCTCGCGGCGACTTCCACTTCCCGCATTTCGAATGAGAGCGGGGCTTTCATGCTGTCGAACCAGCGCCGCCAGTTCTCGCGATAGTGCTCGATGCCCCTGATCGACGCGGGCGGCACGACGTCGAACACGACGACATCCGGCGCGTAGTGGCTGACGAGCGTATCGACGTCTTTCGCCAGCACTGCCTGCCGCCACGCCTCGATCATTTCGCGGATGCGCGCGATATCGTCATGCGGATCCGTACGATCATTTGTATTCGCCATGCGAACCTCCTTTCGCATACGATGCCGCCGCGTCGTGACAATGCAACGGCAAACACCGATGCAGAACTATTTTTTGTGTTGTGTACACCGTCCACAAAAAGTAGCAGAGATAATGAACAGTGTCCACATAATCGAAGTCACACGAATCAAAATGACAAATGGCAAGCCGCGCAGCACCTATCGACATGGCGATTTGCGACGCGCGCTGATCGATGCGGGAATCGAACTCGCGCGCGAAGGCGGCCCCGATGCGATCGTCTTGCGGGAAGCCACGCGCCGGGCGGGCGTCGTGCCGAACGCGGCCTATCGTCACTTCGGGAGCCGTCAGGAATTGCTATCGGCGGTACGCTCGGCGGCGCTGTCATTCGTCGCGCAAGCAATGGAAGAGGAACTCGCGTCGCGCCCGAAGAAGCGCCGCCGTGCCGATGCGGCGCGCGCGGGTTTGCGCGCCATCGGCACGGGATATCTTCGTTTTGCGCAAAAGGAAGCGGGATTGTTTCGCACGGCGTTCGCGGCGCCGCAAACGGAATGGACGGAACACGAGGAAACCTATGGCGCGGGGCCGGGCGGTCTCGATCCGTTCGAGTTGCTGAGCCGCGCGCTGGACGACATGGTCGAGGCGGGCGCGCTCGAAGCGAAACGCCGGCCCGAAGCGGAATATCTAGCATGGAGCGCGGTGCACGGCTTCGCGCTCTTGCTGATCGAAGGCCCTTTGCAGGGGCTGAAGCGCACGCAGATCGAACCGCTTGCCGAGCGGCTTCTCGATATGGTCGAGAGCGGTCTTTGAAAGAAATTGCGCCGCGAGGAGCGGCGCGAAGCATCATCGAATCAACTGAATTTCATTTCGCCGGTTCCGATGAGTCGGTTATCGGTTCGACCACGCTGAGTAACAAGAGCAGGCACAGCGTCGCGGTCCCGACCATGTACAGGAAGACCGCGGTCCAGTTATAGCTGTCGAGCAGCAGGCCGACCGCGAGCGGAGCGCAGGCGCCGCCGATTTGTCCGACCGAGTTCACGATGCCGAACGCCGTCGGATAGGTGGCCTTGGTTGCGAGACCCATCGGATACGCGGAGTAGCCTGCGAAGCCGATGCCGAGCATCAGGCCCGCGAGCATCAGCGCCGCGCCGAGATAGGCGACGCTGTCGGGCGCATCGATCAGCAGGAAGGTCATCACCATGGTGCCGAGCGCGCCGAGCATCATCATCGGTTTGCGGCGTCCGCCAAGCAGACGATCGGAGATGATGCCGCCGAGCATGTTGCCCGTCACCGCGCCGATGAAAGGCGCCGATGCAAGGAAGCCCATCTTCACCGAAGCGAAGCCCTTCACTGTCACGAGATAAGTGGGAATCCACGAGATGAAGATGTTGCTGATGCCGATCATGCAGCCATAGCCCAGCGCGATACCGAAGATATTCCACGAGCCGAAGACCTGGCGAATCGTTTCGAGCTGCGGCACGCGCTTCGTGCGATTGATAGCGTCGAGCCGGGGCATCGGCGTCATGCGCGCGCGCGACAGCGACTTGCCGCCGTTGCTGCCGACGGTCGTTTCATCGGCGATGTAGCGGCGCTCGGCGGGCGAGCAGAAGCGATTCTCGCTGGGCGAGTTCGTCACGAAGAACATCCATACGACGGCGAGCAGAATGCCCGGCACCGCGAACACATAGAAGATCTCGCGCCATCCCCACAACTGGATCACGATGATGCACACCGACGGCACGATCAGCGGCCCGAGCTTCGATGCGGCGATCCACAGGCCGGTGGCCGTGCCTTTTTCCCTTGCGGGGAACCATCGGTTGATGACGTTGGTGCAGCCGATGCCGAGCGGTCCTTCCGACAAGCCGAGACCCACGCGATACGCCATCAGCAGAAACACCGACGATGTCGTGCCCATCAATCCGGTGAATACCGACGTGAGAATCATGAAGACGGAAAACAGCAGGCCGGTGGTCTTTTCGCTGAGTCGCTTGTAGAGGAGGCCGACGGGAATCTGCACAAAGCCATAAGCGAAGGAGAACAGGCTCACGATGAGACCGGCCTCGGTATTGGTGATGTGATATTCCCTCTTCAGATACGGCAGCGCGATGCCGAAGTTGGCGCGATCCGCGCACGCGATCGCCCAGATGCAGAAGATCAGTCCCATCACGACCCAGCGGTGTTTCGTGTGTTTCTCCGCAACAGGTTCCGCTTTCGAGGAAGCGACGATGCCGTCAGCGTTGTCCATTGCGCTGTTGTCTCCGATGTTATGTGCAAGGCTTTATTGTCGATGTGCCTTCCGATGCTTCGAATTGTGGGGAGCGTGGACAAGAGCGTCCAATCTTTTATTGCTATTACCTGATTCCCGGATTGAATCGATCGAAGCGCGGCATGCAATGCGTCGATTCGTGGATCAATTGATAGCGTTTTGGGATTGGACGTTATCGCCGAAAGCAGACATGATCCGCTCCACATCGCAACGAACACCATGGAGCACGCGAATTGAAGCCGAGCATTCTGCAACTCAATCCCATCCTCGTACCGGCCATCAATGAAAAGCTGAATGCGCTTTATACGATGCATCGGCTGTTCGAGCAGGAAGACAAGGACGCGTATATCCGCGAACACGGCGCTTCGATTCGCGGCGTGATTACCGGCGGACATACGGGCATCGCCAACGATCTCATCGAACGCTTGCCTGCATTGCAGGTGATCGCGGTGAACGGCGTCGGCACCGATGCCGTCGACCTCGAATTCGCGCGCTCGCGCGGGTTGCCGGTGACGGGTACGTTCGGCGCGTTGACCGAAGATGTTGCCGATCTCGCCATCGGTCTCATCCTGACCACGCTGCGCGAGATCTGCCCCGGCAACGATTTCGTGAAGACCGGCAAGTGGGTGAACAACCCGAGCCCGAGCGCGATTCCGTTGTCGCGCCGATTCAGCGGCAAGCGCGTGGGCATCGTGGGCCTCGGCAAGGTGGGCCGCGCGATTGCGCTACGCGCCGCCGCGTTCGGTTGTCCGATCGCTTATACCGATGTACGCGCGATGGACGATATCGACTATCGCTTCGTGCCCGATCTGCTGTCGCTTGCGCGCGAAAGCGACATTCTCGTGCTCGCCGCTGCAGCCGATAAAGCGAAGGGCATCGTTAATGCGGCCGTGCTCGATGCGTTGGGCAAGGACGGTTATCTCATCAACATCGCGCGCGGCAAGCTCGTCAAGGAAAGCGATCTCGTCGAAGCGCTGTCGCGTGGCGTGATCGCGGGCGCGGGCCTGGATGTTTTCGTCGATGAGCCGAATGTGCCGGCCGAATTGTTCGGCATGGATCGCGTCGTGCTGCAGGCGCATCGCGCGAGCGCAACGGTCGAATCGCGCACGGCGATGGGCGAGATGGTGCTCGCGAGTCTCGCTCAGGCTCTTGCGGGACAGCGCCCCGAAGGCAGCCTCACGACCTGACGCACGCGCATGAACGCGTCCGGGGCGAACATATAATGATCGGCCATCACCTCAACGTCGATTACGAATGCTCGATCTCGGACAAGTACGTTGCTTCGTTGCGGCCGCGACGGAACTGAACTTCAGGCGCGCGGCCGCGCTGCTCAACATGACGCAGCCGCCGCTTTCCAGACAGATTCATCTGCTCGAAGAAAACCTCGGCGTGAAGCTGTTCGAGCGCGTCGGGCGCACGGTCAAGCTGACGACCGAAGGGCGCGTGTTTCTCGCCGATGCAACGCGCCTGCTCAATCTTTCCGAGCAAGCCGAAAGCACCGTGAGGCGCGCGAGCAAGGGCAAGACCGGGCGCGTACGCATTGGCTTCACGGGCGCGGCGGGCTATGAGCTGATACCCGAACTGCTCGTCGCTGCGAAGCGCGATTTGCCCGATATCGACGTCGTGCTGCTCGAGATGATTTCCGTCGCGCAGATCGAAGCCTTCGAGGCAAACGCGATCGATCTCGGCTTCATGCGGCCGCTGCCTTCGCGGCAGAAAGTGGAGTTTCTTCTCGTCGACCGCGAGCCGATGATCGTCGCATTGCCTGCGGGACACGCGCTGCGCCGTTTCGACCGGCTCGAACTCACGCAGTTGCACGAGCAGCCCTTCATCATGCATTCGCCCACGCACGGCAAATACTTCTACGACCGCATCATGAGCATGCTCGTCGCCGATGAAGTGAAGCCGCACTTCACGCAATACATCGATCAGACGCCGACCATTCTTTCGCTCGTGCGTGCAGGGCTGGGCGTATCGATTCTGCCCGCATCGTCGCAACGGTTTCATTACGACAGTGTCGAGTTCAGGGAAATTGCGGGCAACGCCGTTCAGGCCGAAATGAGCATGGCGTGGCGTGCCGATCAAGACAATCCCGCCGTCACGGCGTTTAGGCACATGGCGGCGGAGTACTTCGCTACGCGGCGTGCGTGATCGCGCGCGCGGTCGCATCGATGGCGGCGCGAGCTTTATCGACGATTTCGTCGATCTCGTCATGCGTGACGACGAGCGGCGGCGAAAGCAGCATGCGATCGTGACTCGCGCGCATCACGAGATTGCCCGCGAAACAGAAGTCGCGGCATATCGTGCCGATATCGTCGCCATTGGCAAAGCGCTTTTTCGTCGCGCGGTCTTCGGCAAGCTGAATGCCGGCGACGAGCCCCGTGCCCGCAATTTCACCGACGATCGCATGATCGCTTAACGCCTCGCGCAATCGCTTTTGAAAGTACGGCCCCGCATCGTGCTTTACGCGCGCGACGATGCCTTCGTCTCGCAGCAACTTGAGGTTAGCCACGGCCACCGCAGCCGCGACCGGATGCCCCGAATACGTGAAGCCGTGATTGAATTCGCCGCCATTCACGATTGCATTCGCGATGCGATCCGACAGCGCGACGGCGCCCATCGGCACATAGCCGCTCGTAAGACCTTTTGCGATCGTGATGACATCCGGCTCGAAGCCGAAGTGCTCGTGCGCGAACCACTCGCCTGTGCGGCCGAAGCCGCCGATCACTTCATCGGCGATCAAGAGCACGTCATGCTTGCGGCAGATGCGCGCGATCTCCGGCCAATAACTCGATGGCGGAAAGATCACGCCGCCCGCGCCCTGAAACGGCTCGCCGATAAAAGCGGCGACGTTCTCCGCGCCGAGTTCGACGATCATATCTTCGAGCTGACGCGCACGCGCAATGCCGAATTCCTCTTCGTTCATCGCGCCGCCTTCACCGAACCAGTATGGCTGATCGATATGCGCGACATGCTCCATCTTCGATGGCATCTGCTCGTGCATATAGCGCATGCCACCGAGCGTTGCGCCCGCGATCGTCGAGCCGTGATACGCATTCGCACGCGCGATGACATAGCGTTTTTTCGTTTGTCCTTGCACGGCCCAATAGCGATGCACGGCGCGCAGCGCCGTATCGTTGGCCTCCGATCCGCTGTTGCAATAAAGAAAGCGATTGAACTTCGCGGGCGCGACGTCGGCAAGCATCGCCGATAACTCGATGATCGGCGGATGCGTCGTCTTGAAGAAGGTGTTGTAGTAAGGCAGTTCCTGCATCTGTTTCAGTGCGGCATCGGCGAGTTCGCGGCGTCCATAGCCGACGTTCACGCACCACAAGCCCGCCATGCCGTCGATGATGCGCGTTCCCTCCGAATCCCACAGATACACGCCTTCGGCCTTCACGATCACGCGGCTGCCCGCGCGATTGAGCGCGCCCATATCGGAGAACGGATGCAGATGATGCGCGGCGTCGAGCGCGCGGTAATGCGCCGTCGAATCGATTCGATCGTTCATGTTGTCGGCTCCTTCAAACGTGCAATAGCAGATGCTTGCGTTCCCACGAACTGATCACGCGGAAGAACGCTTCGTATTCGGTTTCCTTCAGCGCGAGATAGGCGCGCACGAACTTCTCGCCGAACATTTCGGCAAGCGGCTCGCAAGCGCCCATCAGCGTGAGGCCTTCGTCGAGATTGCGCGGCAATTGATAAGGCTGGCGATAACCATCGCTCGCGAGCGGTTCGGTCGGTTCGAGATGTTGCGTCATGCCGAGATAACCCGCGGCGAGCGTGGCGGCAATCGCGAGATACGGATTGCAATCGACGCCCGGAATGCGATTCTCGATGCGTCGTGCCTGCGGCGACGAGTGCGGCACGCGAAAGCCGACGGTGCGGTTGTCATAGCCCCATTGCACGTTGATCGGCGCGGCCATGAAGCGCGATAGCCTGCGATAAGAGTTGATATACGGCGCGAAGATCGGCATGAGCGCGGGCGTGTATTTCTGCAAGCCGGCGATGTAGCTATAGAAGAGTCCCGTCGGTTCGCCTTCGCGATTGGTGAAGAGATTGCGGCCGGTCTCGTCATCGACGAGGCTCTGATGCACATGCATCGCCGAACCGGGTTCGTTTTCCATCGGCTTCGCCATGAAGGTCGCGTACATCTTGTGGCGCAGCGCGGCCTCGCGCACCGTGCGTTTGAAAAGAAACACGCGGTCCGCGAGATTGAGCGGATCGCCATGCAGAAAGTTGATTTCCATCTGCGCCGCGCCCACTTCGTGAATCAGCGTATCCACTTCGAGCTCCTGCATCTCGCAGTATTCATAGATGTCTTCGAAAAGCGGATCGAACTCGTTGACGGCATCGATCGAGTACGCCTGACGCCCCGTTTCCGCGCGCCCCGTTCTGCCCACCGGCGGTTGCAATGGCAGATCGGGATCGCGATTCATATCGACGAGAAAGAACTCGAGTTCGGGCGCGACGACAGGCCGCCAGCCCTTGGCGGCGAATTTATGAAGCACTTCGCGCAGCACGCGACGCGGCGAAATGGCGACAGGCGTGCCGTCGAAATGCACGCAATCGTGGATGACTTGCGCGGTCGGATCGGTGGCCCACGGAATCAGGCGGATCGTCGCGGGATCGGGCACGCAGACCATGTCGGGATCGGTGACGCCGGTGAAGCTGCCATCGACGGGATAGTCGCCCGTCACGGTCTGGATCATCACGGCTTGCGGCAGGCGCATCGCTTCGCCCGATTCGAACTTGCTGCGCGGAATGATCTTGCCGCGCGCGGTGCCGGCCATGTCGGGAATGATCGCTTCAACTTCGGTGATGCGATGTTTTCGCAGGAATTCGTCGATGCGTTCCATGTTCGTTCTCACGTTTCGATAGGGCGCACGCGTCCACGGCCTTCGCGATGCATCGCGAATGCGCGAAGAAGCAGGACGCGCGCGTTCACGCGTGCGGGCGCACGCGCGCGGACCAACAACTGATGGAGAAGAAAACGAGAGGAGGCGCTACGGCAGCAGCGAAGCCGCGCCGACGCAATGCACGGCGATGAACGCGCGCGCGGAAATCGCGTTGCGACGCCGCACGCAGCGGCGGGAGAGGACAGTCAGAACCGACAGGAAGCGGCGATCGGGAAGCTTGCCGCAGCGATCGGCGCGGGAGTGATGGCTCCTGCGTGCCAGAGGGCTTTGGACTTTCACGATAAGACTCGTTGGTCGAGTGGATTTGCAGAGCGATTGCCCATGCCGACAATTGCCCTTCAGCGAGCATATACGAGACATAAACGCCGTCAATACGTTTTTTCCAGTGGTTTTCACGCGGGATGTTTCTGTCGCGCCACGAGAAGGTTGCGCAATTCATCGATAATGTCGGCTCTTTCCGCCGAAATGCTCACAGAGCCGATGCTCTCCAACCTGCTCGTTCAACTCGTCAACGGCCTCGCCGATGCTTCTGCGCTCTTTCTCGTCGCTTCGGGACTGTCGCTGATCTTCGGTGTCACGCGCATCGTCAACTTCGCGCACGGCTCGCTCTATATGCTCGGCGTGTATGTCGCGTACAGCCTAGCGAGCCGCTTCGGCGAAAGCGTCGCGGGGTTCTGGGCGTCGATCGCGGGCGCCGCGCTATTGGTCGGCGCGATCGGCGCAGTAATAGAAGTGAGCGTGCTGAGGCGCATCTATCGCGCGCCGGAGTTGTTTCATCTGCTTGCCACGTTCGCGCTCGTGCTCATCATTCGCGATGCGGCGCTGTGGCTTTGGGGACCGGAAGATCTGTTCGGCCCGCGCGCACCGCATCTCGAAGGCGCGGTGCAGCTGCTCGGTCATGCGTTGCCCACCTATGATCTCGCGCTGATCGTCATCGGCCCGCTTGTGCTGTTCATGCTCTGGTATGCGCTCACGCGCACGCGCTGGGGCACGCTCGTGCGCGCGGCGAGCGCGGATCGCGAGATGCTCGGCGCGCTCGGCGTCAATCAGGCGTGGCTCTTTACCGGCGTGTTCTTCGTCGGCGCGATGCTCGCGGGACTCGGCGGCGCGCTGCAGGTGCCGCGCATGTCGGCGAATCTTTCGCTCGATATGGAGACCATCGGCAATGCGTTCGTCGTCGTCGTGGTCGGCGGCATGGGCTCGATTCCGGGCGCGTTCGTCGCCGCGCTATTGATCGCCGAAATTAAGGCGATGTGCATCGGCATCGGGAACATAACGATCATGGGCGTCGGCTTCTCGCTGTCGAAGTTCACGCTCGTCGCCGAGTTCGTCGTAATGGCGGTCGTGCTCGTGCTGCGTCCGTGGGGACTCTTCGGCCGTCCGCAGACGATCGCACGTTCCGCCGCGCCCGCCGACCGGCCTTTGCTACCCGCCACGCGAAACATGAGGATCGCGGCGTTCATCGCCGTGATCGCGCTTGCGCTCGCGCCGCTCGCCGCCGATGCGTTTCCGTACATGCCCGTGCTGTTCGTCGAGATCATGATCGCGGTGCTGTTCGCCGCGAGCCTGCACTTCATCATGGGACCGGGCGGCATGCACTCGTTCGGTCATGCGGCGTACTTCGGCCTCGGCGCATACGGCGCGGCGCTGTTTCTCAAGGTATTCGCGTTACCAATGGAAGCCGCGCTCGTGCTCGGGCCGCTGATTGCGGGCATCGGCGCGATCGTGTTCGGCTGGTTTTGCGTGCGCTTATCGGGCGTGTATCTCGCGATGCTCACGCTCGCGTTCGCGCAGATCGTCTGGTCCGTCGTCTTTCAATGGGATGCCGTGACGGGCGGCAGCAACGGCATATTGGGCATCTGGCCGTCGCCGTGGCTATCGTCTCCCGTCGCGTTCTACTACCTCACGCTCTTCTTCGCCGTCATCGGCGTATGGCTTTTGCGGCGCATGCTTTTCTCGCCGCTCGGTCTCGCGATGCGCGCCGGTCGCGATTCGCCGTTGCGCGCCGAAGCGATCGGCGTGAACGTCGCGCGCGTGCAGTGGGCCGCGTTCATCGTCGCGGCGCTCGTGTGCGGGCTCGCGGGTTCGCTCTATGCGTTCTCGAAGGGCAACATCTCGCCGGAAGCGATCAGCGTCGGCCGCTCCGTCGACGGCCTCGTGATGGTCCTGCTCGGCGGCATCCAGACGCTTGCCGGTCCGATCGTCGGCGCGAGCGTGTTCACCTGGCTGCAGGATGCCGTCGCGCGTCAGACCGACTACTGGCAAGCGCTGCTCGGCGCGGCGATCCTCGTGCTCGTCATCGCGTTTCCGCAAGGCATCGCGGGTTTCGTGCGCGAGCGCTTTTTCAGGGAGGCGCAATGAGCCTGCTATCCGTCGCGCATCTCTCGAAGTCGTTCGACGGTGTGCACGCCGTCGACGACGTTTCATTCGATCTCGAAGCCGGTCAATTGCTCGCGCTCATCGGTCCGAACGGTGCGGGCAAATCGACGTGCTTCAACATGATCAACGGTCAGCTCAAGCCGACTTCCGGCGCGATCCGCTTCGACGGTCACGATATCGCGGGCATGCGTCCACGCGATATCTGGCGGCGTGGCGTCGCGCGCACGTTTCAGATCGCCGCGACCTTCAGTTCGATGACCGTACTCGAAAACGTGCAGATGGCATTGCTTTCGCGCGAGCGGCGCATCTACAGGCTGTTCGGGCGCGTCGAATCGTGGAGGGAAGACGAAGCGATGGCGTTGCTCGATCTCGTCGGCATGGCGATGCATGCGCGCCGCAGTTGCGCGGTGCTCGCATACGGCGACGTGAAGCGCGTCGAGCTTGCTATCGCGCTTGCAAATCATCCGAAGCTCTTGTTGATGGACGAACCGACCGCTGGCATGGCGCCACAGGAACGCAATGAATTGATGACGCTTACCGCGCGTCTAGCGAGAGAGCGCAACATCGGCGTGCTGTTCACGGAGCACAGCATGGACGTGGTCTTTTCACATGCGGACAAGCTGATCGTGCTCGCGCGCGGACGTCTCATCGCACAAGGCGATGCCGAAGCGATCCGCGACGATGCCCGCGTGCGCGAGGTCTATCTCGGCACGGGCGCATCGTATGCGCCGCGTGCGGCGTTGAATGCGGGGGCATCGTCATGACGCTGCTCAAAGTCGATGCGTTGAATGCGTTCCATGGCCGCGCGCAAATACTGTTCGATGTCGGCTTCGAAGTCGGACGAGGCGAAGTGGTCGCGCTGATGGGCCGCAACGGCGCGGGCAAGTCCACGACGATGAAAGCCGTCATGGGTCTTCTGCCGCGCATATCGGGCGCGGTGTCGTTCATGGGCGAAGACATCGCGGGCATGGCGCCGCATCGCATCGCGCGCAAGGGGCTGGGTTACGTGCCCGAAGATCGCCGCGTGTTCGGCGATCTCACCGTGATGGAGAACCTCGACACGGGCCGGCAGCCGCCGCGCGAAGATGCGCCATCGTGGACGCCCGAAAAGCTCTTTCGCGTGTTCCCGAATCTCGGCGAAATGCGCAATCGCCGCGCGAGCCGCATGAGCGGAGGCGAGCAGCAGATGTTGACCGTATCGCGCACACTGATGGGCAATCCGCGCCTCGTGTTGCTCGATGAGCCATCGGAAGGTGTCGCGCCTGTCATCGTCGAACAAATGGCCGATATGATTCTCGAACTGAAGCGCGAAGGGCTCGCCATACTGCTGTCGGAACAGAATCTGCATTTCGCGGAACTCGTCAGCGATCGCGTTTATGTGCTGGAAAAAGGGCAGATTCGCCATGAAGGCCCGATGCACGCATTCGCGAGCGACGATGCCGCGCGCCGCGAGTTGCTCGGTGTTTAAACGATCATTCAAACGGAGAGGAGAAGATTCAATGGCGCCAATGCGCTTCACTATCGCGGCCATCGCAGCGGGCATGGCGTTCGCCGCGCACGCCGACACCATCAAGATCGGCGAGATCAATAGCTATAAGGCGCAGCCCGCGTTTCTCATGCCGTACAAGAACGGCTGGAATCTCGCGCTCGACGAGATCAACGCGGCGGGCGGCATCAACGGCAACAAGCTCGAAGTCGTCTCGCGCGACGACAACGGCAATCCCGGCGATACGGTGCGCGTCGCGCAAGAGCTCGTCGCGCGCGAGCAGGTGAAATTGCTGTTCGGCGGTTATCTGTCGAATACGGGTCTCGCGCTCGCGGACTTCGCCAAGCAACGGCGCATCTTCTTCCTCGCAGCCGAGCCGCTCACCGACAAGATCGTCTGGCAGGACGGCAACAAGTACACATATCGGCTGCGTCCTTCGACTTACATGCAGGTCGCGATGCTCGTGCCCGAAGCCGCGAAGCTCGGCAAGAAGCGCTGGGCGCTCGTCTATCCGAACTACGAGTACGGGCAATCGGCGGTGGCCACGTTCAAGCGCTTGCTGAAGGCCGCGCAGCCGGATGTCGAGTTCGTCGCGGAGCAGGCGACGCCGCTCGGCAACATCGATGCCGGCGCGGTCACGCAAGCGCTCGCCGATGCAAAGCCCGAAGGCATCTTCAACGTGCTCTTCAGCGCGGACCTCGGCAAGTTCGTGCGTGAAGGCAATACGCGCGGCCTGTTCAAGAATCGCGCGGTCGTATCGCTTTTGACGGGCGAGCCGGATTATCTCGATCCGCTCGGCAAGGAAGCGCCGGTCGGCTGGATCGTGACGGGTTATCCGTGGTATTCGATCGATACGCCGGCGAACAAGAAGTTCGTCGCCGCTTACGAGGCGAAGTATCACGACTATCCGCGCCTCGGTTCGGTCGTCGGCTATACGGCGATGATGTCGATTGCGAACGGCCTGAAGAAAGCGGGCTCGCCCGACGCCGACAAGCTCGCGGCCGCATTCAAGGGCTTGCCTGTCGATACGCCGTTCGGTCCGATCACGTATCGCAAGGAGGACAATCAATCGACGATGGGCGCGTATGTCGGCGTAACCGGGCTGAAAGACGGCAAGGGCGTGATGACGTCCTTCCGTTATGTCGATGGCGCGAGCGTGCAGCCATCGGACGATGAAGTGAAGAAGCTGCGTCCGGCTGACTGAAGCGTCAATCCTTCGGAAAGGGCTTGCTGACGAATTTCGAACCGGCAAGCCCGAAACGCCACGGCACGTCCATCGCCTTGCTGATGCCGATGCGCGGTCCTTGAACGATCGCGCATTCTTCCTCGGGCGGCTCGATATGAAACGGCGCTTCGAGCAGCGACATGCCATTGTTCTTGTGCGTGATGCCGAGCGCCTGCGCGACGCGGCCCGGTCCCGAACACAGCAGTTTGATCGGCGCAAGGCCGCGCCGCTCGCGCATTTCATCGATGCCGACGAGCGGTTCGATCGCGCGAATCAGCACGCCCGCGCCATGACCGGCTTCGCGGCACACGAAATTCATGCACCAGTGAATGCCATAAGAGCGATAGACATAGACATGCGCGGGCGGCCCGAACATGGCTGCATTGCGCGGCGTCGGACCGGAGAAGCTATGCGAGGCCGGATCTTCGCGGTCGTACGCTTCCGTTTCGACGATGCGGCCGCCGATACCGTCGACGGTCACGATCGCGCCGATCAGGCGTTGCGCGACGATCTCGGACGGCGCGTAGAAATCGATGGGTTTGGGCTTCGTGTTCACAAGCGGTATTCTAGCCGCGCCCCGTAGCAGATCCTCAAGCTCAGGAGACGCCGAATGAAGACTTCGTGGTTTCTCAGGTTCTCGAATGCGCTCGCGCAATTAGCGGGCCGCGCATCGACCTTCGTCATCGCCGTGGTGCTCGTGATCGTCTGGGCCGTCTCGGGACCGCTCTTTCACTTCAGCGATACATGGCAGCTCGTCATCAATACGTCGACGACGATCGTCACTTTCCTGATGGTGTTCTTGATCCAGAACACGCAGAACCGCGACACCGCAGCGATGCAGATCAAGCTCGACGAACTGATTCGCGCAATCGACAAGGCGCATAACGCGCTGCTCGATCTCGAAGAGCTCGATGAAAAGGAACTCACGGTTTTTCGCAAGCGTTATGAAAAGCTCGCGCAAGAAGCGCGCGATAATTTCCGCTCGGCAAGCAGCGATATCGACATGCCTTCTTTTCCACAAGACGAGAAGCGCGATGGATAAAGCTTGCATGGAAAGGCATGAAAGAGCGGCCCTGGATAATAATCTTGCGAGCTGCGCAAACTGCGTGACAAAAGCAGGTAATAAAAGGTAATCTTGCGTTTTCGCGGCGGCGCGGTTCGCGCTGCGCCGCGCGCTTGGCTCCGGATCGCTCAGGTTTTGTCGAGCCGTTTCTTACGAGCGCATTTCGCCAGAAATCAGTAGACGGTTTCTCTAAAGTTTGCGGGATCTGCTTAAAACGATAGGGCGCCCGTCTTGTCGATTGGTTAAAAATAAAAAAAGAAAAAATCCACTCTCTAAAGTATTTCGGATTGTTGCCGACAAAGGGCGCGCGCATCGTTTTTCTAAACCTCGGAAAGAGGCCATTTCAGGCTTTAATTCGCGAAGTTATTCCTTCCCAAAATGGCTAGGATGGGTCCTGCCCGGTATTCCTTTTGCCGGGTCCACACCTACCTAAACCCTTGAAGGAAAGAAAAATGCGCAAACTGATGAAGGCATTCGTGCGCGACGAGCGCGGCGTCAGCGCGATGGAGTATGCAGTCCTGGCCGGCATCGTCGTGCTGGCGCTCGGCGCGATGGCGAGCACGTTCAGCACCAGTGTCGGAACGATGTTCTCGACCCTGTTCGACAAGGTCACGACGGCACAAAGCAGCGCGAACTAACAAGCGCCGGCCCACACAACAACGAGACCAACGTGCAGCTCTTGTCTCTTGCCATCCGCCTGATCGTGCTCTGCGTGCTGCTCTGGCTCGCGGTCATCGACGTGCGCTCCCGACGCCTGCCGACCAAAATCGTGCTGGTCGTCGGGGCGCTCTTCTTTGCCGACGCGCTGGCGCGCCGCATGCCGGTCGACGATGTCATCGTGCATCTGCTGCTCGCGATTGGCGTATTCCTGGTCTGCGCCGTGCTGTTCGCGGCGAAAATGCTGGGCGGAGGCGATGCGAAACTCGCCTCCGTGATTTTTCTCTGGGCCGGACTCGCTTTGTCCTTGCCCGCCTTAACCCTGATTTCCGTGATCGGGACCGTCGTGTCCCTCATCAGCCTCGCGACGCGCCACATGGACCCCGTGCAACGGTTCATGCCCATGAAAGCGCTCGCGATGTTCTCCGGCGCGCGCGGCGTTCCGTACGGCGTGGCCCTCGCGCTCGGCGGCGGTCTCGTGATCGTGCTGCCGGCGCTCATGCCCTTCTTTGCGATCCGATAGGACGGCGCGCTCATGTCCAACATCATCAAGTTCGCCATGCTTCTGATCGGCGCGCTGCTCATCGCGCTCATCGTGCGCGTCGTGGTCGCGAGCGCTTCGCGCCCGGCCAATCAGCCCGTGACGACCGAGAAGGTGCAGGTGAGCGCCGCTGATCTGCCCCAAGGCCTGCTTCTGCGCGACGAAGACCTCGCGTGGAAGGCGATGCCCGCCAACCAGATTCCGCCCAACGCGATCATTTCGGGCGCGCAGAACGCGCCCGACCTCAAGGGCGCGCTGCTGCGCCATCCGGCCGCGAGCGGCGCGGTGCTGACCGCGGCCGATGTCTTTTTGCCGAACGCACCCGGCTTTCTCGCCGCGACGCTCAAGCCCGACATGCGCGCCGTGTCCGTCGCGGTCGATGACGTCTCCGGCAACGCAGGTCTGATTCAGCCGGGCGATTACGTCGATCTGTTGCTGACGCAGCAAATGGAGCGCCGCACCGATTCGCCGGACATGGCCGTATCGAGCGAAACCGTGGTCGAGCACGTACGCGTGCTGGCCGTCGGCTCGGAGATCAAGCGGCCCAAGAACAACGGCGACAGCAGCGAGCCCATCGCGCGCGCCCGCACCGTGACGCTCGAAGTGACGCCGCGCATGGGCGAGGTCGTCGCCGTGGCGGCGCGCCTCGGTTCCCTTTCGCTCGCGCTGCGCAGCTTCGCGACCGACAAGCGCGATCCGAACGCATCGGCGACTGCGGCGGCGCCTGCATCGTCCGCGCAGCACGCGCCGATCTGGGCCGGCGACATCTCGCGCGCCGTGCGGGATCTGCCGCGCTCGCGCCAGACGCAGGTCAGCGCGCCGGTTCGCGTGGCGGCGCCCGCGCGTCCGGTCACGATCTATCGCGGATCGGAGAAGGGCGAAGCCGGTGCGACGGTCGCGCAGGTCGGCGGATCGTCGGACGCCGCGCCGCCGATTCCGAGCGTGCCGGCCCGATGAGCATCGTCCGCCGCGGCCGAACGCGGCGCCGATATGGAGCAGCAGCATCAAGTCACGGCAGCACAGTGCCAGGATCGAATCTCATGAGAACGCAGTTGGACTTCAGCAGCATCGAAAGACGGAGCGCGCGAACCGTGCAGAACGCACGAATCGCGCTCGCGTGCGCCGGCGCGCTGCTGGCGGGGTCCGTAGCGGCGGCGCAGCCGGTCATGTCCACGAAGCCGGGCGATGACGCCGCGCCCGCCATGCAGCTCGCGCAGCAGCCTCGCGTGCGCGCCGCGGCGTCTGCGCGGACCGCGCTCGCCGCCCAGGCGGACGCCGCCGTCACGCTCGGCCCGCTTACGCTCGACGCGGGCAAGGGCACGATGCTGCGCCTGCCCGAGGATGCGACTTCGGTGTTCGTGGCCGACCCGTCGATCGCGGACGTGCATGTGCCTTCGCCCAAGACCGTGTTCGTGCTCGGCAAGAAGAACGGCACGACGACCTTGTATGTGCTCGGGCCGGGCAACAAGACGCTGCTTCAGCGCACCGTGGTCGTCGCGCGCGACATGCTCTCGGTGCGCAACATGCTCGCCGCGCGCTTTCCGAACCTGAACCTGCAGACGAGCTCGGGCCAGGGCTCGCTGCTCGTCTCCGGCCAGGTGCCGACTTCCAGCGATGCCGATGCGATCGTGCAGGCGCTGACGCCGTTTCTCGCCGACAAGGAAGTGCTCATCAACCGCCTGACGGTGGACCGTCCGCTGCAGGTGCAGTTGCGCGTGCGCATCACGGAAGTGGACCGCAACGTGACGCAGCAGCTCGGCATCAACTGGCAGGCGCTCGGCAATTCGGGCAACTGGCTCGGCGGGCTCTTCGCGGGCCGCGCGATCCAGAATCTGAGCCAGCCGATCGTCGGTTCGAACGGCGGCGTCGTGTATCCGATCAACCTGCCGTCCAACAACGCGTTCTCGGTTCTCGCGGGCTTCAAGGCGGGCAATACGGACATTCGCGCGCTCATCGACGCACTGAATCAGGAAGGCCTGCTCACCGTGCTCGCCGAGCCGAATCTCGTCGCGATGTCCGGCCAGACCGCGAGCTTCCTCGCGGGCGGCGAGTTTCCGATTCCCGTCTCGCAGACCAACGGCGCGATCTCGGTCGAATTCAAGCAGTTCGGCGTCAAGCTCGACTTCACGCCGACCGTGCTCAACGAACGCCGCATCAGCCTGAAGGTGCGCCCGGAAGTGAGCCAGATCGATTCGACCGCGAGCGTGACGACCGGCGGCGTGACCGTGCCGGGCCTCTCGGTGCGCCGCGCCGATACGACCGTCGAGCTGGCGAGCGGCCAGAGCTTCGCGATCGGCGGGCTGTTGCAGAGCAATACCACCGACATCGTTTCGCAGATTCCCGGCATCGGCTCGATTCCGGTGCTCGGCAAGCTGTTCTCGTCGTCGAATTACCAGAACAACAAGACCGAGCTGGTCATCATGGTGACGCCGTATCTCGTCGAGCCGACCGATCCCGCGAAGCTGCGTTCGCCGCTCGATTCGCTGATCTCGCCTTCGAGCGACGTCGAATACAGCTTCCAGCGCAAGGCGGGCGCGCAGCCGTCCGCATCCGAACCGCGTCTCGTCGGCGCGGCGGGCTACGTCTACTGAGCGCCCAGCCATGAAACTCGCACTTCGCCCGACCCGCGTCTCGACCCTCGCCGTGCTGCTCGCGCTCGCGTGCGGCCTGTCCGGGTGTTTCCACCCGCCGCGCAACATGCCCAACGAATCGGTGATCGGCTATGACGGCACCGGCGCCGTGCCGCCCGATTGCGCGGCGCTCTCGCGCCCGCCCGTTCTCTCCGATGCCGGCAGGCAGCGCCCGTCGATGCAATGGGGCTGCGCGACCTACACGAATCTCGCGGCGCAGCTCGCGCATCCGGCCGATATCGTCGCGCCGCAGCCGCTCGGCCCCGCCGACGGCGCGACCGCCGCCAGCGCGATGCGCCGCTACGAAACCGGCCACGTCCTCCAGCTCGACAAGTCGTCGACGCGCGATTCGAACTAGGGCAACGCTGAACAAGCCGTTGTATTTATCAAATTGGGCGCGAACACAGGTGGGTTTATCGTGAGCGAAGCTTTGCCGCTGCATTTCTTGCCCACCTGGGCGTTGCGCACGGGCCTGCGGCCCGCTTTTCGCCCATTACGGGCGTACCTGTGCCATCAATCGCCTGCGCGAGAGATAGACGTTGCTCAACGCCAGCGCGACGAAGGCGCGATTGGCGTTCTTCGCCAGACCGCGATAGCGTACCTTCGAGAAGCCCCACAGGCGCTTGACGACAGCAAACACGTGCTCAACCCGAGCCCTGATCTTCGACTTGTTGCGATTCTTGCCGCGCGCTACCTCGTCAACTTTACCCGCGCGGCGCGTACGCTGATTGGTGAAGTCGCGTGCCTTGGGGGCCTTGTCACGGATCAGCGCTTTCTGGCTCGCATAGGCGCTATCTCCATAGACGCGTTGCTCTTGCCCATGCAGCAATTTCGGCAGCGGATGTTTGTCGTGCACGTTGGCCGACGTGACCACCGCGCTATGTGCCAGGCCGCTTTGACTATCGACCCCGATGTGCAACTTCAAGCCGAAATACCACTGCTTTCCTTTGCGCGTCTGATGCATCTCGGGGTCGCGCGCCTGCTGCTTGTTTTTGGTCGAGCTGGGGGCGGCGATCAACGTCGCGTCCACGATCGTGCCGCTGGCAAGCTTCATACCGCTGGCTTGCAGCATCCGCCCCACCTCCGCGAAGAGCCGTTCACCCAGTTGGTGCTTCTCAAGCAGGCGCCGAAATTTGAGCAGCGTTGTCGCATCCGGGACGGCTTCGCAGCCCAGATCAATGCCCACGAAGCAACGCAGGCTGGTGCTGTCATACAAAGCCTCTTCGCAAGCGAAGTCGGCCAGATTGAACCAGTGCTGCACGAAGTGAATCCGCAGCATGCGTTCCAAACCAATCGGCGGGCGACCGTTACCCCGTTTCGGGTAATACGGTTCAATTACCGCGCACAGTTCGGTCCACGGAACGATCCTGTTCATCGTGTCGAGAAACTCGTCGCGTCGCGTGCGTTTGCGCCGAGTCTCGAAACCCGCACCTTGATCCGCGGCCATCGCGAGCGTCTGCTGTTTCATTGTCTTTTGGCTTACTCGTTGCTTGTGCGCTCTATAACGCTTGACCCGCACAAGCGGTGGACTTAATCAGCGTTGCCCTAGCGCCTTCACGGACCGAGAACATGAGCACCACCGAGATCAGCTTCTTCAAAGGCAAGCAGGGCGTCCGGATCGCCGACTTCATCGCGTTCGTGGCGGACCGCAAGACCGAGCAGGTCCTGAAGAGCTTCGTGCTCGAACAGGCGATGCCGCACGTTCACATCGCCGTCGGCAACGTGGACGACGCCATCGCGCATCTGTCGAAGATCGAGCGATCGCCGCTCTTTCTGCTCGTCGATCTGGAAGGATCGGTGATGCCGCTCTCCGACCTCGGCCGTCTCGCGGAAGTGTGCGAGCCCTCGGTGCAGGTGGTCGCGATCGGGGAGCGCAACGACGTCGGCCTGTTCCGCAGCCTGCTCAAGATCGGCGTGCGCGACTATCTCGTCAAGCCGCTGACGGTCGAGCTGCTCAAGCGCACCGTCAACGTCTCCGAGGGCAAGGTGAGCCCGGTGACGCTCGCGCGCGCCGGCAAGACCATCGCGTTCGCGGGCGCGCGCGGCGGCGTCGGCGTGACGACGCTCGCGCTCAATCTCGCGCGTTATCTCGCCGAGGACACGCATCGCCGCGTGGCGTACGTGGACCTGAAGATGTGCGGCGGCGCCGCCAACAGCATGCTCGGCACGCAGAGCAACAACGGCCTCGTCGACGTGCTGCAGAACGTGCATCGTCTCGATCCGCAATATGTCGAACGCACGCTGGTCTCGAACGGCAGCCGCCTCTTCATCCTGTCGGCGGATATCGACTACGGCACGACGAAGCAGTTCGAGCCGGGCGCGCTGCGCCGCGTCGTCGAGCTCTTGTGCGACAGCTTCCATTACGTGATTCTCGATATCGGCGATCCGAACGGCCCGCTCGCCGCCGAAGCCTTCGATCACGCGTCGCGCGTGTATCTCGTCGCGGACCGCTCGGTACATGCGACCCGCGAGACGATCCGCATGCTGCGCTACATCGAGGATCGCGACAACAATCCGCCGACTTCCGTGGTGCTCAACAATCCGAACGCGGCGGCCGCAGGGAAGGTGCAGCAAACGGATTTCATGACGGCGATCGGCCGCACCGTGCTGCACGAAGTGCAGTTCGAGCCGAAAGCGCTCGCGACCGCCGAGAACCTTGGCGAAGCGCCGGTCGAGCGCGCGCAGAACGGCTTCACGCAGACTATCGCGCGCATCGCCAATGACCTCACCGGCCAGCACGCGACGGTCGAGCGCTCGTTCCTGAGCAAGTTCAAGCTCCGGAGGGCGTGATGTTCGGGCAAAAGCAGGTGCGCGCGGAGCCGCCGTCCGATTCCCGCGACGGCGCGAACGGACAGCCGCAAGGTGAGGCGCCGCCGCTTTCGCTCGTCGAGAAGCAGGCCGCCGCGCCCGCGCCTGCGCCCGTGCGCTCGCAGCAGCCGGACGGCAACGAAGCGCTCGTGCGCTCCGATCTCTTCAAGACGATCCGCGCGGGCGTCTTCGCGGCGATGAATCCGTCGGCGGCCGTCGGCAAGACGCGCGAGCAGATGAAGCCTGCGGTCGAAACGCTGGTGCTCGATGTCGCGGAGCGCGAGCGCCTGAACGTCACGATCGCGGAGCAGGTGCAGATCGTCGGCGAGCTGCTGAACGACATGTTCGGTCTCGGCCCGATCGAACCCTTGCTCGCCGATGAAACCATCACCGACGTGCTCGTCAACGGTCCCGATCAGGTCTGGGTCGAGCGGCACGGCCGGCTCGAACTGACCAACTGCAAGTTCCGCGACAACGCGCACGTCGTCAACGTCGCGCAGCGCATCGCGGCGGGCGTCGGACGTCGTGTCGACGAAAGCAGTCCGATGGTCGATGCGCGTCTCGCCGACGGCAGCCGGGTAAACGTCGTGCTGCCGCCGCTCGCGATCCACGGCGCGTCGATCTCCATCCGCAAGTTCTCGAAGCGCAACATCACGCTGCATCGCATGGCGACGCAGGGCAACCTGTCCGCGCAAATGGCGACCGTGCTCAAGCTCGCGAGCACATGCCGCCTCAACATCATCGTGTCGGGCGGGACCGGCTCGGGCAAGACGACGCTGCTCAACGCGCTGTCTCATTTCATCGGCCACGGCGAGCGCACGGTGACGATCGAGGATGCGGCCGAACTGCAACTCGTGCAGCCGCACGTCGTGAGTCTGGAGACGCGGCCGGAGAATGCCGAAGGTCTCGGCGCCGTGACGCAGCGCGATCTCGTGCGCAATGCGCTGCGGATGCGCCCGGACCGCATCATCCTCGGCGAAACGCGCGGCCCCGAAGCGTTCGACGTGCTGCAGGCGATGAACACCGGCCACGACGGTTCGATGACCACGATCCACGCGAACACGCCGCGCGACGGCATCACGCGTCTCGAATCGATGGTGATGATGGCGAACGGCAACCTGCCGCTCTTGTCGATCCGCCGTCAGATTGCGAGCGCCGTGCATTTCATCGTGCAGATCGAGCGCATGCGCGACGGCATGCGGCGCGTGACGCGCATCACCGAGCTCGTCGGCATGGAAGGCGACGTCATCATCACCCAGGATCTGTTCACGTTCCGCTACGACGCGAGCGCCTACAGCGAAGAAGTGAAGGGCGTCTTCGAAACCGCCGCCGTGCGTCCGGCCTTCGCGCAGCGCGCCGCGTACTACGGCCTCGAAGATGCGCTTCTGGAAGCGATGAAGCCATGAACCTCGTCAATCTCATCACCGTCGCTTCGTTCGTCTGCGTGATGCTGTTCGGCGTGATGGTCGTCATCGTGCAAGACATGCGCAACAATCAGCCGCCGTCGCGTATCCGCCAACGCATGCAGACATCGTTCGCCGGGCGCGGCGCGAACGTGGCGAAGGCCAGCAAGCACGATCTCGACATCTTCCACGTCAATCGCCACGAGAACGCTTTCACGCGCTGGACCGGGCCGCGCCTCGCGCGCCTGCGCACGGTCGCGGGCGCGAACGGCCTTCGTATCGTGATCGTCGCGACGCTCGCGGGCGAGCTCGTCGCCGTCATCGTCAACCGTTTCGCGCCGATGCCGGATTTTCTGCCGCCGCTCGTGTCGATCGGCCTGCCGGCGCTCGCGCTGACCCAGTCGTACCGCTTTCTCGTCGAGCGTTTTCGCAAGCGCTTTCTCGACGGCTTCCCCGATGTCATCGACATGATCGTGCGCGCGGTGCGTGCGGGCGTGCCCGTGACGCAGGTGATCGGCAGCGCGGCGAGCGAATGCCGCGAGCCGCTCAAGAGCGAGTTCCAATTGATGGCCGACTCGCTGCAGGTCGGCCTCGATCTGGAAGAAGTGCTCGCGGTGGCGATGCGGCGCATCGAGATCGCGGATTTTTCGTTCTTCTGCGTATGTCTGCTGCTGCAGCGCGAAACCGGCGGCCAGCTCGGCGAGACATTGGAAAACCTGTCGGGCATCGTTCGCACGCGCCGCGAGATTCGCCAGAAAACCAAGGCGCTGACGGGCGAGGCGCGCATCACGACGAAGATTCTCGCGGCGATTCCGGTTGTCATCATGGGATCGATGTACGCGCTCAACCGCGACTATCTGATGGTGCTGTTCAACACCGATTCGGGTAACAACGTGCTCACGTTCGGCGTGATTTCCATCGTCGTGGGCCTGATCGTGATCGGCAAGATGTCGAAACTCGATACCTCGCGATGAACCAGAACCAGTTCGAAACGCTCATCAATCTGCTGATGCTGTTCGGCCTGTTCGCCGCGCTCGCCATCTGGTGGATGACCAAGCACGGCGGCACGCGCGGGCGCATCGCGGAGCGCGCGCGCATGGCCGCGGCCACGCACCGCTCCGACAACGTCGCGACGGACGACGACGGCGATACGATGACGCGCGGCGAGCGCGTGATGCGCCGGCTCGCGCGCATCGGCGACAAGATCCCGTTCTTCGATGCGAAATATCGGCTCAAGCTGCAGAAGGAAATGGTGCGCAGCGGCTATCGCAGCAACCTCGCGGTGTCGATCCTGCTCGCGGTGAAATTCTTCTGCGGGCTCGCCTGCGCGGCGGCCACCGTGATGCTCGGCTCGCGCATTCCGATGGTCGGCGCGTATCCGGCCGCACGCGGCATCGCGATGCTGATGGTGTTCATCGTCGGCATGATCCTGCCGGAGTACGTGGTCGCGTTCCGGGCGTCGCGCCGCCGCAAGATGATGGCCGGCTGCCTGCCCGATGCGCTCGATCTGCTCGTCATCTGCACGAACGCGGGCAACAGCCTGGGCGTGTCGATCCGGCGCGTGGCCAACGAGCTGAAGACGATCTGCCCGCCGCTCTCCGACGAATTCGCGCTCGCCGCCGACGAGCTCAAGCTATCCGGCGACAGCACGCGCGCGCTCAACAATCTCGCCGAGCGCATCGATCTGCCGTCGATTCGCGCGCTCATCTCGACGCTCACGCAGTCGATGCGCTACGGCACGCCCATCACGCAGGCGCTGCGCACGCTGTCGCGCACCGAGCGTCTCGCGCATATCGTCTCGCTCGAAGAGAAGGCCGCGAAGCTCGCGCCGAAGATGGTCGTGCCGATGATGCTGTTCATTCTGCCCGCCATCATCTCGATCGCGGCGGGCCCTGCCGTCATTCAGTTGCTTGCGTTCATCGCGGGAAATAAATGAAGCCATCCATCCAACGCACCGCGCGTATCGCGGCACTCGCCTCCATGCTCGCACTCATGCTGGCCGCCACCGGCTGCACGACCACCGTGCGCCAGGCGACCGAAACGCGCCCCGTGCTGCGCAACTCCGCGCCGAGCACGATGAGCGAACTGCGCATCGCCGACACGGCGCTCGAATCGAACAACTTCGAGCTCGCGACTTCGCTGTACGAAAAGATCGTGCAGGCCGATCCGAAGTCCGTGCCCGGCCTGACGGGTCTCGGCAACACGCTGTACGGCGTCGGCGATTTCACGCGCGCGGGCGTCTACTATCAGCGCGCGAGCCAGATCGATCCGAAGGCGACGCCGCCGCTCATCGGCATCGCGCGCGTGGCGATTCATCAACGACGTTTCGCCGACGCCATCGCGACGTATCATCGCGTGCTCGCGATCACGCCGAACGATCCGCTCGCCTGCGCGGGCCTCGGCGCGGCGCTCGATCTCTCCGGCGATCACGCGCGCGCGCAAGCGCTGCTGCGCGAAGCGCTGATCGCGAATCCGGGCGATCCGATGCTGTCGCTGAATCTCGGTCTTTCGCTCACGCTGTCGGGCGATCCGCGTCAGGGCGCGAACGTGCTGCTCGACGTGACGCGCTTTCCCGCCGCGCCGCCGCAAGCGCGCCAGAATCTCGCGCTCGCGTACGGCCTGCTCGGCAACGATGAAGCCGCCGCCGCGATCCTGTCGCGCGATTTGCCGAAGGCGTCGGTGCGCGACAACCTGCGTTACTACGAACTGCAGCGCGAGCGCGACGGACAGACGAGCGCGCAGCCGTCGAAGAGCGTCGCCGTCTCCGCGATCGCGACGCCCAAGGTCCAGACGGCGAGCGTGAAATGATCTTGCGCGCGCGGTCGCTCGGAAACCGCCGCTTCTGGAAGCGCATCGCGCGCGACGAGCGCGGCGTATCGGCGATCGAGTTCGCGATCGTCGCGCCGGTGCTGTTCATCCTGATTCTCGGCACGGTCGAAGTCGCGCTCGACATGATCGTCGACGCCTCCGTGCAATACGCGGCGCAGCAGGCCTCGCGCGCGGGGCTCACGACGACCGATCCGTCGAGCGGCACGCGCAGCCAGGAGGCGGCGCGCATCGTCAACAACATTCTCGGCGGCTGGAAGAACATCAACGGCACCGTCGATATCAAGACCTACGCGTACGACTCGTACAACGATATTTCCGCAGGCAACTACGAGGACACGATGGGCGGCTTCGGCGATGTCGTGCTCTACCAGATCACGGTGACGATGCCGACCTTCTCGGGCATTCCGAAGCTCTTCGGCATCAACTCGATGACCTTCCAACGCAACTATCTCGTGCAGAACGAAAAATGAAGCCCGTCAGCGCAACGATGCGATCCCTGTTCGCGGCGGCCGTCACGCGACGCGCGCGCTCGGTGTCGAAACGGCTCATGCGCTCGGAGCGCGGCGCCGTGACGATCGAATTCGTGATCGTCGTGCCCGTGATGCTGCTGATCCTGCTCGGCTTCACCGAGCTGTATCTGTACATGCGCGCCGTGAGTCTCGTCGAGCATACGGCGTTCACGCTCGCGGATTCGATCGGCCAGATGAGCAACGTCATCGACGACACGTCGGACAAGAACAACGCGACCAACGCGAACAGCCTCACGTCGATCTGGGCGGCGGCGGTCACGCTCGCGCAGCCGAACACGCTCGACAGCAAGGGCGGCGTCATCATCACGGCGATCTGCGACCAGAATGTGAACTGCAATTGCACGCAGATGGGCGGAACGCTCGCGCAGACCAAGGGCACGCCGGCGATCATGTGGAGCGCGAAGCCGAAATGGCAGCCGACGGGCATGACGTCGAGCGTCACGGCGACGAAGGTCGTGCCGAGCAACTGGCCGTTCCGCTACGGCGATTCGGCGGTGGCGATCGAAGTCTTCTACCGTTACACGCCGTTCTCGATGACCGCGCCGTTCTGGCGCAGCGCACCGGGCGAGACGACGATCTACGAGCGCGTCTTCGTTCGTCCGCGCAACGGGCAGGTGCTGGCGCTCTCGAACCCATCCTCGACCTTGTCGACATCGCAATGCGAAAGCAGCACGGCCCTCTGAGCGCGCGCAGCGCGCGCAATCTGGTGTGCGGCGACGAGGGCGCCGTCACGATGATGTTCGCGATCTGCGCGAGCATGATGATCGGCTCGATGTGCATGGCCATCGACTCGATCCACTACGAAATGACGCAGGCGCGCATGCAGATGGCGCTCGACGTCGCGACGCTCTCGGCGGGCGCGGATCTCGCGCACTACGACACCACCAAGCCCGCCGATCTCGCCAACTGGAAGACCGACGCTCGCGCGTTCTACGACGTCAACATGCCGTCCGGCTATCTGGCGCTGAACATCCCCAACGCGAATTTCTCGGCGTCGGTGACGGGCGCGCCCGCGACGGGGCAGACCATCAAGCTCTCGGCATCCGGCTCGATGCCGCTGCTCGCGCCGGTCTTCTTCGGCAAGGCCAAGACGGACACGGGTTCCGACAGCGGCAACAACCAGACCAATCCCGACACGGCGACCGTCAGCGCGAGCAACGCGGCGCTGCGCCTGCCCAAGAGCACGCTCGAACTGGTGATGGTGCTCGACAATACCGGCTCGATGTCCGACTACGCGAACACCAAGGACTACACGGCGGGCACGAAGATCACGGGCTTGCGCGCGGCCGCGCAGAATCTCGTCACCAGCATCTTCCAGTCGTCCACGACCGATTCGTATGTCGGCCTCGTGCCGTTCACGACGATGGTCAACGTGAAGAATGCGTTGCAGCCCACCGGCAAGTGGATCACGCCGCTGTTCGACAACTACAACGCCCAGCATATGTCGATGACCGCCAGCAAGAACTGGAAGGGTTCGGGCTGGGGCGGCTGCGCGGTCGAGCCGCGCGACGCGGGCGGCAACCTGCGCGCGGAGGCCTACGAGCCGGCGTCGTCGCCGAACTTCAGGCCCTTCTTCTGGAACGTGCCGAAGAACAGCTTCTCGGTCTACACGTACACCAAATCGACGAAGAACAAGATCACCACCTGCACGATCAACAGCAACCCGACCGTCACGGTCGGCGCGCCGCTCACGTATCTCACGAGCGGCAGCGTGACGACTTCGTGCGGTACGACATACTCGGGCGCAACGCCGCCCGCGATTTACGACCAGTGGTACGTCAATTCGAGCAGCAATTCGACTTCAACCACGACCTACGATCAGAACGGCAATACCAACTACGGCACCAACGGTCCGTGCAACATCGCGCCTGCGCTCTTTCTCACGAAGAGCCAGAGCGATCTGACGACCGCCATCACCAACATGAAGGCGGCCGGCTCGACGCTGATCCCGACCGGTCTCCTGTGGGGCTGGCGCATGCTGAAGTCGTCGTGGTCGGACAATGTGGCGGGCGCGGGCAACGGCTTCATTTCGACCGACACGTCCTTGCCGCGCCCGGAGACGACGCAGGGCTTGCAGCGCGTGGTCATCGTGCTGACGGACGGCGAGAACGATCCGGGCGGATCGACGGGCTTCATGCCGCCGCAGGCATTCAACGGATTGTCGGGCGTGGGCCGCGCGGATCTGACGTCGAGCACGGTGTTCCCCAAAGGCCCCGGCTCGATGGGCTCCGTCGACGACATCAATACGTACCAGCTCGCGGTGTGCTCGGCGATGAAGCAGGACGGCATCATCATCTATTCGATTACGTTCGGCACTTACGGAACGGATACGGCCAGCGTGAGCGCGCAGACGACGATGCAGAACTGCGCGAGCCCCGGCAACTACTATCACGCGCCGAGCAACACGACGCTCAATCAGATCTTCCAGCAGATCGCGGGCAATCTAGGCGTGCTGCGTCTTACACAGTAAGGTTTTCGGGCGAGGCGGGCACGCACGTTGCTCGCTTCGTCAGGGCAAGTCCACTTCACCAAGGAGGTCCGACATGCCCGAAAAGAAAACTCTCGAGCGCGCGGCGAAAGCCAAACGCGAAGGCAAGTCCCCGAGCACGCAAGCCGGCGCATTCGTGAAGGAGCAGATCGATCACGTTCGCGAGGGCAAGCACGGCGCGAAATCGGCGAAGCAGGCCATCGCCATCGGTTTGTCCGAGGCGCGTCGCTCAGGCGTGAAGATGAAGCCGCCGAAGAAGGGCACGGCGTCCGAGGCGACACGCAAGAAGGCCGCGCAGGACACCAAGGCCGCGCATCGGACGAAGAAGAGCCCGAGCACGGAGTCGAAGGCGAAGCGCTCGGCAACGTCCACGCGCGTGCTCAAGCGCGAAAGCACCAAGGCCGCTTCGCACAAGTCGCTGTCGCGGCAGACGCATGCAGCCGCGAGCCGGCGCTCGGCGGCGGATCGCTCGGCAGCCGCGAAGAAGGGCTGGGCGACGCGCCGCAGGAACGCGGCCGCGAAGTCCAAAGGCTCGCATGCGCGTCACGCATCGCGTTGAGTCGGCAGCATCCGGGCGTACGACACGGCCATCGTCGCGAGTTCCTGCGCGGCGGGCGTGAGCGGCACGCCCGCGCGGCGCAGCAGGCAGACGGGCGTTCTTCCGGCACGTTCGGCGATCGGCACGATCTCGACGTGCTCGCGAAAGAACGGATGTCCGGTGAGGCTCGCGGGTTCGAGCCCGAGATAATCGCTCGACGCAATGCAATGCAGCGTGTCGAAGACCGCTTCGGTCGTCGCGGCGATGCGCGGCGGCGCGAGCTTCGCGTGCTCGAAGAGCGCCGATAGCTTGTTGGCCGGCGCGCCGCCGCCGCGCTGGCGTGTGCTGACCCATTCGGCGTTCTGCAAGTCGGCCAGTGCGCGCGAACGTGCGAGTGGATGACCGCGCCGCGCGATCACCGCGACGTCGGAATCGAAGAGCGGCGTCGTTTCCATGTCGTGGATGTCCGCGCCCGGTGCGATGAGCGCGAGCGCGAAATCGAGGCTGCCGTCGCGTACCCACGAAGTCAGCATCCGCGACGTCGCGCTCGTCAGATGCACATCGATGCGCGGACAGCGCTCCCGATAGCTCGCCAGCAGCGCGGGAAAAAGCCGCATCGTCGCTTCGGCCGCGAGTCCGAGCGCGACGCGACCCGTCAGTTCGCCGCGCAACTGGCGCATCTCGTCTTCCGTCTTGCGGCATTCCCCCAGAATCAAGTCGGCGCGTACACGCAAGCGCTCGCCGATCGGCGTGAGCCGCGCGCCGCGCACGTCGCGTTCGAAGAGCGGCCCGCCCGCGATCGCTTCGAGCTTCTGCAACTGCTGCGTGATGCCGCTTTGCGCAACGTCGAGCCGGCGCGCGGCGGCGCGCACGCTGCCCGCATCGGCGACGGCGACGAACATGCGCAACTGCGTGAGAGTCAGATCCACGTTCGGCGTCTCCGTCGGTGATCTCGAAAACTGAACATGATAAGCAAAACGCCTCTTTTTACGAGCGTTTTGGGCCCGTACCATCGGTGGCCACAATCAGGAGGCACCGCGTTCATGCTCAGACTCAGCACGCTTTTTCTCGCCGCCGCGCTCGCCGCCGCCGCGCCGGTTCACGCTAAAGACGCCGACACCTTGCGCCTCGGCATCGATCCCGGTTATCCGCCGATGGACGTGAAGACGCCCGATGGCCACGTCGCGGGCTTCGACGTGGATCTCGGCGATGAAATCTGCCGCCGCATCGCGATGCGCTGCCAGTGGGTCGAACTCGAGTTCTCGGGGATGATTCCCGCGCTGCAGGCCCGCAAGATCGACGGGATCATGTCGTCGATGGCGATCACCGACAAGCGCATGAAGCAGATCGCTTTCTCCACCAAGCTCTTCCAGTTCCGCTCGCGGCTGATCGCGAAGCAGGGCGCGCCGCTCACGGCGAGCGCGCAGGGCTTGCGCGGCAAGCGCATCGGCGTGCAGAGCGGCAGCCAGTTCGAAACCTACGCGATGAAGAACTGGCAGCCGGGCGGCGTCGAAGTGGTCGCGTATCAGAGCATGGACGGCGTGCTCAACGATCTGACCGCGGGACGCATCGATGCCGCGCTGCTCGGTTCCGTCGAAGCGGAGCACGGCTTTCTGAAGACGCCGCGCGGCGCGGGCTTCGCGTTCGTCGGCGAGCCGCTGTCGATGGGCGATCACGGCGTCGGCATGGGTCTGCGGCAGGAGGATGCGGCGCTGAAGGCCCAGGTCGACAAGGCCGTGGGCGACATGCGCGCGGACGGCACGTATCAAAGAATCGCGCGCAAGTATTTCGATTTCGACGTCTACGGCGACTGAACATGCACACTCAACGTCATCCGCTCGTGTCGACGACGCTCGGCACGTCGCGCGAACTCGCCAGCTTTCATTTCGGCGATGCCGCGAATGGCGAAAGCGTTTATCTGCAAGCGTCGCTGCACGCCGACGAAACCCCCGCCATGCTCACCGCGTGGACCTTGAAGCAGCGTCTCGCCGCGCTCGAAGCCGAAGGGCGCATCGGCGGCGAAATCGTGCTGGTGCCGGTGGCGAATCCCATCGGCTTGTCGCAGCATGTGCTCGGGCAATTCCTCGGGCGCTTCGAGGCGAACAGCGGCCACAACTTCAACCGCAATTTTCCGATGCCGTCCGCTGCCGCGCTGATCGAACGCGTGGGCGCGCGCTTATCGTCCGGCGATGCCGCGCACAACGCGCGTCTGCTGCGCGGCGCGCTCGTCGAGATGCTCGGCGAAACGACCGCGAAGAACGAGTTCGAATCGCTGCGGCTTGCGCTGCTCGGGCTGGCGTCGAAAGCGGATGTCGTGCTCGATCTGCATTGCTCGCTCGAAGCGACGATGCACATCTACACGAGTCCCGCGAGCTGGCCCGCGATCGAGCCGCTCGCGCGCTATCTCGGCGCGAACGGCGTGCTGCTGGCGACGGATTCGGGCGGTCAATCTTTCGACGAGGTTCATGCGCTTTTGTGGAACGAGCTGCGCGAGCGCCTCGGCGATGCAACGCCGCTCGGCGCGCCGAACATTGCGGCGACGATCGAGCATCGCGGCCAGCGCGATGTCGATTACGACACGGCGTCGCAGGATGCGGAGGCCATCGTCGATTTTCTGATCGCGCGCGGCGTGATCGAAGGCGAGGCGAAGGACGCGCCGCCGCTCGCGCAGGCCGCGACGCCGCTCGCGGGCAGCCAGCAACTGACGGCGCCGGCGAGCGGAATCGTCGTGTATCGCGCGAAAGTGGGCGCGCGGCTGCAAGCGGGCGATCCGGTGTTCGATATCGTCGATCCGGTCACCGACTCGGTGACGACCGTCACGACGGCCAACGACGGCGTGTTCTACATGCGACGCGCGGTCCGCTTCGTGTACGCGGGCGCGCCGATGGGGCGCGTAACGGGTGAGAAGGCGATCAGGAGCGGGGTGTTGATCGGGGCGTGAGCGCGCCGAGCGCGTGTTTTCACTGCTCGCTAGAATGACTCCTCCCTTTCGAGGAGTCTCGCCATGCTGGATTTCGCACGCCACGCGCGCACGCTGACGCTCGATATCTCTTACGCCGATTCCGGTCCCGCCGACGCGCCCGTCGTGCTGCTGATCCACGGATGGCCGGATGCGGCGCGCGCGTGGAATGCCGTGGCCGCGCGGCTCAACGACGCCGGCTATCGAACCGTGGTGCCGGAGTTGCGCGGGGCGGGCGGCACGCGTTTCCTGCGCGACGACGCCGTGCGCGACGGCTCGGGCGTCGCGCTCGCGCGAGACGCCGTCGATCTCGCCGATGCGCTCGGCATCGCCACGTTCGATGTCGTCGGCCACGACTGGGGCGCGCGCGCCGCCTACACGATCGCCACGCTGTTTCCCGAGCGCGTGCGCCGCATGGCCGCGCTCGCGCTGGCGTATCAGCCGCGCGGCGTCTTCGAATTGCCCGACTTCTCGCAGGCGCGGCGCTTCTGGTACCAATGGTTCATGTCGCTCGACGGCGGCCCGGACGCCGTCGCCGCCGATCCCAAAGGCTTCGCGCGCATCCAGTGGGACACATGGTCGCCGCCCGGCTGGTTCGACGAAGCCGAATTCGCGGCGACGGCGCGCGCATTCGACAATCCCGACTGGGTGCCGATCACGCTGAACGCGTATCGCCGGCGCTGGCGGAGCGATCAGCCGTCCGATCCGGCGCTCGCCGATCTGTACGCGCGGCTTGCGACGATCGATCGCATCGGCGTACCGGCCTTGATGATTCAAGGCGGCGCGGACGCCTGCGACGAACCGGCGAGTTCGGAAGGCCAAGCGCGCTACTTTACGGCGGGCTATCGGCGCGTCGTTATCGATGGCGCCGGCCATTTTCCGCTGCGCGAGGCGCCGGATGCCGTCGCGGATGCGGTCATCGAACATCTGAAGTGATCGCCGAGCAGGCGAGCGCCTTGCGCAGTGTCACCGGACACTTCCGACACGTTTGGCGGCAAACACTGTATGCGTGTACAGTACTGATCGCTATGGCGGCCACGCACTTCCGAACACTCGTGCGACCTCGTCGAACACTTCGAGGGTGCCGCCTAACTTATTGAACCGGTTGAAAAATTGGCATCGAATAACGCAATCCGCATTCGCGGCGCACGTCAGCACAACCTCAAGAATCTCGATCTCGACCTGCACACCGGCCAGATGACGGTCGTGACCGGCCCGTCCGGTTCCGGCAAGTCGAGCCTCGTGTTCGACACGCTCTACGCGGAAGGCCAGCGGCGCTACGTCGAAACCTTCAGCGCGTACGCGCGCCAGTTTCTCGACCGGATGGACCGTCCGCAGGTCGATCGCGTGGACGGCGTGCCGCCCGCGATCGCCATCGACCAGACGAATCCGGTGCGCAGTTCGCGTTCGACCGTCGGCACGATGACCGAACTGAACGATCATCTGAAGCTCTTCTACGCGCGCGCCGCCGAACTTTTCGACAAGAAGACGTCGCATCGCGTGCGTCACGACACGCCCGAGACGATCTACGCCGAACTGCTCGAACGCACGCGGGCCGATGATCCGCGTCTCGCGATCACGTTTCCGGTCGAATTGCCCGACACCGCGAGCGACGAGGAGGTCGAGCAGTGGCTCTCCGCGAGCGGCTATACGCGCGTGCAGGCGAAACGCCACGTCGAAACCGCAAGCGGCAAACGGCAGATGCTCGATGTCGTCGCGGATCGTTTTCGCTTGCAGAACATCGAGCGTTCGCGTGCGCTGGAGGCGATCGAAAGCGCGTTGCTGCGCGGCACGGGCCGCGTCGACGTCTATGTGCTGAAAGACGAAGGCGAGCCGGAGATCTGGCGTTTTTCCACCGGCCTGCACAGCCCGGAAAGCGATCTGCGCTACGCCGATCCGCAGCCGGCGCTGTTCTCGTTCAATTCCGCGTATGGCGCTTGCGAGACGTGCCGCGGCTTCGGACGCGTGATCGGCGTCGATTACGGTCTCGTCATCCCCGATGAAAAGAAGACGCTGCGCGAAGGCGCGATCAAGACATTGCAGACGCCCGCGTGGAAAGAGAACCAGGACGATCTCGTGCGCTACGGCGCGAAGGCGGGCATTCGCCTCGGCGTGCCGTGGAAGGATCTCACGCAGCAGGAGCGCGACTGGGTCATCAAGGGCTCGCCGGACTGGACGGGCAAGTGGCAGAACCAGTGGTACGGCGTGCAGCGTTTCTTCGATTATCTGGAGTCGAAGGCGTACAAGATGCACATCCGCGTGCTGCTGTCGAAATATCGCAGCTATACGACGTGTCCGGTGTGCGCCGGCGCGCGTCTGAAAACCGAATCGCTGCTGTGGCGTCTCGGCACGAAGGAACAGGCCGACGCAGTGCTTGCGCCGCACGATCGCTTCATGCCGGAAGGCGTCGACTGGACGCGCGCGCAACTCGAAGCGCTGCCGGGCCTCACAGTGCACGATCTGATGCTGATGCCGATCGAGCGCATCCGCCGCTTCTTCGATTCGCTGACGCTGCCATCGACCTTGCTCGACGAAGCGCTCAAGCTCTTGCACGCCGAGGTCCGCACGCGCCTGAAATATCTCTGCGATGTCGGTCTCGGTTATCTGACGCTCGATCGCCAGTCGCGCACGCTGTCCGGCGGCGAAGTGCAGCGCATCAATCTGACGACCGCGCTCGGCACGTCGCTCGTGAACACGCTGTTCGTGCTCGATGAACCGAGCATCGGTTTGCATCCGCGCGATCTGAACCGCATCGTCGAAGCGATGCATCGTCTGCGCGACGCGGGCAATACGCTCGTCGTCGTCGAGCACGATCCGTCGGTGATGCTCGCGGCCGATCGTCTCATCGACATGGGACCGGGTCCGGGCGAGCGCGGCGGGCAGATCGTCTATGACGGCGCACCCGACGACATTCAAGTCACCGACACACTCACCGGCGCGTATCTCGGCGGCCGCAAGCATGTCGCGCATGCGTCGAACTGGAATCGCCGCGTCGTCGATGCGAACACGCCGCGCCTCACGCTCGAAGGCGCGAGCGATCACAACCTGCGCGACGTCACGGTCGACATTCCGCTGCAACGTCTCGTGTGCGTGACGGGCGTATCGGGCTCGGGCAAATCGACGCTGATCCAGGACGTGCTCGCGCCCGCGCTGATGCGTCACTTCGGCAAGGCGACGGAAGCGCCCGGCGCGTATCGCGACCTGAAGGGCGCGGAGCATTTGAGCGACGTCGTGTTCGTCGATCAGTCGCCGATCGGCCGCACGGCGCGCTCGAATCCGGCGAGCTATGTCGGCGCGTTCGACGAAATTCGCAAGCTCTATGCGAAGGCGCCGCTCGCGTTGCAGCGCGGCTATAGCGCGAGCATGTTCAGCTTCAACTCGGGCGATGGACGCTGCCCGACGTGCGGCGGCTCGGGCTTCGAGCACGTCGAGATGCAGTTCCTGAGCGATGTCTACTTGCGTTGCCCCGATTGCGACGGACGCCGTTATCGCGCGGAAATCCTCGAAGTGAAGATCGAGCGCGGCGATCGTCAGTTGAGCGTCGCCGATGTGCTCGAGCTGACGGTGAGCGAAGCCGTCGCGCTGTTCGCCGGCGACAAGGAAGTGCTGCGCGTGCTGCAGCCGATCGTCGATGTCGGTCTCGAATACGTGAAGCTCGGCCAGCCCGTGCCGACGCTTTCGGGCGGCGAGGCGCAGCGTCTGAAGCTCGCGGGCTTTCTCGCGGAAACGTCGCAGACCAGCAAGAGCGAAAGCCGTCTCTTCATGTTCGACGAGCCGACGACGGGCCTGCATTTCGACGACATCGCGAAGTTGATGCAGGCACTGCGGCGCCTGCTCGAACGCGGTCATTCGCTGATCGTCATCGAACACAATCTCGATGTGATTCGCGCGGCCGACTGGATCATCGATCTCGGTCCGGAAGGCGGCGATGGCGGCGGGCAGCTCGTATGCGTCGGCACGCCGGACGATGTTTCGTCATGCGAACAATCGCATACGGGCCGCGCGCTGGTCGAATACGAAGAAGCGATGGCGCCCGGCGCGGCTCAAAAGCGCGCGGGCGTGCCGCTGCAACTCGCGGCGGAAGTCGCGAGCGCGCGACGTGCGTTGCAGGGCGAGAACGTGGTGCGGATCGTCAACGCGCGCGAGCACAATCTGAAGTCGCTCGATGTCGATATTCCGCATAACAAGTTCAACGTCGTGACGGGCGTGTCCGGTTCGGGCAAGTCGACGCTCGCATTCGATATTCTTTTCCACGAAGGTCAGCGCCGTTACCTCGAATCGCTGAACGCGTATGCGCGCTCCATCGTGCAGCCGGCGGGCCGTCCGGAAGTCGATGCCGTCTATGGCATTCCGCCGACCGTCGCGATCGAACAGCGCCTATCGCGCGGCGGACGCAAATCGACGGTCGCGACGACATCCGAAGTCTGGCACTTCCTGCGCTTGCTGTACGTGAAGCTCGGCATTCAGCATTGCATTCACGATGGCACGCCGGTCCAGTCGCAAAGTTCCGAATCGATCGCCGCGCAGATCATGCGCGATTTCAAGGGGCAGCATGTCGGACTGCTCGCGCCGCTCGTCGTCAATCGCAAGGGCGTCTATACCGATCTCGCGAAATGGGCGAAGGCGCGCGGCACTACGCATCTGCGCGTGGATGGCGAATTTCTGCCCGTGAGTCCGTGGCCGAAGCTCGATCGCTTCCGTGAACATACGATCGAATTGCCGGTTGCGGATCTCGTCGTGTCGGCGGACAACGAAGCGGAACTGCGGCGTTTGCTCGACGACACGCTCGAAATCGGCAAGGGCGTCATGCATCTTTGCGCGCCGCTCGATGAACTGCATGGGTCGTGGCACGACGGCGCGCGTCGCGGCAAGGAAGAAACGCGCGTGTTCTCGACGAAGCGCGCGTGCCCCGTTTGCGGCACGAGTTATCCGGAGCTCGATCCGCGCATGTTCTCGTACAACAGCAAACACGGCTGGTGCAACACATGCGTCGGGACGGGCGTGAAGCTCACGCGCGAACAGCGCGCCGCGTTCGACGACACGCTCTTCGCGCAGGACGATCGCGGACGCGAGCAGAGCATCGGCTCGGTCGATCAGGAACCGGACGATATCGTGGATCAGCCCTGCCCGGAATGCGAAGGCACGCGTCTGAACGATGTTGCGCGCGCCGTCACGTTCGGCAATTATCCGATCACGGAAGTCGGACGATGGACCGTCAGCGATACGCGCGAGTGGATTGCATCGCTCAAGCTCAAGGGCCGCGATGCGGATATCGCGCGTGACGTGGTCAGTGAAATCGAAGGGCGCTTGCAATTCCTCGAAGAAGTCGGGCTCGGCTATTTGAGCCTCGATCGCGCCGCACCGACGCTTTCCGGCGGCGAAGCGCAGCGCATCCGTCTCGCGGCGCAACTCGGCAGCAATCTGCAAGGCGTGTGTTACGTGCTCGATGAACCGACCATCGGTTTGCATCCGCGCGACAACCTGATCCTGCTCTCCGCGCTCAAGAAGCTGAACGACAAGGGCAATACGCTCGTCGTCGTCGAGCATGACGAAGACACGATTCGCCGCGCGGATCACATCATCGATATCGGGCCGGGCGCGGGCAAGCGCGGCGGTACGGTCGTCGCGCAGGGCAACGTGACGGATCTCGCGGCGCACAAGGCGTCGCTCACGGGCCAGTTCCTCGCGAATCCGATCGTGCATCCATTGCAGCCGCGCCGCGAAGTGCGCGCGGCGACCGCGAAGCGCGCCGCCGTGCCGGAGCAATGGCTGACGGTCGAAGGCGCGACGCTGCACAACTTGCGCAACGTGACGGCGACGATGCCGCTGAATCGGCTCGTGGCGATTACGGGCGTGTCGGGTTCGGGCAAATCGACGCTCGCGCGCGACGTGCTGATGACGAACCTGCTCGATGCCGTCGGCCGTTCGGTGTTGTCGTCGCCTGCGGTGCGGCGCGCGCGCAAGGCCGCGCAAGCGGACAAGCCCGCTGCCGGGTCGCGCGCCAGCGTGCTCGCGCGCGAAGCGCCGCGTCCGACGTTCGATGTCGCGCATGCGTGGCAGGGTTGCGCGGGCGTCACCGGTTTCGAGGCTATCGATCGCGTGCTCGAAGTCGATCAGACGCCGATCGGCAAGACGCCGCGTTCGTGCCCGGCCACCTACATCGGCATGTGGGACACGATCCGCAAGCTTTTCGCCGATACGCTCGAAGCCCGCGCGCGCGGCTACACGCCGTCGCGTTTCTCGTTCAACACGGGCGATGGCCGTTGCCCGGCATGCGAAGGCCAGGGCGTGCGGACCATCGCGATGAGCTTCCTGCCCGATGTCAAAGTGCCGTGCGACGTGTGCCACGGCCAGCGCTTCAATCCGGAAACGCTCGCGGTGACATGGCGCGGCAAGAACATCGGCGAAGTGCTGACGATGGAGATCGACGAAGCCGTCGAGTTCTTCGCGTCGATGCAGAGCATCGCGCATCCGCTGCAATTGCTGCGCGATGTCGGCCTCGGCTATCTGACGCTCGGCCAGCCGTCGCCGACGCTGTCGGGCGGCGAGGCGCAGCGCATCAAGCTCGTCACCGAACTGTCGAAAGTGCGCGACGACGTCACGCGGCGCGGCCAGAAGCCGCCGCACACGCTTTATGTGCTCGATGAGCCGACCGTCGGCCTGCACATGGCGGACGTCGCGAAGCTGATACGCGTGCTGCATCGTCTGGTGGATGGCGGGCATAGCGTGATCGTCATCGAACACGATCTCGATGTGATCGCCGAAGCCGACTGGGTGCTCGATCTCGGCCCGGAAGGCGGCGTGAATGGCGGCACGATCGTCGCGGCGGCGGACCCGGACACGCTCGCGACGCATCCGCGCAGTCATACCGGCGCTGCGCTGCGGCCGGTTTTGGCGCGGACGCGGGAGACCGAAAATGCTGCGTGATCTCGATACGCTGATCGCGTCGATGGAGCCCGAATTGCAGCCGGGCGCGTACGTGTTCACGTCGCTGCCGCACGATGCGGTGGCGAGCGGCGCGGGCATCGTCGCGACGTTCCGCGAGCGCGAGGGATTGACGGTCGTGATGGAAGAAAGCGCGGCGCAGGCGGCCGGCGTCGCGCCGCTCTTTCGCGCGGCCTGGATCACGCTGACCGTTCATTCGGATCTGAACGCGGTCAGTTTGACGGCGGCGTTCGCGCGTGCGCTCGGCGAGGCGAACATCAGTCGCAATGTGATTGCGGCGGCGTATCACGATCACATCTTCGTTCCGGTCGAAGAGGGCGAACGCGCCGTCGAAGTCCTTCGGGATTTGCAACGCGCTGCTGGTAAGCTTTCGGCCTCATCAAAACCATGAAACCGACATAGATGGAAACGCAGGACAAAGCCGTCGCGCTGAGAAGAATGAAATGGTTCGCCGCCGGGCTGCTCGTCGCGGCCGGCGCCTTGTTCGCGCTCGCGAAAAGCCAGCACGATGCGGGCGCGTGGGCGTGGGTGTCGTCGTTCGCGGAAGCCGCGATGGTCGGCGCGCTCGCCGACTGGTTCGCGGTGGTCGCGCTGTTTCGGCATCCGCTTGGCGTGCCGATTCCGCACACCGCGATCCTGCCCGCGAACAAGGCGCGCGTCGCGGACAACCTGGCCGTGTTCGTTCGCGACCGTTTTCTCGGCACCGATGCGCTCGTCGCGCGCGTGAATGCGTTCGATCCGGCGAGCCGTCTGTCGATGTGGCTGGCCGAGCCTGCCAATGCCGAGTTGCTCGGCAAGAAGGCCGTGGGCGCGGTCGGGCAACTGCTGTCTTTCGTCGATGACGAGCGCGTGAAGTCGATGCTCTACGAGACGCTGCGCCGTCGCGCGGAGTCGTTCGATCTGGCGAGCGCGACGGGAAGCGTGCTGTCGACGCTGATATCGGACCGGCGTCATCAGTTGCTGCTCGATGAGGGCCTGAAGCAACTGGCCGGGTGGCTCGACAAGCCCGAAGTGCAGGAGATGCTCGCGACGCGCATCGTCGCGGTGGCGGGCGAGGAGTATCCGAAGCTCGTCGGTATGCTGGGATTCGTCGGACTGAATGCTGAAGACCTTGGCAACAAGTTTGCGGCCGGTCTCGTGCGCGGCGCGAATCAATGGCTGCACGATGTAAGCAGCGATCCCGAGCACGAGCGTCGCAAGGCTTTCGATGCGGCCGTGGAGCGGTTTGTCGAGCGGTTGAAGACGGATCCGGCGTTCAAGGCGCGCATCGACGAGCACAAGCGTGAGTGGCTGGAGCGGCCCGAGTTGCGGACATACGTGAACGGGCTGTGGGACGAGTTCATCGCGTGGCTCGATGCGGATATCAAGCGGCCGGATTCGGCGCTGCATGCGAAGGTCGTCGCGATGGCGGGCGGTTTTGCCGAGGCGCTCGGCAGCGATCCGGCATTACGCGAGTCGATTAACGAGCATATGCGCGATGCTTTGAAGGCGCTTGCGCCGGAGTTGCGCGATGGGATCGCGAAGCATATTGCCGCCACCGTCAAGCAGTGGGACGATGCGACGCTCGTCAGGGATGTTGAGCTTAATATTGGGCGGGATTTGCAGTTCATTCGCGTGAATGGGACGCTTGTGGGAGGCGCTGTCGGGATTTTGATTCACGCTGTGAGTGCGGTTCTTGGTTGATTTTGTTTCTTCGCTGGATCCTGTGATTGTGTCGGGTCGGGGTTTCGCCGGATCCCGTTTTCGCGTCGGTCTATTAGCGTTGCCCCTGTGCGGGGCGGCACTCACTTTCTTTGCTGCTGCAAAGAAAGTAAGCAAAGAAAGCAGCTCCTGATACGCCCGCGGTCACACGCAATTTGGGTAGTCCTCTCGTCCATCGTGGGCTGCCTAAAGAGTGCCCTCATAGGCCCCATCGGGCTTGGCTCGCGCACGGTCCGTCTCATCGCACCACACACCAAACGGGTTCAGCACCAAATAGCTCCAGCCCGCTTCGCGGCCGACCGGTCAATCGGGGATGCATGTGCTTCTCTACTAACGTCTCCATCTCACTGCAATCGCCGCCCTTTGGTTTCCCTCGCATACCGGGCGGCAGCGCGTAGCGCTGTGCCGGATGTATGATTGCTGGACCCGCGCGTTGTAACTACTAGCTAGTCAGACCGTGCGCGAGCCAAGCCCGGTGATTGTGATGAGGGCACTCTTTAGGCAGCCCACGATGGACGAGAGGACTACCCAAATTGCGTGTGACCGCGGGCGTATCGGAAGCTGCTTTCTTTGGTTACTTTCTTTGCAGCAGCAAAGAAAGTGACTGCCGCCCCGCACAGGGGCAGTGCTAATAGACCGACACGAAACCGGGATCCGGCGAAACCCCGAACCGACACGAAAGCGGGATCCGGCGAAACCCCGAGCTGCCACGAAAGCGGGATCCGGCGAAACCCCGAGCCGCCACGAAAGCGGGATCCGGCGAAACCCCGAGCCGCCACGAAACCGGGATCCGGCGAAACCCCGAGCCGCCACGAACACGCAATCCAGCAAAAAAACAAAAACCATGACACGCATCGAACGCACCGATGAATCGCCGATCGACGCTGCGCGTCTGGAAGACGAATGGCTCGAACCCGATGCTTACGGCGGTTTCGCCTCCGGCACGGTCGGCACGATGCGCACACGTCGCTACCAAGCGCTGCTGCTGACGGCGACTCAACCGCCCGCCGGCCGTGTCGTGCTCATCAACGGCATGGAAGCATGGATCGAAACGGGCAACGCGCGTATCCCTCTGACGATGCAGCGCTACGCCCCCGACATCCTCTATCCCGACACGACCGCAAGCCTCCTTTCATTCGATACAGATCCGTGGCCCACATGGCGCTACCGCATCGGTAACGACGACGCAACGATCATCGTCGCAGAAGCGTTCGTTGCAAAGGAAGCCCGCCAAACCGTCCTGCGCTGGCGTCTCGAGGGCGCATCGAAAGCGGCCAAGTTGGAAGTCCGCCCGCTGCTCTCAGGCCGCGACTACCACGCGCTGCACCACGAAAACGCGGCATTTTCCTTCGATGCCACACTGGAAGGCGAGCGCGTGCAATGGCAGCCGTATGGCGATTTGCCGACGATTTGCGTCACGTCGAACGGCGCTTACGATCACGCCCCCGACTGGTATCGCAACTTCTGCTACGTGCGCGAACGCGAGCGCGGACTCGATTTCACCGAAGACCTCGCGACGCCCGGCATCTTCAGCTTCGATCTCGCGCGCGGCGAAGCCGTGATGATCCTCCACGCGCACGCGGGCCACGACAAGCCGTTCGAAGACAGCGCGCTCGCGCACGCATCGCATCTCGCCTCGCGGGAAAAGGAACGGCGCGCGGCGTTCGGCTCGCGGCTCGCGCGCAGCGCCGATGCGTACGTCGTCACGCGCAATGTCGGCAAAACGATCATCGCGGGCTTTCCGTGGTTCACCGACTGGGGCCGCGACACCTTCATCTCGATGCGCGGCCTCCTGCTCGCGTCCGGCCGGCATCAGGAAGCGGAATCGATCCTGCTCGAATGGGCCGATACGATTTCCGAAGGCATGGTGCCGAACCGCTTTCCGGACAGCGGCGGCCTGCCCGAATACAACTCCGTCGATGCCTCGCTGTGGTTCGTCGTCGCCGTGCACGATTATCTGGCGACGGGGCACGCGCACGCGGCGACGACAAGCCGCCTGCAAAGCGCCGTCGATGCGATTCTCGACGGCTATTCGCGCGGCACGCGCTTTCGCATCGCCGCCGATGTGGACGGTCTGCTGCGCGCGGGCGTGCCCGGCGTCCAGCTCACATGGATGGACGCGAAGGCAGGCGACTGGGTCGTGACGCCGCGTATCGGCAAGCCGGTAGAGGTGCAGGCGCTGTGGATCAACGCGCTCACGATCGCGAGCGCGTGGAATCCGCGCTGGCAGGCGTTGCGCGATCAGGCGCAGTTGTCGTTCGCCGCGCGTTTCGTCGATCCGGACACGCATACGCTCTTCGATGTCGTCGACGTCGATCACGAACCCGGTCGCGTCGATCGATCAATTCGCCCGAATCAGATCTTCGCGGTCGGCGGCTTGCCGTTTCCGCTCGTCGATGGCGATATCGCGCGCGCGGTCGTCGATCAGGTCGAAACGCAACTTCTCACGCCGCCCGGTTTGCGCACGCTCGCGCCGTCCGATCCGGCCTACAGGGCGAACTACGCGGGCGGCGTGCTGGATCGCGATGGCGCGTATCACCAGGGCACCGTCTGGCCGTGGCTGATCGGCCCGTTCGTCGAGGCGTGGGTGCGCGTGCACGGCGCGGCGGGCGCGCGCGAGCGTTTTCTGACGCCGCTCTACGCGCATCTCGATCGCTACGGTCTCGATCACGTCAGCGAAGTCGCCGATGCCGATGCGCCGCACACGCCCGGCGGGACGCCGTTTCAGGCGTGGTCGCTCGCGGAGCTCTTGCGCATCGAAAAGCTGCTCGGCGCAACCTAGCGCGGCGCGCGCGGGCCGGCGTCAAAACGCGCTAAATTACGAGACTTGCCCGTCGTTCAGCACGCCGCCATCGAGGAGTCGCCCATGTCGAAATCGCGCCCCGTCAACCAGCTCGAAACCGTCGAGGGCCTGAGGCTCCATTCGAAGGACTGCCCACGCTGGCAGCGCTGGGGACCGTATCTGAGCGAACGCCAATGGGGCACCGTGCGCGAGGACTACAGCGAATTCGGCACCGCGTGGGAATACTTTCCGCACGATCATGCGCGCAGCCGCGCGTATCGCTGGGGCGAGGACGGTATCGCCGGTTTCGGCGACGACAAACTCAACTGGTGCATCTCGCTCGCGCTCTGGAACGGCTGCGATCCGATCATCAAGGAGCGGCTCTTCGGTCTGACGAACCAGGAAGGCAATCACGGCGAGGACGTGAAGGAACTGTACTTCTACATCGACGGCACGCCGACGCATTCCTACATGCGCATGCTCTACAAGTATCCGCATGCGGCGTATCCGTATGCCGATCTCGTCGATGAAAACGCGCGGCGCGGCGCCGACATGCCCGAATACGAAGTGCTCGACACAGGCGTGTTCGACGACGCGCGTTACTTCGACGTGCAGGTCGAATACGCGAAGCACACGCCGGACGACATCGTGATGCGCGTGACGATCGAGAATCGCAGCGAGGTGCGGGCCGCGCTCGACGTGCTGCCGCAAATCTGGGCGCGCAATACCTGGTCGTGGAAGCCGACGCCGATCAAGCCCTCGCTGAAGGTGGAAACGGTGCAGGGCGAAGGCACCTACGTGCTCGCCGAACAGGGCGCGCACGAACCGATGGTCGTCACCGCGTGGTCGCCGGACGCGAGCGCGATGGAATGGCTCTTCTGCGAGAACGAGACCAACGTCAGGCGTCTCTTCCACATGGAAGGCACGGGACCGTTCAAGGACGGCTTCAACGATTACATCCTGCAAGGCGACGAAGACGCGATTCGCCGCGACAAGGGCACGCGCGCGGCCGCGCACGCGCATCTCGAACTGGAGCCGCTCGGCAAGGCGGTCGTGTATCTGCGCTGGCGGCCCGAGTCCGCGCCGGACGCCGTGCCGCTCGACGTCGATGGTCTCTTCGCGCGACGCATCGCGGAAGCCGACGAGTTTTACGGCGCGCTGCAGCACGATATCGCCGATGCCGATCAGCGGCTCGTGCAACGCCAGGCACTCGCCGGCATGCTGTGGTCGAAGCAGTACTATCAGTTCGATGTGACGCGCTGGCTCGACGGCGATCCGCTTCAGCCGAAGCCGCCGAAGCAGCGGCGCACCGGACGCGATTCGGACTGGCGGCATCTGTGCAACGCGGACATCGTGTCGATGCCGGACAAGTGGGAATATCCGTGGTACGCGTCGTGGGATCTCGCGTTTCATGCGGCGGCGTTCGCGCTCATCGATCCGGAGTTCGCGAAACGTCAGTTGCTATTGCTCGTGAAGGACCGCTATCAGCATCCGAACGGTCAATTGCCCGCGTACGAATGGGCTTTCGGCGATGCCAATCCGCCCGTGCACGCGTGGGCGACGTGGCGCGTCTACGAGATCGACCGCGCGATCACCGGCAAGGGCGATCGCGATTTTCTGGAACTCGTGTTCCACAAGCTGCTGCTCAACTTCTCATGGTGGGTGAATCGCAAGGATGCCGATGGCAAGAACATTTTCCAGGGCGGCTTTCTCGGCCTGGACAACGTGGGCATCTTCGATCGCTCGTCGCCGCTGCCGACGGGCGGCCACATCGATCAGGCCGACGGCACCGCATGGATGGCCGCGTACGCGCTCGATCTGATGCGTATCGCGCTCGAACTCGCATACGCGAACAAGGTGTTCGTCGATATCGCCGTGAAGTTCTTCGAGCACTTCCTGTATATCGCGGAAGCGGTGAGCTGCGAGGACGATTGCGACACCGGTCTCTGGGACAGCGAGGACGAGTTCTTCTACGACAAGCTGCGCCTGCCCGACGGAACCAATGTGCCGATGCGCGTGCGGTCCATCGTCGGGCTGATTCCGCTTTTCGCCGTGCATGTGCTGGAGCCGAAGGTGTATCGCTCGCTGCCGGAATTGCGCGAACGGCTGCACTGGTTTCTCGAACATCGAACGGATCTTTCGAGGCTCGTGTCGCGCTGGAACGTGGCGGGTCAGGGCAACAGCGTGCTGCTGTCGCTGTTGCGCGGGCATCGCATGAAGGCGCTGCTCAGGCGCATGCTCGACGAAACCGAATTCCTTTCCGATCACGGCGTGCGCGCGCTGTCACGCGTGCATCTCGATAACCCGTTCGTCTTCTATCACAACAGCGAAAGCTTCGGCATCCAGTATCTTCCGGCGGAATCCGACTCGCGCGTGTTCGGCGGCAATTCGAACTGGCGCGGTCCGGTGTGGATGCCGGTCAACTATCTGCTGATCGAATCGATCCACGAGTTTCATCGCTATTACGGCGATGATTTTCGCGTCGAATATCCGACGGGCTCGGGACAGAAGTTTTCGCTCGCGCAAATCGCCGACGAACTCGCGCGCCGCGTGACCACGCTCTTTCTGCTCGACAAGAACGGCGAGCGTCCGGTGATGGCTGCCTATCCGCTGCTACAGGCCGATCCGCGTTCGCGCGATCTCGTGCTCTTTCACGAGTATTTTCATGGCGACAACGGGCGCGGCGTGGGCGCGTCGCATCAGACGGGCTGGAGCGGGCTCGTCGCGCTGTTGCTGCATCCGCATGCGACGGGGCCGTCCGGCGTCGTGCCGCTCGCCGGCGAAGCCGATGCCGATGTTCAGGAGTTCGCAGGAGCGAAATGAGGCGTGAATCGCGGTGGCATCGCGTTTTGCGGGGTTCGGCGAAAGTCAAGCGCCACAGGTCGAAAGCGTTGTTAGGAATTGTCTGGTATTACTGATCGCTCCAACTGCGTAAGTTTGTGGAAACACAAATTGATAACAGTCTGGAGGACAAGATGGCGCAGTCGATTAGCGCATATTCTCTCAGCGGCTACCAAATGGGCTTGGGCGCTGGCGGCCGCGCTCATATCGAACACGAACATTGCCCCCCGTTCGCCATCGTCATGCTGGTGTTCGCCGCCGCAATGCTCGGCGGCGTCTGGTTCAGCGGCGAATTCAACAGCTTCGCCGCCGGGTTGATCGCGTGGGCCGGCATCCTCGCCATGCTGGGCGCATGCGCCGATCGCTGGTTCAGCGGCGCCGCCGCGCTCGAACGCCGTATCCGTCAGCGCGAGAGAGCGCGATGCCGCGTGCTTGGCGGCATCGCGTCGCGCAGCGGTTTCAGGCAGCAATGGCCTGACTGGACGACGTCAGCAGCACGGGAATGGACTTCGACGTCGGCGTACCGGCGCCATCCGCAACCGATGACAGCGGCACGAGCGGGTTGGTCTCCGGATAATACGCACCGAGACAGCCACGCGGAATGTCGTATTCGACGAGCTTGAAACCGTCTACGCGACGCTCGATGCCGTCGTCCCACACGCTCGTGATATCCACCAGTTCGCCCGGCTCGAACCCGAGCATGTCGATGTCCTCGCGGTTCGCGAACAGCACGCGCCGCTGTCCGTACACGCCGCGGTAGCGATCGTCGAGACCGTAGATCGTCGTGTTGTACTGATCGTGCGAACGCGTCGTCATCAGCGTCATGAGACGGTCGCCGTACAGCGCACGGGCGCGGTGGATCGGCGTATCGACCGCGATCCTGTGCACGATGAACTGCGCCTTGCCGCTCGGCGTCTTCCAGACGCGATCGCGCGAGGCCACGCCGAGATGAAAACCGCCCGGCTGCTTCAGGCGTTCGTTGTAGCGCTCGAAACCGTCGAGCACTTTTTCGATGCCATCGCGGATCAGCGCGTAGTCGCCCTCATGTGCGCGCCAGTCGACCTTGGCCGAGCCGAGCGTCGCGTGCGCCATGCGTGCGACGATCGCGACTTCGGAAAGCAGATTCGCCGAGGCCGGCTTGTTCATGCCGTACGAAATGTGCACCATGCTCATCGAATCCTCGACGGACACGCCTTGCGGCAAGCCGTTCTGAACATCGATCTCGGTGCGGCCGAGCGTCGGCAGAATGAGCGCGTCGCGGCCGTGTACGAGATGGCTGCGGTTGAGCTTTGTCGTGATGTGCACCGTGAGATCGCACGAGCGCATCGCTTCCCAGGTGCGCGGCGTGTCGGGCGTCGCGATCGAAAAATTTCCGCCCAGGCCGATAAACACCTTCACCTTGCCTTCGAGCATCGCGTGAATCGTTTCGACGACGTCGTAGCCATGCTCGCGCGGCGGCTCGAAATCGTAGGCCGCGCCGAGCCGGTCGAGAAACGCCTGCGTCGGTTTTTCCTCGATGCCGACCGTGCGGTCACCCTGCACGTTCGAATGGCCGCGCACCGGACATAAGCCCGCGCCGCGCCGTCCGATATTCCCGCGCATCATCATCAGGTTCGAAAGCAGTTGAATGGTCGGCACGGAGTTCTTGTGCTGCGTGAGGCCCATGCCCCACGTCGAGATGACGGCGCGGCCTTTCGCGTAGATGTCGGCGAGATTCAGCAGATCGTCCATCTCCACGCCCGATTCCGCGATGATCGCGTCCCAGCTTTCGGCGCGCAGGTCGTCGGCGAAGGCGTCGAAGCCGACCGTGTGCTCCGCGATGAAATCGACGTCGAGCACGCGCTCGCCACCGTTCGCGCGCGCGGCGTCGTCGAGTTCGATCACGCGCTTCGCCACGCCTTTGATCAGCGCGAAGTCGCCGCCGACTTTCGGGCGGATGAACACCGAACTGATCTTCACGCCCTTCGGCGAGAGCATGTCGAGCGTGTGCTGCGGGCTCGCGAAACGTTCGAGGCCGCGCTCCTTCAGCGGATTGATCGACACGATGGTCGCGCCGCGTTTCGCGCACTCGCGCAACTCGCCGAGCATGCGCGGATGGTTCGTCGCCGGATTCTGGCCGAAGAGCAGCAGCGTGTCGGCGTGTTCGAAGTCGTCGAGCGTGACGGTGCCCTTGCCGATGCCGACGGTATGCGGCAAGCCGCGGCTCGTCGCTTCGTGGCACATGTTCGAGCAATCGGGGAAATTGTTCGTGCCGTACATCCGCACAAACAATTGATACAGAAAAGCGGCTTCGTTGCTCGCACGGCCGGACGTGTAGAACGCGGCGCGATCGGGATCGTCGAGTTTCTTCAGATGCGAGGCGATGAGTTCGAACGCATCGTCCCAGTCGATCGGCAGATAGCGGTCGCGCTTTGCGTCGTAGACGAGCGGATCGGTCAGCCGGCCGTGCTGCTCCAGTTCGTAATCGCTCTGCGTCATCAGCGACGAAACCGTGTGCTCCTCGAAGAACGCGGGCGTCACGCGCTTGCTCGTCGCTTCGGCGGCGACGGCCTTGACGCCGTTCTCGCAGAATTCGAAGGTCGAGCCGTGCTCGCGGTCGGGCCACGCGCAGCCGGGGCAATCGAAGCCGTCCGGCTGATTCTGCTTGAAGAGCGTCTTGTAGTTGCCACCCGCCACCTTCTCCTTGACGAGATTGATGGCGACCTGCTTCAGCGCGCCCCAGCCGGCGGCGGGATGCGTATAGGGTTCGATGCGTTCTTCGGGCTTCTTGAACATGGCTTGGCGGATGATGCTTTTTGGCTTGCGATGTCCGAAGCGTACTGTGATCCGAATCGCGCGCGGCGCACAGAAAATGCGAAATAGAAGGAGTACAGTTGCGTCGATTTGCCCTAGACTTGACGCATTCCCGCTTCAGAACGAAATCCAGTTGAAACTCTACGAAAAGCTCGCCGATGAAATCGAGGAAGCCGTGCGGCGCGGCGTGTTCACGCCCGGCGAGAAGATTGCGTCGGTGCGGCAGGCGAGCCAGCAGCACGGCGTGAGCATCAAGACGGTGCTGCATGCGTACGCGATCCTGGAAAGCCGCGGGATTCTGGAGACGCGTCCGCAGTCCGGCTATTTCGTGCGCGCAAAACCGCAGGCGGGCGCGGCGCACAGTCAGCCGACGCGCGTGATCGCGACGGCATCGGAAGTCGATGTGAGCCGGCTCGTGCTTTCGACGTTGCGCAGCATCCGCGCTCACGACGCCGTGCCGTTCGGCTCGCCGTATCCCGATCCCGAGCCGTTTCCGTGGCGGCGCATCAACCAGTACGCGAACGCGATCGCGCGGCGGCAGGCGAGTTGGAATCTCATCGACGATCTGCCGCCCGGCAATCCCGAGCTGATTCGCCAGATCGCGCGGCGTTATGCCGAAAACGGCGTGCCGGTCGATCCGGAGGAGATCGTCATCACGGTCGGTGCGACTGAGGCGATCAACCTGAGCCTGCAGGCCGTCGCGCAGCCCGGCGACACGGTGGCCGTCGAATCGCCGACTTACTACGCGATGCTGCACGCGATCGAGCGTCTCGGGATGCGCGCGATCGAAGTGCCGACGCATCCGGCGGAAGGCATCGACATCGACGCTCTGGCGCGGATCATCGGACGAAGAAAGATCGCCGCGTGCATGGTGATGCCGAACTTCCAGAATCCGCTCGGCTTCCAGATGCCGGACGAGCGCAAGCGCCGGCTCGTCGAATTGCTGTCCGCGCACGATATTCCGGTCATCGAAAACGATGTCTATCACGAGCTTTATTACGGCGATGCGCGCCCGTCGACGCTCAAGAACTTCGATACAAAAGGGCTCGTGCTGCATTGCGCGTCGTTTTCGAAGAGTCTGACGGCGTCGTACCGGATCGGCTGGGCGATGCCGGGACGGTATCGGGCGCAGGTCGAGAAGCTCAAGTTTCTGAACACGTTGACGACGCCATCGGTGCCGCAGGTCGCGATCGCGGATTATCTGCGGCAGGACGGCTACGACCGGCATCTGCGGCGCGTGCGCAAGCTGTATCGGCAGCAGTCGCGCATCATGAGCGCGATGGTCGAGCGCTTCTTTCCGGCGGGCACGCGCACATCGGCGCCGCAGGGCGGCTATGTGCTATGGGTGGAATTGCCGGAGCGCGTCGATTCGATGCGGCTCTATCGCGCCGCGCTCGACAGCGGCATCACGGTCGGACCGGGCTACATGTTCTCCACGCGCAACGCCTTCAGCCATTTCATCCGGCTGAACTACAGTTATCCGTGGACCGCGCAGAGCGAGGCCGCGTTGCGGCGGCTCGGCGAACTCGCGGGCAGGGAGATCACTATGGGGATTCGCGCATGAACGATGACATCGATCCGGCGCTCGTCGCCGTGCTGACACAGCTTTGGCGCGCACAGACGGAAACGCCGGAACGCGCGTGGTCGCTCGCGAAATTGGCGAAGCAGTCCGGTTTGCCGATGAGCGCGTTGCGTCGGCAATTGACCGGGCTCGAGGAAGCGGGATTCGTCGAGGTGCGGATGAACGAGGATGGGACGGGCAGCGCGGGGTTGAGCGAGCAAGGCGTGACTTTGTGTCAGTCGATTTTCAGCGCAGGTGAATAAATGGGCTATGGCGATATACCATATGTATATCGTATAGCGAGGTATCTATGGGAAGGATCTTGATCGATTTGCCCGACGAACAGATAGACGAACTCGCCGCGATCGGCGAAGAGCAGCAGCGCCCGCGAGCCGCGGTCATTCGGGACGCGATCAGCGCGTACGTCGCGAGCAACAAGCGCCGTCCTGCCGTCGATGTGTTCGGCTTATGGCAAGAGCGAAAGATCGATGGATTGCAGTATCAGCGGGAGCTGCGCGAAGAATGGTAAGAGCGCTTTTCGACACGAACATCCTGATCGATTACCTGTTGGGAATCGATGCGGCACGCAAGGAGATCGAGCGTTACGAAGAGCGGTCGATCAGCATCATCACGCACATGGAAGTTCTAGAGGGCGCCAAACCCGACAGTGAAGCGTCGCTGCGCGCCTGGCTGTCCACCTTCGATCTCGTGCCGCTCGATTCGGCCGTCGCGAACCTCGCAATCGGAATTCGCAGGAAATCGCGCATCAAGTTGCCGGATGCGATCGTGTGGGCGTCGGCGCAATCGGTGAATGCGCTGCTCGTTTCGCGCAACTCGAAGGACTTCCCGCCCGACGATCCGGGCGTGCGGATGCCCTATCAACTGTAGCCGCGTCGGTCGCCAGCACCCTTGGACATCCACATCACCCTGCACGGCCGCCGCGACCTGACCGGCCAGATCTACGGCCAGCTACGCGCGGGCATCATCGAAGGGCGGCTCGCCGCGAACGCGCGCCTGCCGTCCACGCGCGATCTCGCCGCGCAGCTCGGCGTCTCGCGCAAGACCACGCTCGATGTCTTCGAGCGGCTGATCGCGGAAGGCTTCTTGCGCACGCGCGCCGGCGACGGCACGTTCGTCGCTGAAGGGCTCACGCGCCTGCCGACCGCGCGCACCGAACCCGTATCGGCCCGCGCTCGCGCCACCGGCATCTGGCGCAAGATGCCCGAGCGCATGGCGATGCCGATGCCGCCCGCCGACGAAACGCTCGACTGCGATTTCAAGGGCGGCGTAACCGACAAATCGCTCTTTCCCTACGACGCCTGGCGACGCTGCCTGAATCAGGCACTGCGCACGCAGGCGCGCGCGGGCGGCGGCGTCGCGGGTTATCGCGATCCGGGCGGCGAGCAGGCGTTGCGGCTCGGCATCGCGCGTTATCTCGCGTTCAGCCGCGCGGTCGTCTGCAACTGGCAGGACGTGATCGTCACGCAGGGCGCGCAACAGGCGCTCGATCTGCTCGCGCGCGTGACGATCCAGCCGGGCGATGTCGTCGCGGTCGAAGAGCCGGGTTATCCGCCGGCGCGAGCGCTCTTCGCGGCGCTCGGCGCGCGCATCGCGCATGTGCCGGTCGATGGCGAGGGCATCGTCGTGAGAAAGCTGCCGCGCAACACGCGGCTCGTCTACGTGACGCCGTCGCATCAGTTTCCGCTCGGCATGCCGATGAGCCTCGAGCGGCGCGTCGAGTTGCTCGAATGGGCGGGCAAGCGCGGCGCGGTGATCGTCGAGGACGATTACGACGGCGAATTCCGCTTCGAAGGGCGGCCGGTGGAATCGCTGAAGAGTCTCGATCGCGCGGGACTCGTCGCGTATGTCGGCACGTTTTCGAAGACGCTCTTTCCCGATCTGCGGCTCGGCTACGTCGTGCCGCCCGCGACACTCTCCGAACCGCTCTGGAACGCAAAGCAGATTTGCGACTGGCACAGCTGCATGCTGACGCAAACCGCGCTCGGCGCGTTCATGCTCGATGGCGAATACGCGAAGCATCTGCGCCGCATGCACAAGGCGTACGCGGAACGCCGCGCGCTGTTGATCGAACGTCTGCAAGGCGAGCTCGCGCCTTGGTTCGAGCCGCTGCCCGCGACGGCGGGCATCCATCTCGTCGCGCGGCTCGCCGGTTCGGTGCGGGAAGACGAGGTCGTCGCGGCGGCGCGCGCCGTATCGGTCGGGCTGTACGGCATACGCGCGTTCTACGCGGGCGAGCCGGCGCAGCAAGGCGTGCTGCTCGGCTACGGCGGGACGAGCGTCACGGCGATCGAGCGCGGCGCGACGCGCCTCGCCGCGCTCATGCCGACGCTCGTCCGCTAGCTTCGCGGCGTCACTGATCGCACAACAACAGCAGCTTTTCCTGCGCGGAACACGCCGCCTTTTTCGGCTTTTGCGCGGCCGCGTCCGCGTCGCGCGTCGCGACCTTGCGCGTCGGATTCTGCGCTTGCTCGGCGGCCGCCGTGCGCTGCGCGATGCACGCGCGCAAGTGCTTTTCCATCGGCGGATAGTATTTCCAGCCCTTCGTGAGCGGCGGCAGTTCGAGATGCACCTGCTTCCACTTCGGATGGCCGTTCGCCTGCAGCGTGTCGAAGTTCGAGCACAGCGAATCGGCGAATTTCGACAGCGCGCCGACCGTGCCGCGCAAACCGTAATCGTAGGTCACGAGAAACGCCTTCACGGTGAGCGTCGGCGTGTCTTCCTGAATCCAGTTCGGATAACTCGTCGTGCGGATCGTCGCCGGGAAATAGGTCTGCTTCGCGCGCGCGGTTTCCTGCGCGTTCGGATCGAGGCGCAGCAGCCTGATCTGCTTGAGCAGCTCCGGATTCATGTCCTGGAAGAGCTTCGCCGGTTGCCCCGCGACGATCACCGCCACATCGATCTTCCCGACGATCAGCCGCGCGAGCGAATCCTCGTTGTTGAGATGCTGCTCGTTGGCTTCGGCGATCGGTTCGCCGAACATCAGCCGATACAGCGTCTCCGCCGATTGCGCCGTGCCGCTGCCGATCGGCCCGACGCTGATGTTCTTGCCCTTGATCTCGTGGATGTACTTCATCGGCGAGTCCGCGCGCGTGACGAAGTAAATTTCTTCGTCGTAGAGCGGCATGATGAGCCGCAGCGGCTTGATGATCTTGCCCGCGTCCGCATTGCCCGAGGTCGCCATGTCCATGTACGCCTGATACACGTCCGACTGCACCAGCGCGAACTTCACGCCGGGCTCGTAGCGCATGCGCTGCACGTTCTCCGCCGACCCTTTCGACGGCAGCACTTCCAGTTCGATGCCGGCCGGCTCGGCGACGTACTTCGACAAGTCCTGTCCGATCTGGATATACGTGCCGCGTTCCTGGCCCGTCGTGATCTTGTAGGGAATCGGATCGGCGGCGAAGCTCGATCCCGCGCCGATCATCCCGGCGATGGCGAGAAGCGTCAGCGCGCCCCGTGCGGCGTTGCGCATGTATTTCGTGGTGAACATGATTGACCCTTAGTCGGAGTTGGACGGGTGCTTTTTGAAACTCGCACGATGCGGGAATCGTCCGCGTCGCGCGCAATCTGCTCATGCGCGGGCACTCGCATGCGGCCCGGCGCGAAGATGCGCGGCGCGTGCTTGCGGTGCGTCGGTGTTGTCTCTGCGTGTTCTTGTAGTTGCGTCGTTCTTGCGTCGTTCTTGTGCGTTTTTTTGCGTTTTTTTGCCGTTTTCAGCGCGACGGCGGCTTCGAGGCCGAATCGCCGCCGCTCCAGCCGTATTGCTTGATGGCGCGTTCGAGTTCCTCGGACTTGTCGGAGTCGACATGCGAGCCGGCCGGCACCGTGGCGAACTGCGGCGACGCGCCGGTCGTGGCCGCGGCCTGCGTGCTGCGCGTCGCGACGTTCGTCTGCACGACGGGCTGGGCGACGGCTTGTGCGACGGCCGCGGGCGGACGGGGCACGGCTGCCTGCATCGGCGCCGTCGATGGCGGGAGCGCGCTGCTCTGATTGGCCGATTGCGGTGGATGCGGCACGGCGGTGCGCGTCGGGGGCGCCGACGGCTGCGGCGGATCTTCGCCGAGGTAATACGCGCCGCGCGGATTGGCCGGACGAGCGGCTTGCTGCGGCGGCTCGTCGCCGATGTAATAGGGCGCGCGCGGGTTCGCGGCACGCGAATTCGCGGCGGAAGGCTGGGCGCTTTCTTCGCCGAGATAATAGGGCGCGCGCGCCGCTTGCGTGACGGGCGGCGGAGCGGCCTTCGCAGCGGCCGGTTGCGACGGCGCGGGCACGGCGGCTTGTGTCGTGGCCGGTTGTGGCGTCGGCAGGGGCGTCGGTTGGGGCGTCGGTTGCGTGGCCGCTTGCGGCGCGGGCGTGGGCATCGTCATCGTCGTGGCCACGGTCGGCGCGGGCGGCGGATTGATCGTCGTCGCGGTGATCGCGGCGGTCGCCGCCTGGCCACGCGCGATTTTCTCCGCGCGCGATTCGTAGGCAGCGTCGTCGTCGGCCCAGCGCGCGGCGGTGCTGCGTTGCACCGTGCGCCTGTCCGGCGTGGGCTTCTGAGCAAACCCGTTCGTCTTCGCGGCCTGCGCGGCCGCCGCTGCAACGTTTGCCTGCGCGGGAAGTTGAGCGGGCGCGGCAGCCGCCGTGTTCGCGGCATCCGCGGCGGGCGCCGTGCCCGGCACGCGTTTGGCGAGCGCGGCCACTGCCGTCGGCGCGAGCCAGCCCGCGTGCGAAATCACGCGTTCGAGCATGGCTTGCGATTCGATGTTGCTGCCGTCGAGGGCGAGCGCCTCGCCCGCGTTCTGCTGCACGCACGCCCACGCGGACGTGCGCTCGCAGGCGCGCGCGAGTTGCAGCGCGGCGTCGCGCTGCGCTTCGCGCTTGACGAGCTCGTCCTTCAGCGATTCGTAGTCGGCGCGCGCCTGTTGCTGCGGCGGAAGCATTTTGAGCCGCGCGCGGGCCGTGGCGAGATCGTGCTGATCCAGCGCGACGCGCACATCCTGCAGCGCATTGCCGGACGGAGCGGCGGCCAACGGGCGCCGGTCCGCCGCGGCCGGTGCGGCAGGCGTGCCGGGCGCGTCGGTTGCGCCGCGCATCAGCGAACCAACCTTGGAATCGATCACGCCCGAAACGCTGTGATCCGCGGATGGCGTGCTCGAACCGCCGTCCGAATCGCCAAGCTGGTAATAGAACGTCGCGCCGAGCAGCAACACGAGACCGCATGCACCGGCGATGACTGTCTTCTTCGTGTTCCACCGCTCGGAACCGGGCAGGGCGTCGGGATCGTTGCTGGAATCGGCGAAGGCGTTGCGTGCGGATTCCTCGGCGCGGCGCGCGCGATACTCCGCCGCCTTTTGCGCGATGCGCTCACTCGCGCGCTCCGTCCAGCGCGAGCGCATGCCCGGCTCGACGCGCCCGGCGCCATCCGAGTCGAGGGAAGCGGAAGAACCGGATGCGGACGCACCCGCCGATGCGAGCGGCGCCGATGCCTCTTCGAAAACGTTCTTGCGCGATTTGCCCGAGGCGGCCTCGCGCGTCTGGCCGAATGCGGCGCTTCGGTCTGCGCCGCAATTGGGGCAACTGTCGGCGTTCTTGCGCACCGTGCTGCCGCACCGCTGGCAGACGACGGAGAACATGGATGCGGGAAACGTCAGTCGCGTGGTCATGCTAAAGCCCTCGAAGGACGTGTGCGTGAGGTTGCCAAAATCGCGTGGCCGCCAATGCGCGCCGAGCCGTCGCGCCTGTACGCGGGAACGGCGTCCCGCGGCAGCAATCCTTCGTATTCTTTGTCCGCGCGGCGCGCGCGCCAGCGGGAAACGACTATCCGACTATGGTTCAACCACTATCGGACGTCAATTGCCTTTCGCCCCTACTCCGGGCGGTGCTCTCGCTCACGATATTTCTGACATTTTGGGATCGCGGCGGCGGTTTTGAATCGCCAATCCTTAGCCGAAAAAAGACAACGGGGCGCGATCGCCGGATAACCCACTGATGTGAAAGCGATTCGAGCGCGTGATGAAACGTTGTAGCGAGCCCACGCCGAGTATGTCAACGCGGATCGCCCGAAGCGGCGGACGTTGCCGGGAGATTGGTAAGGCTTCCGAATCATCGTTCGAAAGGTTTGCCTTTCGTGCTCGGCGTTGCGCAGAAGCGAAAAAGCCGCGGCGCGAATGACGCGCCGCGGCTTTCATCAGACTAACCCGAAGCGTTATTCCGCCAGTTGCAGCTTGCCGTCGATGCGGCGGTTCAGGCCGAGCGGATTCGCCGTCTTCAGCGCGTCGGGCAGAAGCGCGTCAGGCAGATCCTGATAGCTGACCGGGCGCAGGAAACGGTTGATCGCGAGACTGCCGACCGAAGTCGAGCGGCCATCCGCCGTCGACGGGAACGGGCCGCCGTGCACCATCGCGTGGCCGACTTCCACGCCCGTGCCGAAGCCGTTCACCAGCAGGCGGCCGGTGCGGCGCTCGAGCGCGGGCAGGACGCGCTTCGCATCGGCGTAATCGGCCTCGTCGATATGCAGCGCCGAGGTCAACTGGCCTTCCAGCGATTCGATCAGATCGATCATCGCGTCGAGGCTCGGGCAACGCACGACCAGCGACGATGCACCGAAGATTTCCTCTTGCAGATCGTGATTCTTGCGGAACGCTTCGGCGGTGGTGACGAACAGCGCCGACTGGCCCTGATTGTCGCCCTTCGCTTCGAGGCCGCGCGCGGCGGTGGTCACGTCGGCGTTATCGGCGGTCTTCGCGACCGAGTTCGCGTACGTCTTGCAGATGCCCGGCGTGAGCATCGTCTGCGCGGCGGTTTCCTTGAGCGCAGCGGAAGCCGCTTCGATGAACTTGTCGAGATCCGGGCCGTCGACGGCCAGAATCAGGCCCGGATTCGTGCAGAACTGGCCCGCGCCGAGCACGAGCGACGAGACGAACGCCTTGCCGATGGCTTCGCCGCGATTCTTGAGCGCGTTCGGGAAGAGCAGTACCGGGTTGATGCTGCTCATTTCCGCGTAGACGGGGATGGGTTCCTTGCGCGCCGCCGCGATCTTCATCAGCGCGACGCCGCCGCCGCGCGAGCCGGTGAAGCCCGCCGCCTTGATGCGGTTGTCGGCGACGAGGCCCTGACCGATGTCGCGGCCGCTGTCGAAGAGGAGCGAGAACGTGCCTTCGGGCATGCCGCAGTCCTTCACGGCCTTCTGCACCGCGCGGCCGACGAGCTCCGCCGTGCCGGGATGCGCCGAGTGCGCCTTGACGATGACCGGGCAACCGGCGGCGAGCGCCGACGCCGTGTCGCCGCCGGCGACGGAGAACGCGAGCGGGAAGTTGCTCGCGCCGAACACGGCGACCGGGCCGACGCCGATATGACGCAGACGCAGATCGACGCGCGGCAGCGGCTTGCGCTCGGGTTGCGCCGGATCGATCCGCACGCCGAGAAAATCGCCATTGCGGACGACATCGGCGAACATGCGCAACTGGCCGACCGTGCGGCCGCGCTCGCCTTCGAGACGCGCGCGCGGCAGGCCGCTTTCGATCATGCAGCGCTCGATCAGGTCGTCGCCGATATCGAGGATGTTCTGCGCGATCGTTTCCAGGAACTTCGCGCGCGCTTCGGGCGCGGTTTCGCGGTAGACGTCGAACGCGGCCCACGCGAGGGCGCACGCGCGGTCGAGGTCCGCGAGCGTCGCGCCGCCGAAAGCCGGTTCGATGGCCGCGCCGGTCGACGCGTTGACGGCCTTGATCGAGCCGTTCGAGCCGAAGACCGATTCCTGACCGATGAGCAGGTTGCCAGTGAGTTGCATGATGTCTCGTCCTTGCTTGGAGTGATTCGCGGCAGCCGCATGTACCGGTTGTACGATGACTGCACCTTGCCCGACTATACGGCTTCGCGCGTGCGCCTGTATAGTGAAACCTTTCCATCGCTTGATCGCTTTTTGGAATCATCCCGCGCTTTCCCGCACGCCGAAAGATGAAGAACACGCTCGATGTATTGATGTCGCGGCTGCGCATGAAGCAGCTTCAACTGCTGATCGCGCTCGACGACCACAAATCGCTGCACAAGGCGTCGAGCGCCATGGCGATGACGCAATCCGCCGCGAGCAAGGCGCTCGCCGAACTCGAATCCATGCTGGAAGCGCCGCTATTCGAGCGTGCGAAGAGCGGGCTGATCCCGAATCCGTTCGGCCGCTGCGTGGTGCGCTACGCACGCGTGCTGGCCGCCGATCTCAACGCGCTCTGCCAGGAAGTCGCGCAGATTCGCGCGGGCACGGGCGGGCGGCTGACCGTCGGCACGATCATGGGCGCGGTGCCGGGCGTGGTCGCGCCGATCGTCAACGAGATGCACGCGAAGCATCCGGATCTGGCGATCGAAATCGTCGAGGATACGAGCGCGCGCATGCTGCCGATGCTCGACGACGGCCGCGTCGATCTCGTCATCGGGCGCTCGAGCGTGTCGGATCAGCCGTCGAAGTATCAGTATCAGCCGCTGGCGGACGAGCCGCTTTGCATCGTCGTCGGTCAGGGTCACGAGCGCACGGGCGAGCCGGAAGTCGGTTTCGCCGATCTCGCGCGCTATCGCTGGGTCACGTATCCGAGCTATATGCCGATGAGCGCATTGCTGGAACGCGAACTCGATCTCGCCGGCCTGCCGATGCCCGCCAATCCGATTTCCACCGCCTCGCCGCTGATGACCGTGACGCTGCTGCAAGAGAGCGCGGAACTCGTGTCGATTCTGCCGGCGAGCGTCGCGAAAGTGTTCGAGCGCCACGGCATGCTGCGCATTCTGCCCGTTCGCATGAAGTCGAAATCGCAGACCTACGGCATCGTCACGCGCAGGGGCGGCGAGCTTTCGCCGGCGGCGCGGCAGTTCGTGCAGATGTTGCGCGAGCAGCGCCGGCCGAACTGACACTCAGCGCGTCGCGACGATGAACAGACGCGGGAAGGGCAGGAGCACGCTGCCGTCGTCGAAAACGGTATATGCGGTTTTCAGGCCGGCGCGATAGCGGTCGAGGAACGCGGCCGCTTCCTTCTCGTCGAGCTTCGCGAGGAACGGCCGCAGCGCCGAGCCCTTGAACCATTCGATGATGGCATCGACGCCGCCGTCCAGCGGATGATGGTACGTCGTGCGCCACACGTCGACGCGCGCGCACAGCGGCTTGAGCAACGCGTAATACCAGTCCGCCCGGAAGCGCGCGGTGCGCTCCACGCCCTTCAGCTTGTCGCGCCAAGGGCCATCGGCGGCGGCTTCGCGCATCAGGCGGTGCGCGGGTTCGTCGAGATTGTCGGGCATCTGCACGGCGAGCTGCCCGCCCTTCGCGAGCTTGCCGGCGAGCGACGGAAACAGCGTCTCGTGATCGGGCACCCACTGCAGCGCCGCGTTCGCGAGAATCAGATCGAACGGTCCTTCTGCCTGCCACGCGGAAATGTCGGCGAGCGCGAATTCGACTTGGGGCAGGCGCTTTTTCGCCGCGTCGATCATGTCGCCCGAATTGTCGACGCCGATCACGCGCGCGTTCGGCGCATGCGCGATGAGCGTTTCGGTTGAATTGCCGGGGCCGCAGCCGAGATCGACCGCCGTGCGCGCGGCTCGCGCATGAGTCGCGTTCAGCAGATCGCGGACGGGGCGCGTGCGCTCTTCCTCGAACAGCGAATATTGGCGCGCTTGCCATTCGGGCGATGATGTCGTCATTGAAGGCTCCAGTCGATGTTCGTCGTGATATCACACGCGATTCTAGATGCGCGGGCCGCGCCGATCCAAAGCCGCGCGACGGCCTTTGAATGGAACGCTGAATCCGATGTGCACGCGAGTCATTGAAAAAACTCGGATATGTCCCTTTCGCGCGGGCATCGCGCCTATACTGGCGAAGCATTCGCGGGCGGTTCCAGGCAATATCGGAACTTGCTTTCGCATGCATATCACGAACATCATTCGCGCCGCCCTCCGGCGCCTTAAGCACTCGGGGACTCGCAGATGAGCGACACGTCAGTCGGCGGCTTGAAGGGTCTCGTGGACGCGCTGCGCGCGCAGCAAGACGCGCTCACCGAACGCTGGATGAAGCTCGTGTTCGGCGATCAGGAAGTCGAACATTCGGATCAGCTCACGTATCGGCAGCTTGCGGATCATCTGCCGAGCATCTTCGATGAAATCTGCATCGTGCTGGAATCGCGCAATCTGCGCGACCAGGAAGGCGCGATCGAGCGCGACGCGCGCCAACACGGGCAATGGCGCTGGCAGCAAGGCTACCGTATCGATGAACTCGTGCGCGAACTCGATCTTTTTCGTCAGGTGTTGCTGCTCGCGATCGGCGAATACGCGGGCGCCCATGACGATCTTTCGCGCGCCGACGAAGAGCACGCGCGCCTCATGACCGATGAAGTCGTGAGCTTCGTCACGCTGGCGTCGATTCGCGAGGCGATCGGCGAGCGCGATCGCAAGATCGACGAATACACCGGCATGCTGGAGCGCGCCAACTACGAGCTCACGCTGCGGCAAAAGCTCATCAGCGATTTGTACGAGACGCGCATGCAGGTCACGCGGCGCGTCGCGCACGATCTGCGCAATTTCCTCAACGTGTTCTCGACGGCGCTGCAACTGGCCTCGCGCTCGGCCGCGAAGCGCGAGACGGCGCTCGGACTGGCGAACCGGCAAGTCGCCGACATGGCGTCGCTCGTCGACGAGATGGTCGAATATTCGAAAGTGCTGGGCGACGATTCGGTGCTGACGGTCGAGCCGTTCGATCTCGTCGGTCTCTTCGACGAGCTGATGCAGGCCTGCCGCGTCGCGACCGAATCGAAGGGATTGAAGCTGATCGGCCATCTCGATCCGGCGCTCGGTGAGGTGACGTCGAACCGGCTGAAGGTGAAGCAGGTCGCGCTGAATCTGCTGTCGAATGCGATCAAGTACACGTCGTCGGGCGAGATCGCACTGTCGATCGCCGCCGCGCCCGATCAGCGCTGGAAATTGCGCGTCGCCGATACGGGCGTCGGCATCAGCGTGGCGGATCAGGAGCGCGTGTTCGAGGAATTCGAGCGCGCCGCCGATGACGACATTCCCGGCGCCGGGCTCGGCCTTGCGATCGTCAAGGAGTTGTCGCGCACGCTGGAAGGGGAACTGCGCTTCCAGTCGTCGAAAGGGCGCGGAAGCGTGTTCGAAGTGACGTTCCCGATGGTGCTGGAACCGAAGGCTTCCGACGCTCAATAAACGAAAAAAGGCGGACGGGTCGCCCCGTCCGCCTTCCGGTCACCACGACGCCTGAACGATGCTCAGGCCGCCGCTTCTTCTTCGACCACTGCTTCGTCTTCCACCGACGCGCGGATCAGATGGTCGAACGCCGAGAGCGCCGCCTTCGCGCCTTCGCCGACCGCGATCACGATCTGCTTGTACGGCACCGTCGTCACGTCGCCCGCGGCGAACACGCCCGGCAGCGAGGTCGCGCCCTTCGCATCGACGACGATCTCGCCGTGCTTCGACAACTCGACTACGCCCTTCAGCCATTCGGTGTTCGGCACGAGGCCGATCTGCACGAACACGCCTTCGAGCTCGACGTGATGGCTCGCGCCCGTCGCGCGGTCCGTGTACGTGATGCCGTTGACCTTCTTGCCGTCGCCGGTGACTTCGGTCGTCTGCGCCTCGGTGACGATCGTCACGTTCGGCAGGCTGCGCAGCTTCTTCTGCAGGACCGCGTCGGCGCGCAGCTCGTTGCCGAATTCGATCAGCGTCACCGCCGACACGATGCCCGCGAGGTCGATCGCCGCTTCCACGCCCGAATTGCCGCCGCCGATCACGGCGACGCGCTTGCCCTTGAAGAGCGGGCCGTCGCAGTGCGGGCAGTACGCCACGCCGCGTCCGCGATACTCGCGCTCGCCCGGCACGTTGATTTCACGCCAGCGCGCGCCGGTCGACAGAATCACGGTCTTCGCCTTCAGCACCGCGCCGCTCGCGAGATGGATTTCATTGATGCGGCCCGGCACCAGCTTCTCGGCGCGTTGCACGTCCATGATATCGACTTCGTAGCTCTTGACGTGCTGCTCCAGCGCTGTGGCGAACTTCGGCCCTTCGGTTTCCTTGACCGAGACGAAGTTTTCGATGGCCATCGTATCGAGCACCTGACCGCCGAAGCGCTCGGCGACGACGCCCGTAGCAATGCCCTTGCGCGCCGAATAGATCGCCGCCGCCGCGCCGGCAGGACCGCCGCCGACGATCAGCGTGTCGAACACCGGCTTGTTCTCGAGTTCCTTCGCCGCGCGCGCCGATGCGCCCGTGTCCAGCTTCGCGAGGATTTCCTTCACGCCCATGCGGCCCGAGCCGAAGCTCTCGCCGTTGACGAACATCATCGGCACGGACATGACCTGGCGTTCCTCGACTTCCTGCTGGAACAGCGCGCCGTCGATCGCGACATGCTTGATGCGCGGGTTGATGATCGCCATCACGTTCAGCGCCTGCACGACTTCCGGGCAGTTCTGGCACGACAGCGAGAAATACGTCTCGAACGCGAAGTCGCCGTCGAGATTCTTGATCTGCTCGATGATGGCGTCGTCGAGCTTGATCGGATGGCCGCCGGCTTGCAACAGCGCGAGCACGAGCGACGTGAATTCGTGGCCCATCGGGATGCCGGCGAAGTGGATGCCCGCAGCCTTGCCCGCCTCGCCGATGGTGAAGGACGGACGACGCACGCTGGCGTCCTCTTTCTCGACGACGCTGATCCGCGCAGACAGCGTAGCGATCTCGTCGAGCAGGCTTTTCAGCTCACGCGACTTGTCGCTGTCGTCGAGGAAGGCGACGAGTTCGATCGGCCGGGTGACTTTTTCCAGATACGCTTTTAATTGATTCTTGAGATTGGCGTCGAGCATGGCGATGTCCGTTCCTTGACTTGGGATATTGCAGACGTGTTCCGCCGCGGCGCTGCGAAATTCGCAGCGCCGGACGAACACGTTTTTTGGGGTGAACCTGCCGCAGAACCGCGGCAAGTTCGATACAGCGCTCGTGAAGTACGAGACTTAGATCTTGCCGATCAGATCGAGCGACGGGGTCAGCGTTTCAGCGCCCGGCGTCCACTTGGCGGGGCACACTTGACCCGGATTCTTCGCGATGTACTGAGCAGCCTGAACCTTGCGGAGCAGTTCGCCAGCGTCGCGGCCGATGCCGTTGTCGTGCACTTCGCACAGCTTGATCTCGCCTTCCGGGTTGATCACGAACGTGCCGCGCAGCGCCAGGCCTTCTTCTTCGATCAGAACGTCGAAGTTGCGCGAGATCGCGAGCGTCGGGTCGGCGATCATCGGATAGTTGATCTTCTGGATCGTGTCCGACGTGTCGTGCCATGCCTTGTGCGTGAAGTGCGTGTCGGTCGAAACCGAGTAGATTTCCACGCCGAGCTTCTTGAATTCTTCGTAGCGGTCAGCCAGGTCGCCCAGTTCGGTCGGGCAGACGAACGTGAAATCGGCCGGGTAGAACACAAACACCGACCACTTGCCCTTCAGGCTTTCATCGGTGACGGTCACGAACTCGCCATTGTGATAGGCGGTTGCTTTGAACGGCTTGACTTGACTGTTGATGATGGGCATTACCAGTTTCCTTTTGGAGTGGTGTTGAAGAAGTAAGTGAACTATACAGGAAAGCTATCGTACTTGCGAAGTGGATTGATTTTATTGTCGGGATAGCGCCGGGCTATCGACGCGATATTTTGGCGTTTTCCCGCACAAGGCATTCTGATTGCATGCGCCTTCGCAGGTTCCTTAAACAGACTTGGTCGCTTTCACTTTCATTTCAAGGAGGCAGTATGAAAATAGGAATCATCGGAGCGGGCAATATCGGTTCGGTGCTGGCACTGCGCTTCACCGAGAAAGGGCATGACGTGCGTATCGCGAATTCGCGCGGCCCGGCGTCGCTCGCGGATATCGAGCGCGAGACCGGCGCGAAGGCCGTCGAAGCGCGGGACGCGGTGAAGGACGCCGAAGTCGTCGTCGTCACGATTCCCGAAGCCAAGGTGCCGAACCTGCCGAAGGATCTGTTTGCGGGCGTGCCGGCGAGCGTCGTCGTGATCGACACCGGTAACTACTATCCGCAGCAGCGCGACGGGCGGATCGAAGGCATCGAAAAGGGCACGCCCGAGAGCGGCTGGGTCGAGCAGCAGATCGGTCGGCCGGTCGTGAAAGCGTTCAACAATATCTATGCGGATCACCTGAAGAACCGCGGCAAGCCGCCGGGAACGCCGGGCCGCATCGCGCTGCCGGTCGCGGGCGATGACGCGAAGGCAAAGGCCGTCGTGATGAAGCTCGTCGATGAGATCGGCTTCGATCCGGTCGATGCCGGCCAGATCGACGATTCCTGGCGTCAGCAGCCCGCGACGCCCGTCTACACCGCCGATCTCGACGCCGCCGGCCTGCGCGCGGCGCTTCAGAAGGCCGATCCGGTGCGCAAGCCCGAATGGCGCGCGACGGACAAGAGTCCCGGCACGTTCGACCAACCCGCGTAGAAGCGAAAGACCGTACGGTAAAGCGCGGGAACGCGCGCGCGCCGTGAGACAATCTGCAAACTTTCCCGATGGGCTTTAACATGACGAACCGGGCTGGCGCAAAAATGCAGCCGCCGTCCGGCGTCGTGGACTCGCAGATTGACTATGAAAACCGCTTCTCCTACGCAGGACGTGCAGAACCCGCAACACCGCTTCGGCGAGTGCGACGAGTGCGCGGACGTCGAACTCGTGGCGACCGCCACCATTCCGACCCGCTACGGCACTTTCGCTTCGTACGTCTATCGCGTGAAGCACACGGATGTGGAGCACATCGCGTTCGTGATGGGCGACGTGAGCAGCGGCGAACCCGTGCTGACGCGCCTGCACTCCGAATGCGTGACCGGCGATGTCTTCGGCTCGTACCGCTGTGACTGCGGCGAGCAGCTCGATCTGGCATTGCGCTATATCGCCGCGGAGGCTCGCGGGATTCTGCTGTATCTGCGCGGCCACGAAGGGCGCGGCATCGGCCTCGCGAACAAGATCCGTGCATACGCGCTGCAGGAACAGGGGCTCGATACCGTCGATGCGAACCTGCATCTCGGCCTGCCCGACGACGCCCGCGAATACGATTCCGCCGCCGCGATCCTGCGTTCCATGAACGTGAAGTCGGTGCGATTGATGAGCAACAATCCGTCGAAGTTCGACACGCTGCTCAGGCACGATATTCCCGTATGCGAACGCGTCGCGCTCGCCATCCCGATGCGCGAGGAAAACGAGCGCTATATCAAGACGAAGCAGGCGCGCTTCGGGCATTACTTCGACGAGAACGAGTAAGCCCGACAGTGCGCGCGCTCACTGCGCGTCGTGAAAAATTACCCCGAGCATATGCCTGCGTCCCGAGCGCAGGCGGCTCACGCCGTGCTTCATGTTCACCCGATACGGCCCGCGCGTGCCCTGCACCGGCCGATGATGCACCGCGAAGAACACCGCATCGCCTTGCAAAAGCGGTACGACTTCCGCACGCGACTGCATGCGCGGACGCTGCTCCGTCATCACGAATTCGCCGCCGGTGAAATCGTGGCCGGGCGCGGAAAGCAGGATCGCCATCTGAATCGGAAAGACGTGCTCGCCGTAGAGATCCTGATGCAGACAGTTGAAATCGCCGGGCACGTAACGTAGCAAGAGCGGCGTCGGCCGTGTCTGCCCCGCGCGATGACAGCGCTCGATGAACGCCGCATGCTCGCGCGGATAGCGCGTCTCGATGCCCATCACCTCGTTCCAGCGATTCGCGACCGGCGCGAGATGCGGATACACCGCGCGCCGCACGCGTTCGAGCGCGCCCGGCAACGGATACGCGAAGTATTTGTATTCGCCGCGCCCGAAGCCGTGGCGCTCCATCACGACGCGGCTGCGAAAAATGCCGTCGCGATCGTAAAGCGCCGCGAGCGCCTCGCATTCGTCGGGCGAAAAAAGCGCCGACGCCGTCGCGCAGCCGAAGCTATCGAGTTGCGCTTCGAGATCGGCCCAGTCGAGCGCGTCGATGCGATCGCCGATATCGTCTGCCGTCGCGCGTTCGAGCACCTTCATGTCGTTCCTCCGGATGTGCGTGAATTCGAATGAAGTGTGCGCCCGCGACGCGACGCACGCACTCCGGCTCTTGCTGTGCAATTCAGTGCGCGGCCGCAGTCTCCGCGATGCGTTCGTGCAGCGCGGCCTTGCGCGCGGCCATCTTCGCGCCGATCGCGACGAGATCCATCTGCGTCTTGCGCACGGCCGGGAAGAGTACGGTTTCCTCTTCCTCGATGTGATGCACCGCGTTTTCCTTCAGCACCTTGAACGTCCCGTCGAATCCGTCTTCGCCGGCGCGCAGGTTCGCGAATCGTTCGATCAGCGTCTTCACCAGAAAATGCTCGACGTAGGCTTCGTCCACGTCGATGCGCCGGTCCGCTTCGAGCGCGTTCTGCGCGCCCGGATACAACAATTCTTCCTCGACGATCGTATGGATCGTCAACAGTTCGCACGCGCGCTGTACGAGCGAGTTCTTGCGCTCGAAATCGTCGTGGTCCGCGCGTTCGAAGGCATCGAACAATTGTTCGATGGCGCGGTGATCGGCTTCGAGCATGTCGAGCGCATCGATGGGTCGCGGGGTTTGAGCGGTGGACATGGGGTTCTCCAATAGTGGGCTCTGTCGGCCCGGTAGCGACATCTGCGTGTCCCCAAGGTGCCGTAAAAAAGCAAGACGAATGCCCGCGATGGATCAGTTAACGGCGGCGGTGCGCGCGTCTAGATAGTGGTATTTCTCGATTCGCTCAAGTCGCGTTGGCGCAACACTTTCACCTGCCACCACGCGGGCAGCAGCCGCCGCACTTCGGCGCGCGCGAAGCGGTCGTCGATCAGATAAAGCACGCCGCGATCGAGCGGTCCGCGAATCACGCGTCCCGCCGCCTGCACCACTTTCTGCAAGCCGGGAAAAAGATACGTGTACGCATAGCCCTCGCCGAACGCCTCGTGCATGCGCGCTTTCATTTGCTGATTGACGGGATTGAGTTGCGGCAGCCCGAGCGTCGCGACGAACGCACCGATGAGACGCGTGCCCGGCAGATCGATCGCCTCGCCGAACGCGCCGCCCAGCACCGCGAATCCGATACCGCGTCCATCGGCGACGAAGCGCGCGAGAAACTCGCGTTGCGCCGCCTCGCTCATCGCGCGGGACTGCTGCCAGCAGGGAATCGACGGATGACGCGCCGCCAGCGCCGCCGCCACTTGCGTCAGATAGTCGAAGCTGCTGAAGAAGCTCAGATAGTTGCCCTCGGCGCGGAAGTATTGCGCGGCGATGAGATCCACCGAGCGCTCGCGATCCCGATAGCGCGTCGAAAGATCGGCGATCGCGCGCACGTCGAGCTGATCGGCGGAGAAGGGCGATTCGACGTCGATCCGCACGCTCGATGCCGGCAAGCCGAGCGTATCGGCGTAAAAGTGCGCGGGCGTGAGCGTCGCCGAAAAGAGCGCGACGCTGTGCGCGCGCGCCAATCGCGGCGCGAGATGCGGCGCGGGAATCACGTTGCGCAGGCAGAGCGTGGCATTGCGCTTCTTCGCGTTTGCGCTCGCGTTTGCGTTCGCGCCGGAAAGCGTGATGTCGAAGATCGAATGCGAACCGAAACGCTCCGCGATGCGCGTGAAATGCACGGCATCGAAATAGAAGCGCAGCGTGTCGGGCGTGAAGGCGTCGGGCTGTTCGCCGAGCGTTTCTGTCATCAGCGAAACGGCTTGCCCGAGCGCGGTCAAAAAGCGCGCGGGCGGCTCCGTATGCGCCGCGTACTCGATGCCCGACGCGTGCTGCTCGCTCGCCGTCTCGCTCCAGCTTCGCGCGACGCGCCCCAGCGCCTTCCTGAGCACGCCCGGCGCGCCGCGGCGCATCGCGTTGAAGGCGGACTGATCGAGTGTCGCGGAATACATGCCGCGCGCGCGTTCGACGAGGTTGTGCGCTTCGTCGACGAGCACCGCCACGCGCCAGCGATTCGCCTCCGCGAGCGCGAAGAGCATCGCGCTCGTGTCGAAGTAGTAGTTGTAGTCGCCGACGATCACATCGCTCCAGCGCGACAATTCCTGGCTCAGATAGTACGGACAGATGTCATGCCGGCGCGCGACCTCGGCGACCGACGCCCGATCGAACTGCGTGCATTGGAGCGCGGCGGCGCGCGCATCGGCGAGGCGATCGTAGAAGCCGCGCGCGAGCGGACACGATTCGCCGTGACACGCGCGATCGGGATATTCGCAAGCCTTGTCACGCGCGACGAGTTCGACGACGCGCAACGGCTTCGCGGCGAGCGTCGTGAGCGCGTCGAGCGCGAGTTGCCGTCCCGCGCTTTTCGCGGTGAGAAAGTAGATCTTGTCGAGTTGCTGGCCGGGCCAGGCCTTCAGGAGCGGAAAGAGCGTGCCGACCGTTTTGCCGATGCCCGTCGGCGCTTGCGCGGCGAGACAGCGCTTCGACACCGCCGAGCGATACACCGCTTCCGCGAGCGCGCGCTGGCCGGGGCGGAAATCGGCGTGAGGGAACGCGAGCGTCTTCAGCGCTTCGTCGCGTGCCGCCCCGTGCGCCAGTTCCTGCCGCGCCCACGCGATGAAGCGTTCGCACTGCGCCTCGAAATGCACGGCGAGCGCTGCGGCCGTTTGCGTCTCGACGAGCACGCTTTCGGTTTCATCGACGATATCGAAATAAACGAGCGCGATGTCGATGGCTTCCAGCCCGAGCTTTCGGCACATCAGATGTCCGTAGACGCGCGCCTGCGCCCAATGCAGATGCCGATGATTCTCCGGCATCGATTCGAGCTTGCCGCGATGCGTCTTGATTTCCTCGAGCCGGTTGAGCGCGGGATCGTAGCCATCGGCGCGGCCGCGAACGAGTAGCGGGCCGTAGGTTTCCGAAAGCGAAATTTCCTTTTGATATCCGTCCGGCCGACGGTTCGTCACCGTGGCATGGCCGGCGACGCCTTCCTGCGCGCTCGGCGTCGGCGTAAAGCGTAGATCGAGATCGCCCTGTTTCGCCGTGAACTCGCACAGCGCGCGCACGGCGACGGTGTAGGCGGGCTCGGATACTGTATGCATGTACAGGAGTCTAGCACGCGCCTTTCACGAAGCCGCGCGCAGCAGTTCTCCGAGCGTTTTCATCGCGTTGTCGATTTGCGGCGACCATGGATGACCGAAATTGACGCGCACATGATTCCCGAAATCGTGACGCGCGGAGAAGATCGGCCCCGGCGTCACGTTGATGCCGTGTTCGAGTCCCCGCCGATGCAACTGCATCGCGTCGACGTGATCGGCCAGTTGCAGCCACAGGAAATAGCCGCCGTCCGGCCGCCGATATGCGACGTCGGACGGCAGCCAGCGCGCGATGGCGTGCTCCATCGCATCGCGTTGCGCGAGAAGCGCGCCGCGCAGCTTGCGTAAGTGCTTGTCGAAGCCGCCGTGCTGCAAATAATCGGCGATGCCCGCCTGAATCGGGACGCTGGTGGAAATGCTCGTCATCAGCTTGAGACGCCGGATCGCATCTGCGAAACGGCCCGCCGCGACCCAGCCGAGCCGATACCCCGGCGCAAGCGTCTTCGACAGCGATGCGCAATGCATCACGAGCCCGTTCGTATCGAAAGCTTTCGCAGGCGGCGGACGATCCTGCGCGAAATGCAGTTCGCCGTAGACATCGTCTTCGATCAGCGGAACCTCGTGCTTCGCGAGCAATGCGACGAGCGCGCGCTTTTTCTCGACGGAAAGCGTCGCGCCCGTCGGATTCTGAAAGTTCGTCATGAACCAGCACGCGCGCACCGGATGCTTGTCGAGCGCTTCGGCGAGCACGTCGAGATCGAGACCGTCTTGCGGATCGACCGGAATCTCCACCGCGCGCAAGCCGAGATGCTCGATAGCCTGCAGCGCGGCATAGAAGCACGGCGATTCGATCGCGACGACATCGCCCGGCTGCGTGACGGCCATGAGGCAAAGCGTGAGCGCTTCCATCGCGCCGTTCGTGACGATGAGTTCGTCCATCGGCTGCGCGATTCCCATGCCGATATAACGCAGCGCGATCTGTCCGCGCAACGCCTCGTTGCCCGGCGGCATGTCGACGACGGTGCTCCACGGATCGAGCATCCGCGCCGCGTGCGCGAGCGACTTCGCAAGACGCTGCAACGGAAAGAGCGCCGGCGATGGAAACGCGGAGCCGAGCGGCACGACGTCCGGGCGCTTCACGGCGTCGAGCACGGAGAACACGAGGCTGCTTACGTCGATGGGCGCGGGTTCTTTCAGCGTCGCGCTCTCTTTCGGCGCGAGTGCGGCGCCCGGCGCGACGTAATAGCCGGAACGTTCGCGCGCGCGAATCAAGCCCCATTCTTCGAGCAGGTAGTACGCGCGAAAGACCGTCGACTGGCCGACGCCGTATTGCGTCGTCAAATGCCGCACCGAAGGCAGCCGTGCACCGACAGGCAGGCGGCCCGCGCGTATCTCGGCGGCCATCGTGTCGGCAAGGGCTTGGTAGCGCTTCATCGCGGGTATCGGTGAAAGGGCGCGAAATTGTCTCACGCTTTATCGACGGAATATCGACGCCCCGCCGCGCGTTTAATGAATAAGCGGCTTAATCGCCGTGCCCGCTTTTCAATCTTTCGGAGGTGGTTCCATGAAGCTCGCCAGAATCGCAACAGTCATGCTCGCGCTGCTCGCCGGCCTGCTCGCAGGATGTCAGACCGATGGCAGCTCGGGCGCGTCGGGCACGACATCGAACAGCGGCAGCAGCGGCGGATATTGATGCCGTATTTGCCCGCGGCGCTCGCGGCGTTCAAGTCGGCGCTCGGCAACGATGCGGTGCTCGCGGACGATATCGCTTCGTATCTCGATCCGTTCGCGCCCGGCGATGCATCCGCACACGCGCCATCTGCTGTCGTGTTGCCGAAGGACGTCGAAGGCGTGCGTGCGGCATTGGCGGTCGCGAATCGATATCGCGTGCCGCTCTGGACCGTATCGACGGGGCGCAACTTCGCTTACGGCGGCGCCGCGCCGCGTATGCCTGGTTGCGTCGTGCTCGATTTGCGGCGGATGAATCGCATCGTCGAGATCGATGAAACGCTGGCTTATGCGCTCGTCGAACCGGGCGTGACCTATTACGACCTGTATCGCGCGCTCGGCACGCCGCGGCGCTTCTGGCTCGATCCGCCCGCGGCCGGATGGGGCAGCGTGATCGGCAACACGCTCGAACGCGGTTACGGCACGACGCCATACGGCGACCATGCGGCGAATCAGTGCGGCATGGAAGTCGTGCTCGCGAACGGCGATGTCGTACGCACCGGCATGGGCGCGATGTCGTCGAGCCGCGACTGGCAGGTATTCAAGAGCGGCTTCGGGCCTTCGTACGACGGCATGTTCATGCAATCGAACTTCGGCGTTGTCACGAAGCTCGGCGTCTGGCTCATGCCCGCGCCCGAGGGCTACATGATCTGCCGCTACGCATTCGCGCGCGAGGACGATCTCGAACGCGTCGTCGATACGCTGCGCCCGCTGAAGATGGACGGCACCATCCAGAGCAACGCGGTCATCGAAAGCGCGGTGCGCTGGGCGGCAGGCGTGTCGACGCGCAAGCAATGGTTCGACGGCGACGGCGCGATGCCCGACGGCGCCATCGACGCCATGGCGCGCAAGATCGGCATCGGGCGCTGGAACCTGCGCTTCTGCCTGTATGGGCCGAGAGCGCTCGTCGAGGCGCGGCGCGATATCGTGCATGCGCGCTACAGGCCGATCGCGGGCGCGACGCTCTTCGAGATGCCGTATCGCGATGCATCGGTCGAGCCGGAAGGCGGCGGCGATCGCGCGCAAGTCGGCATTCCGGGACTCGAAGCGTTCAATCTGCTCAACTGGCGCGGCGGCTCGGGCGCGCACATCGATTTCTCGCCGATCTGTCCGCCCATCGGACGCGATGCCGTGAAGCAGGTCCGCATGGTGCGCGAGCGCGCCGCGCAATTCGGCTTCGATTATTACGGCGGATTCACGGCCGGCGAGCGCGCGATGCATCACATCTTCGCGGCGATTTTCGATCGCGACGATCCGAAACAATCGCGCGATGCCGGCGCGCTCGTCGAAACGCTGATCCGCGATGCGGGCGCGGCGGGCTACGGGCAATATCGCACGCATCTGTCGTACATGGACCTCGCCGCCGCGCAATACGATTTCAACGATCACGCGCTGATGCGGCTTTCGAAGACGATCAAGGCGTCGCTCGATCCGAACGGGATTCTGTCGCCCGGCAAGCAGGGCATCTGGCGATGACGACACGGCGCGCGTTTCTTATCGCGATGGGCGTCGTGCCGTGGATGCCGTTCGGCGGCGCGACGCGGCCATCGGCGCGCACGTGGGTCGTCGACGGGGACTTGCCGCAAGGCGGCATCATCGTGCGGCGCGCGCGTCTGACGGGCGCGCAGATCGCATCTCTGTCGGGCGATGCGGGCTGGCTGTGGATCGAACGCCTGTCGTCGTCGCATGCGATCGGTGGCATCACGCGCTACGCCGATGCGTTCGTGTTGTCTCAACTCGGCGCAGGCGTCGGCATGCGCGCGACGCATCATCGAACGTTCGGTGACGGCGCCGTGCTCTGGACGCTCGAACGTTGCTGAACGCGGTTCGCTAAAATGACACGCATCTCAATATTGCCGCGCACGGACGAAACGATGAACGCCACGGACACACGCACGATCGCCGACTGGCACGCGCATGTCTATTTCGATGCCGCGAGCCGCGACGCCGCGTGGCAGCTTCGGCTCGTGATCGAGCAGCGGTTTGCGACCGAATTGCAGGATGGCGCGCTGCGTCTGGGCCGCTTTCACGAGCGCCCGGTCGGGCCGCATCCGATGTGGTCGTTCCAGTTGGGATTCGGCGATGCGCTGCTCGCGCCGATGCTCGCGTGGCTCACGCTGAATCACGGCGCGCTCGATGTCTTCATGCATCCGAATACGGGCGACGCGCTCGTCGATCATCGCGACTCGGCGGTGTGGATCGGCCGTTCGCACGAACTCTCGCTGAAGAGTCTGGGCGGTTGAGACGTAAAAAAGGCGGACCGCGTCCGCCTTTTGCTGGATCGCCGGCGAGTTACTTCTTCGCGCTTGCCGTCTTCGACGACACCACGCGCACGGCCGTCTGGCCAGCCACCGAGGCGTCGTTTTGCGCGGCCTCCACCACTTGCTGCGCGGCCTTCTTCGCCGCTTCGTAAGCGGAATTCGCCGATTCCGTCGCGGCATCGATCGCCGTGCGCCACGCCGTCACGACGGCTTCGCTGCCGACCGGCGCATTGCTCGCGAGACTCTCGACGAACGCCTGCACATTGCGCTGAGACTTCGCGATCTGGTCCTGCGCGGCTTCGAGATAGCCGCCGCGCACGCCCGACGCGATCTCATAGACGCCGAGCCAATAGGCCTGAACGCGCTGGGCGCTGTCTTGCAGGTGCTGGTTCTGAAGCGCGAAGAACGCCTGCGGATCGCGCACGGAGAGCGTTCTGGCGATGAGCGCCTGATGCTCGTCGAGCGCCGTCCTGACCGTACGCACGTTCAGATCGGTCAGCTTTTCAAAGCCTTCGACGGCTCGTGCGGCGACACCGAACGTGGTGTCGACCCCCGCCTTTTGTGACGCGATTACATTTTCGGGCGCAAGACTGCTCATGCTCGACTCCATATGGAAATTGCCAATTGATTGCCGATGTATTTGTGCAATGCAGCGAACGACTTATTTTAAGGCAAGCGTGTGGTGTGTCAATTACGTTTTCCCGGCTTGACTTTAAACCACTCAGCCGTTCATTCAAAAATAACAGTGAGCGCAAAGTAAATAATCGGAGCGATTAAGGACTCATCACACATCACACGAATGCAGGTAGAAAAGAAATAATCCCGACCAGTCGGCCTGCGAACGTGCGTTCATTAAACGCTTGCTGCAGGCGTCCAGGCGCGGCCTGTCGTAAACCCCTAAGACAAAAGTTACCGAATGCGTTGTTTCCCCACTTGACGCATTGATGCGTTAATTGGAAGAATCTCGCACTGCAACATGCGCGACGGGCTTTCGGTAGATCGGACGATTTTCCGGTATTTCTGTCACTGCCGCGTCATCGTGAATCAGTAGGATTCACCTTCGCGCGAATGAGCCGGCGCTGAACGGCATAAAGATATAAATCGAGAGACTTGAAGAAAATGGGGCGACATTCCCAAACCCTTGGCCACCTTGAACGCAGTCACGAAGACAACGCCTTGCGGCGCGCCATGGCCGCACGACTCGACCGGGCCTTGCAGAAGGCAAACATCAGTTCCGCAAAAGCCGCTGGCTGGCTCGACGTGAGCGAGCACGACGTGCAATTCTGGCGGCGCGGCATCACGGTTCCGCCGTTCGCGGCATTCAATCGCATCGCGAAGGCGCTGGACATCGATCCGCATTGGCTCTGCACGGGCCAGGCCGAGCGCGCGCACGCCGCCAACTGAGCGTTCCGTTATCGTCAGACATCCGCCGATACGGCCGGCGCCGCCTTGCGTCCATGCAGGAGCACGGTGCCGATGCCGCTCGCCGCGATCACGCACATGCCGATCGCCATCCAGAAGTCGGGCACTTGTCCGAAGAGCAACCAGCTGAAAAGGGCGGCGAACGCGAGCTGGCCGTAGCCGAGCGGCGTCAGCACGGAGAGCGGCGCGCGCTTTAGCGCCTGAAGCATGAGTCCGTGGCCGGTGGTCGCCATCGTCGCCATGAAGACGACGAGCAGCCAGCTTTCGAATCGTACCTGCGCGAGCGCGGGCAGCATTTCGGCTTGATCCATCCACACGAGCACGCACAGCATGAGCGTCGCGACGAGCGCCGTGAGGAAGTTGGTCGTGATCGCGTCGTCGACGCGCGAAAGATGGCTCGACACCACCTGGAAACACGCGAACGTCGTCGCCGCGCCGATCGGATAGATCACCGTCCAGCTAAACGAGCTGCCGCCCGGCCGCACCACCAGCAGCATGCCGACGAAACCGATCGCGACCAGCGCCCACTTGCTGCGCGGCACGTCGTCTTTCAGCACGAGCGCGGCGAGCAGCGTGGAGATGACTGGCGCGAGCATCGCGAGGGACGTGCTGACGGGCAACGGAAGATGCCGCAGCCCTGCGAACGTGCACGCGGAATTGGTCAGCAGCAGCACCGCGCGCACGATCTGCAGCTTGACGCTGCCCGTGCGAAAGAGGCCGAACGCGCGGCGGCGTATCTGCCACGCGCCCATGACGATCATCTGGAAAAGATAGCGAACCCAGAGCAAAGCCAGCAGAGGGACGGCGGTGCCGATCAGCTTGACGGTGGAATCGCTTGCCGCGAAAGTCGCGGTCGTCAGGATCATGATGGCGATACCGGCTGCCGTGTTATCGGTATCAATGCGGTATTGCGCCTTGCCCTCTAAGGTTGCCATCGAACTCTCGTGGTAGTGAAGGAACGGTTTTTAGGCCGTTGCTTCAATTCTCCCGGCATCGCAGGACGCTGGCAAGGCAACAGTAAAGTTCTTTTCCGCCGTGTTGCGCACAGGGCACGATGCGGGAAATGTACTAGACGGTTCGAACAATCGCATGCTGCGCTCATGCCGATTGCTGGCGGTCGTGCTTTTCGCTCCTAGTTTTTTGTGCCTTGAATTAAGACGCGGATTAGCGCTTTCCTATCTTCGACGCTCTACTATTCGTTGCACGCCAAACGAGAGAACGAATAGCAGCCATGCAAAAGAAGCGCATCATCCTTGCGGCCGCCATGATGTCGATGAGCCTTATCGCATTCATGTCGATGAGCAACAGTTACAGCGCCGCCGATACGTTCCCGATCGCTCGTGCGGCCCCGGAGCAGGTACAGGTGTTTCAGCAGTGAAGCGGTAGAAGCAATAGAAGCAAGGCAGTATCCGCAGCAGCAGTAAAACGTGACGTGAAAGTGAGAAAAGAGCCGGACGTGTGCGCAAGCATCCGTCCGGCTTTTTCATGCGCGTCCGAAACGCATGCAACGCGCATGCGCCGACGCACATTATTTCGATGGAACGCCTTGCGCCTGAGCATTTGCCGCCTACACTTAAAGTAGTTTCTCAACTGCTTCGAAGGAGGCAACAATGAGAACGAGAACACGCGAAGTCGTTCGCCTGCTCGCGACGTTCCGCCACTCGGCGCGCTGTCGGACGTTGCGTGCGGCGGCGGCGGCGCAGGAAGCGCGCGATCTCGCCAACGAGCCTTCGTCCGACGACCCATCGGAAGACGATGAGCGCGCCGAGTCCGAAGCGCCGTCCGTCGTTCGCAAGCCTCATCCGGGCATGCACTCAAAACGCTGCGCTCAGACGCCCGCCGGATTCCTGAACGGCGAGAAGCGCCAGTGGCCGCTCGCGTCCTTGACCGCGATCGCGCCGTGCTCGTGCAGCATTTCGCCGATCGCGCCCGGCTTGATGTCATCGTTGATGCGGATGACGAGCAGCGTGCGCTGTGGCGTGGCGTCGTCGGCGGCATGAGACGCGGGCGGGCGCGGCGAGACCGGCTCGTGCGGCACGAACCGATTGCGCGCGCAGATCACGCCTTGATGCTCGCCATGAGCGACGTACTCCGCATCGTCCTCGTCGTGCGCGGGCGGCAGCAGAGCATCGATATCGCTCTCGCCACGTCCGGCCCGATAAAGATGCGCGTCGTCGCGTCGCAAACCCGCGAGCTGCAATGCGCGAAGCGCGTCGTGTCCGTCCCGATAGGATCCGAACACACCAACTATGACCTGATTCATCGTCGCCCCCTCTGTCAGTCCGAATGAGTCGCGGACCGGCAATGTCTTCATGCGCGGTCTTTCGCAGTCATGATCCGCGCTCTTTCGATTCGTCAGATGAAGTGCAGCAACACGCGTTCCCGAATGAAGGTTTTGAAAAGAGCGCCGAGGATGACCATTCGTCCGCAGGTTGCGACCCCAACGCCGATCACCTAAAGTAACTGAGCTTCTTTCCCGGATCCGCGCGTCACGCGACGCGCTCTTCGCGAGGTTCGAATGATTGCGAAAGCCTGTGCTTGGGTGCTCGTGCTGATGGCAGGCTCCGCAGCGGCGGCGCCTTGCTATAACGATGGCGATGTCGTCACGCTCGAAGGCACGGCGACGCGCCAGGCCGCACGCGAAGGCGATGCGTCCCCCAAGCCCGCGTGGGTGCTATCGCTGTCGCGTCCGGTGTGCGTGATGAGCGCGAGCACAGGACAAGGCGGTCGCCAGCAGACGAATGTGTCGGCGGTCCAGATCATCGATGCGACGCCCACGGAGAACGCACGCATTCAACTGACGGGCAAGCTCGTCACGGGCAATGTCAGCGCTTACTACGCAGTGCCCACGGCAATCTGGGTGCTGAAGCAGCGGGTGCTGTCGGGACAATAGCGGGTACATAGCGCCGCGCGGCCCGCACGGGCGATGCTTCGAAACCGGCGAGAAGTACGAACGATCAGGCGGCTTTCGCGTGCGCCTGATAGCGCCAGTATTCAGCGACGACGATATGCAACGGCTGATTCTCCAGCTTGCGTTCCTCGCCGAATCGCAGGATGGCGTCGAGTTGTGCGCCAGTGCAACGGAACGCTTCGCGGCGCATCGCCGTCTGGTTTTTCTTGTGCGTGGTCATGGCAATCCTTTTTCTAGGACCTTCCCCGACAGGGCAGGCTCGTTCGAACGGGGCGGCCCGTGCGCGCGAACACTGTCTGCTGCTTCCACATTAGGCCGGAGCCGCGCACGCGCGACCGGTCGTTAGCGCACATAGCCGTCGAGACATTGCAAACAGCGCAAAGCGCGGGCCAGGGTGCGGAATCGCTTCGTTTCCTTGCGCCGCTGGAATAAAGCCTTAGGTTGCGACGTTTAGCATTCATGGAACCGCGCTCCATGACAGACGCGGAACGAGGAGGAGCCTGTGAGCGTCGATCAGCTCGCGCAGGAGGAACTCGCGCACATCGGCCGGATGATCGCGGAGCTTGAGCGCGTGGCGGCGAAAGCACGCGGGGAGCCGATGCGGCATGCCGTCATGCAGCAGGCGTACTGGCAACGGCGTATCGATGCGTTGATCGATGCGTCGGCGAACGCGCCGTTGCGCCGCGACGCCGACGCGCTGCGCGAGCGTCTGGCCGATGTTTTCGCCGATGCGCGCGCACGAAACACGGGGTACGCGGGACAAGCGGCGCGGGAGACCGGCAGCAGGAAGTGAAGCGAAGCGTCGGGAGGCGGCGCGTGTGCATCGAGGCACGCGCCGCCGCCGCGTCAGCCCGTCTGCTCGACGGGCGTCACGTCGATATCGAGCTTCTGCGTGCCGCGCAGCACCGCGATCTTCACCGGCCTGTCGATGCGCGATGCGTCCAGCGTGCGCTGCAAACTGTCGACGCTATCGATGGCGACGTCATCCACCGCGACGATCCGATCGCCTGTGCGCAGGCCGCCGAGCGCGGCCGGACTGCCTTTGACGATCTCCATCACATGCACGCCGCTTGCCGACGGAAGCGCGAAAAAGCGCTGCACGCGCCGCGAGATCGGCGTCGTCGTACCCGCCACGCCGATATACGCGCGCCGCACGCGCCCGTACGCGAAGATCTGCATGATGACCCACTTCGCCGTATCGATCGCGGTCGCGAACGAGATGGCCTGCGCGCCGGCGATGATCGCGGTGTTCACGCCGATCACCTGGCCTGCCGAATTGATGAGCGGCCCGCCCGAGTTGCCGGGATTGAGCGCGGCATCGGTCTGGATGACGTCATAGATCATGCGGCCCGAAGTCGAGCGCAGCGTTCGGCCGAGCGCGGAGACGACGCCCGTCGTGACGGTCTGCGCGAGCCCGAGCGGATTGCCTACCGCGATCGCGATCTGTCCTACGCGAAGGCGGCCCGAGTCGCCCAGTTCGACATGCGGCAGCGGCTCCGGCGAGCCGATGCGCAGCACCGCGAGATCGCTTGCGGGATCGTCGCCGACGAGATCGGCGTCGAAGCGCGTGCCATCGGCGAGCGTGACGACGATATGCGTCGCGCCGTGCACGACGTGACTATTGGTCAGCAGATAGCCGTCGGGCGTGAAGATGAATCCCGAGCCCGTGCCGCCGACACTGCGTCGCGCGCCGCGCGCGTCGGCCAGTTGACGTTCGACGGAAATGAACACGACTGCTTGCTGCACGCGCTCCAGCGCGCCGATGACGGTGCGCGAATAGGCGTCGAGCAGGGCCCCATCGTCGATAGCGTCGATGGGGTCGAGCGGGGTGGAGGGCGCGGCGTCCTGCGCCCCGCGCGCAAGATCGTCGATGAATTGAGGCCGGCTTCCCATGTTCCTTGAACTCCCGATGTCTGGATGCGGACATGCGGGTCGCCGGAGCCGATTTCAAGAGATAGTTGCGTTTGCAAGTAGTTTCATCGGACCCAGCGCTTCGACGACCTCGCGCTGTGCGTCGTCGCGAACGAAGAGCGAGCCGGCGAATCCGAGCGCATTCACCGCGACGCCCTCGACATGCGATACGCTGCGCGGCACCGCGAGCATCCATCGACGCGTGACGAGCAGGTTATAAGGCGCGCTTTGATGTTCGACGCCCATGACATCGAGCGGTTGCACGCCGATCGCGTTCAGCAGTTGCAGATAGGTTGCGTGCACGTTGGCGATGCTGTCATCGTCGAGCCATGCGGCTGCGTGCGCGAACGCGAGTTGCGGCACGCGAAAGATGCCGCTCGTGCGCGCCGCTTCGATGGCCGCTTCGATCGGCAATGCCTGACCATCGAGCGGCAGCGGCACCATCTGCAGATGCTTGTGCGGCTGGCTCGATCCGGCGATGCTGCCGCCGTTATAGAAGCCGAGTGCATCGAAACGATCGAGGCAGGCAAAGAGCGCGGCGAAGTCGTCCTCGCTGATGAGCGTCTCTTGCGGCTCGAAGTCCGTCGTCACGATCAGCAGATGATGCGCGAGCACGTTGAACTTGTTGAGCAACAGAAAATGCCGCTCGCCGATATCGCCGACACGCAGCGCTTCCTCGCATGGCGAGAATGGATCGCGCCATGCGCTCGCGGCATCGGCGGCGGACTTTGCCGCGAGTTTCGATGCCTGCTCCTTGCGCGCGATATTAGCGGCCTGTCGTACGAGAAAGCGCACGCCGCCATCTTCGATCACGCTTTGCGCGGTATCGAACGAACGCAGTGCGCCGCATGCGAGTGCGCGTTCGGTTTGCATGATTACGTCCTGCCACGAAGGGGTGTTCATGTGCGTCATGCTGCTCCTTTTCCGAATGCGAATCGTTCGAACGAATCCGGAGATACTCGCATAAGCGTGCGCTGCCTGCATGGTGATACCCAAGCACGGTGACTTGCTTCGTGCGTGTTGAAAAGCGTTCCTGTGCGCGTCGTCTATATTGGATTCATGACGCTCCGATATGGAGGTGCGAGATGAGGCGCATCTATTTTCTGCTGCCGAGTGTGGCGAGCGCGAAGGGGATCATCGACGAATTGCTGCTGAAGCGAATCGAATGGCGGCATATCCATGTGCTTGCGCGGCCTCATGAACCGCTGGAGGATTTGCCTCAAGCGACACTCGTTCAACGCACCGATCTCTTGCCTGCGCTTGCTCGCGGAACGGCTGCAGGAGGCGTGACGGGCGCGCTCGCCGGACTTGTTGCGATGGCATTTCCGCCTGCGGGTTTGACGATTGCCGGCGGCGCGGTCGTTTGCATGACGCTGGCGAGCATGGGCTTCGGCGCATGGGCCGCGACGATGATCGGCGTGGGCATTCCCAATACGCGCTTGCGGCGGTTCGAGCAGGCGATCGACGATGGCGAATTGCTGATGATGGTCGATGTGCCGAAGGATCGTGTCGAGGAGATCGAGGCGCTGGTGAAGAGTCATCATCCGGAGGCCGATGTCGAAGGGGCCGATCCTACGATTCCGGCTTTTCCTTGATTTTTTCGCTTTCGCCGGATCCCGTTTTATTAGTGGTCTATTAGCACAGGGGCAGTGCTAATAGACCGACACGAATACGGGATCCAGCGACACCTCCCGAACAAGCGAACAAAAACCCAAAGCCAAAAACCGCAACCATATTGATGCGATAAGATCACATCCCTGGAACCGCTCAACCCCAGCCAGAACGCACAAAGAAACGAGCGTTCACAAACCCAGGAAGAAAAACCGATGCGCCGTGTGGTCTTCAATCAAAAGGGTGGCGTAGGCAAGTCCACCATCGTCTGCAATCTCGCCGCGATCAGCGCTTCCCGGGGCCTGCGCACACTCGTCATCGACCTCGATCCGCAGGGCAATGCAAGCCAGTACCTGCTAGGCGAACAAGCCCGCGATGCACAGCCGAATCTCGCAAGCTTCTTCGAATCCGCATTGAGCTATAGCTTTCGCGAACCGGCGTTCGAGTCCTTCATTCATGCAACGCCATTCGAGAATCTCGACATCGTGCCGTCGCATCCGAATCTCGAAGCGCTGCAAAGCAAGCTCGAATCGCGCTACAAGATCTATAAGCTGCGTGACGCATTGAAGGGACTGCAACACTACGACGCCGTCTATATCGACACGCCGCCCGCGCTCAACTTCTTCACGCGCTCCGCATTGATCGCCGTGGAGCGCTGTCTGATTCCATTCGATTGCGACGACTTCTCGCGCCGCGCGCTCTATTCGGTGCTCGATAACGTGCAGGAGATCCGCCACGATCACAATCCGGATCTGAGCGTCGAAGGCATCGTCATCAATCAGTTCCAGCCGCGCGCAAGCCTGCCCCAGCAACTCGTCGAGGAACTACGCGGCGAAGATTTGCCTGTGCTCAATTCGCATCTGTCGCTCTCCGTGAAAATCCGCGAGAGCCATCAGCACGCGCGGCCGATGATTTATCTCGAACCGCGTCACAAGCTCGCGCAGGAATACGTCGCGCTGCACGAGGAACTGAACGGCTGACGCGCCGCACTACACGAGAGCGCGGGTAAGTCGGGAATAAATCGGCATCACGCACGTTCTTGCAGAAGACAGGCGCAATCCGTCGCGCCTTCTTTTTCGCCAGAACATGAATATGACCACCGTTCCATCGCAGGCTTCGCACGGGTCTCTCACGGCGACTTCGTCCGGGGCGCCTCCATCGACAGAAAGTCTTTCCGGCATGGTCGCGTTCGTGCGCGCCGCCGAGTCGGGCAGCTTCGTCGCGGCAGGGCGCGCGCTCGGATTGTCGGCTTCGGCAGTAGGCAAGAGCGTGATGCGGCTCGAAGCGAAGCTCGGCGTGCAACTGCTCAATCGCACGACGCGCAGGATCGGCCTCACGCACGAAGGCGCACGTTTCTTCGCGCGCTGCAAACGCATGCTCGCCGATCTCGAAGAAGCAGAGAACGAGCTGTTCCATTCGACGTCGTCGCCGCGCGGACGCCTGCGCATCAGCGCGCCGTCGCTCGGCACGCGGCTATTGATGCCGCTCGTGCCGGACTTCAGGCGGCGCTATCCGGACATCGAACTGGATATCGAATTCAGCGATCGCGTAGTCGATGTCACGCAGGAAGGGTATGACGCGGTGATCCGCACAGGGCGTCTCGCCGATTCGCAATTGCTCGCGCGCCCGCTCACGCAATACGGTCCGGTCGTGATTGGCTCGCCCGCATACTTCGCGGGTCATGGCGAGCCCGCGACGCCCGGCGATCTCGATGGCCATGCGTGCATCCGCTTCCGTTCTCCGGCGAGCGGCCGTCCCGAGCCCTGGCGTTTCGCGCGTGACGATCACACGTTCGCAATCGATCCGCACGCGACGCTCACGTTCAACGACATGGAAGCCGTGCTCGCAGCCTGCATCTCCGGATTGGGGCTCGCGTGCGTGCCGGATTTCGTCGCGAAGAGCGCGATGGACGGCGGCATGCTGCGCGCGGTGCTCGGCGCACACATGCGTACGGAAGGCGTGTTTCAGATTCTATGGCCGCCGAGCCGTCACGAAGCGCCGCGCTTGCGCGCGTTCATCGATCACGTCGCGCAACGTCTGGGCGGCCTGCCGTCGCACGAAGTGCGGTTTCGCGCGGCTTGAAGTTCAGCTTTTCTTCGTGGTCTTCGCGACGAACGGCGCCGGTGCGTGCGCGACCTTCTCGCTGCCGCACTTCGGGCATTTGAGTTGCACCGTTGCATGCTCGACGATGTGCTCCGCGTGCTCGAAGGTCTCGCCGCAATCCTGACAACGGTATTGATAAGTCGGCATGGCATCCTCCCGCGCGCGACCGGTGATCCGGCGCAAGGCACGCCGGTTCCACTCATTCTAGTTCAGCATTCGCGCGTGAAAATCAGTTGACGACGCGGCGCACGAGCGGCGTTTCCGGCGTCGGATAGCCGGCTTGCCTGAACGTTTCGATGATCGCGCGATTGGTGTCGAAATAGACCTGCCAATAGTCGTTGGTATTGGTGTAAGGCCGCACGCACAGAAGCGGTCCTTCCGGCGTGAACGACAGCACTTCGACATCGGGCGGCGGCGTGGTCGCCACGTTCGGTATCTTCGCGACGGCTTCCTTCAGACGCGCGATGGCATCGAGCGGATCGACGCCATTCGCGATCTTCGCGCTCAGTTCGACGCGCCGATGCGGCAGCAAGCTGAAATTCCAGATCGTGTCGGAGAAGATCTTGTTGTTGCCGATGATGGCCGCGACGTTGTCGGGCGTCGTGATGGTCGTGCCGAAAAGACCAAGCTCAGTGACGGTGCCGGTCACGCCGCCCGCGGTCACGAAATCGCCCACTTTGAAGGGCCGCAACACCTGCATGAACACGCCTGCCGCGAAGTGCGCGAGCAGCCCGCCCCATGCCGTGCCGATAGCGAGACCGAGACCCGCGAGCAACGCCGCGAAAGACGTCGTCTGCACGCCAAAAATCTGCAGAATCGCGAGTACGAGCAGCAGATTGAGAATGACGCCGACGATGGAGCCGAGATAATGCGCGAGCGTGGGATCGACGCGGCCGTTGCGCGAAAGAAGCTTGCGCATCGTGCTCGTGACGAAACCGATCAGCCAGCGCCCGATGATCCACAGCGCGATCGCGCCGATCACCATGATCGCGAAATCGACGCCGCGCGTCATGATGAATACACGTACGGTTTCGATGTTCATGTCTTTCTCGCGTGCGTGGTAATTCGTCGGAGAACACGTCAAGCCGGGAAAACATGCCGCACAGGCCACACGAGTTATAGGCGATGCACCGCGTCATCGCAAGAATTACAGGAATGTTTAGTGCTGTCGGAAGGATCGACCGCTCGTTGCACTATCCATCAGGTCCATTCTGCCTCGTCGGCATTCTGATCGGGCAGGGTCAATCCCGAGGCGGGCAACGGCAGCGCGGTTTTATAGCGCACCTGTTTGAGCGCAAAGCTCGAACGAATGTTGGAAACGCCTGGCATCTGCGTGAGCCGTTCCAGGATGAAGCGCTCCAGCGCGGCGACGTCGGGCAATACGACGCGCAACAGGTAATCGGCATCGCCCGTCATCAGATAACACTCCATCACTTCGGGCCGCTCGCTGATCGCTTGCTCGAAACGCGCAAGCGCATCCTTGATCTGCTTTTCCAGACTGACCTGAATGAAGACGTTGATGGAAAGCCCGAGCGCTTCCGGATTCAGCAAGGTGACGTGCTGCTTGAAAAGGCCCGCCTTCTCCAGCGCGCGCACGCGGTTGAAGCAGGGCGTCGGCGAAAGATTGACGGCGCGGGCGAGTTCCGAATTGGTGATGCGCGCGTTTTGCTGTAGCTCATTCAATATGCCGATGTCGATGCGGTCGAGGCGCTGCTTCGAGTGTGCTGTCATAGTCGAAAGATTCCGGTTTTTGGCGTTTCCGAAGAATAAATACACTACAGCAAAGCGAGAAGGCAGCCAAATGAGACGCACATTCTGCGCATCAATGGATATGCTTGAGCGTATTCTCTAGCCAACGCGGAGTCGCGCCATGACGGACTTGTCGAGCGGTACCACCCAGCTTCTTTCCATTGCCAAGGGACGCGAGGACATCGATCCCGGCGAGACCGCCGAATGGCTGGAGGCGCTCGATGCGGTCGTCGAACACGTAGGCAAGGATCGCGCGCAGTATCTTTTCGACCGGCTCGCGGAGCACGCGCTGTCGGTGGGCGTCGAATCGGCGCGGGCGCGCGCGACGCCTTATGCGAATACGATTCCCGTGGCGCAGCAACAGCCTTATCCCGGCAATCTCGACATCGAGGAAAAGCTCGCCGCGGTGTTGCGCTGGAATGCACTCGCGATGGTCGTGCGCGCGAATCGGGCTTATGGCGAACTCGGCGGCCATATCGCAAGTTATGCATCGGCGGCGGATCTTTTCGAGGTCGGCTTCAATCACTTCTTTGAAGCCGCGAATGAAACGCATGGCGGCGATATCGTCTACTTTCAGCCGCATTCGTCGCCGGGCGTCTATGCGCGCGCGTTTCTCGAAGGCTTTCTCGGCGAAGAACATCTGAAGCATTATCGGCGCGAGATCGCGGGACCGGGCTTGTGCTCTTATCCGCATCCCTGGCTGATGCCGGATTTCTGGCAGTTCCCCACTGGGTCGATGGGCATCGGTCCTATCAATTCCATTTATCAAGCGCGCTTCATGCGCTATTTGCAGAACCGCAATCTCAAGAACACGGAAGGCCGCAAGGTCTGGGGCTTCTTCGGCGATGGCGAAATGGACGAGCCGGAATCGATCGGCGCGCTGTCGCTCGCAGCGCGCGAGCAGCTCGATAACCTCGTGTTCGTCATCAACTGCAATCTGCAGCGGCTCGATGGCCCTGTGCGCAGCAACGGGCGCATCGTCGATGAACTCGAAGCGCAATTCACCGGCGCGGGCTGGAACGTCATCAAGGTCTTGTGGGGCTCGGACTGGGACGCGCTGTTCGCGCGCGATCGCTCCAATGCATTGCTGCGCGCATTTGCGCATACCGTCGACGGCCAATTCCAGACTTTCTCGGCGAATGACGGCCGCTATAACCGCGAGCGCTTCTTCGGGCAGAATCCGGAACTCGCGGCGCTCGTCGCGCATATGTCGGATGAAGATATCGACCGTTTGCGCCGTGGCGGTCACGACGTGCGCAAGCTCCACGCCGCTTATGCGAAGGCGCTTTCGCACAAGGGCCAGCCGACGGTGATTCTCGCGAAGACGATGAAGGGCTTCGGCATGGGCGCGGTGGGGCAGGGCCGCATGACGACGCATCAACAGAAAAAGCTCGATCTCGACGATCTCAAGCAGTTCCGCGATCGTTTCCGCCTGCCGCTCTCCGATAACGATGTCGAGCAGCTCAAGTTCTACAAGCCCGCGGATGACGCGCCCGAAATGCGCTATCTGCACGAGCGTCGTGCGGCGTTGGGCGGTTATCTGCCGCGACGGCGCGCGAAGGCTTCGCTTGGCATCACGCCGCCCGCGCTCGCTACGTGGGGCCAGTTCGCGCTCGACGCATCAGCGAAGGAAATGTCCACGACGATGGCTTTCGTCCGCATGCTCGGCAGCTTGCTGAAGGACATGACGCTCGGACCGCGCGTCGTCCCTGTCGTCGCGGACGAGGCGCGCACGTTCGGCATGGCGAATCTCTTCAGGCAAGTGGGCATCTATTCGCCGCTCGGCCAGTTATACGAGCCGGAAGACATGGGCTCGATGCTCTATTACCGCGAGGACACGCGCGGGCAGATTCTCGAAGAAGGCATTTCGGAGGCGGGCGCGGTGTCGTCGTGGATCGCGGCGGCGACTTCATACAGCGTGCACGATCTGCCGATGCTGCCGTTCTACATCTATTACTCGATGTTCGGTTTTCAGCGCATCGGCGATCTGATTTTCGCGGCCGCGGATCAGCGTTCGCGTGGTTTTCTCATCGGCGCGACGGCGGGCCGCACGACGCTCGGCGGCGAAGGCTTGCAGCATCAGGACGGCACGAGCCATCTCTCTGCATCGACGGTTCCGAACTGCCGCGCTTACGATCCCGCGTTCGCGTACGAAGTCGCGGCTATCGTCGATGAAGGCATGCAGGAGATGATGGAACGCCAGAACGACGTGTTCTATTACATCACGGTGACGAATGAAAACTACGCGCAGCCTTCCGCGCCCGGCAGTGCGCTGAATGCGTCCACGCGCGAAGGCATTTTGCGCGGCATCTATCGCATCGGCGGCGATGCCAATGCGCAAGTGCAATTGCTCGGCTCGGGCGCGATCCTCAACGAAGCGATCGCCGCGCGCATGATGCTCAAAGACGACTGGAACATCGACGCCGCCGTGTGGAGCGTGACGAGCTTCACGGAGCTTCATCGCGATGGCGCGTCATGCGAGCGCGCGGCGCGCCTCTCCGACGACGATGCGAGCGTGCCCTTCGTCACGCGCGCGCTCGAATCATCGCGCGGGCCGGTGATCGCGGCGACGGACTATGTGCGCGCGGTGCCCGAACTGATTCGCGCGTATGTGCCGCGCCGTTACGTCACGCTCGGCACCGATGGCTTCGGCCGCAGCGATACGCGTCAATCGTTGCGTGAGTTCTTCGAAGTGGATCGCGTATCGATCGTCATCGCCGCGCTGAAATCGCTCGTGGACGAAGGCGTCATCGAGAAGCAGTCGTTGAAGGCCGCGCGTGAAAAATACGGCAAGACGCAGGAATCGCACGACGCGCCCTGGCTGCGCTAAACATCCTTGCGGGCCGCATCGAGCAACTCGCGCACTTCGTCGTCGCTCGTCTGATCGAAGTCGATGTAGAACTGCCCGACGCCGAAGTATCGATGCGGCCGCATCACGCAGACGAATTCATCGACGATATCTTCCACGCGCGCTTCCGAATCGAGCGGCGCAACGGGCAGCGCCGCGACGATCTTCGACGGGCGCGCATGACGCAAGGACATCGCCGCGGCCTTCATCGTTGCGCCGGTCGCCATGCCGTCATCGACGACGATCGCCACGCGTCCGTTCATATCGAGCGGCGGCATGTCGCCGCGATACAGCGCCTCGCGCCGCTCGAGCTCGGCGCGCTCCATCGCGATCACGCGATCGAGTTCGTCTTTCCCGACGCCTGCATATTCCACGATGCGCTCGTCGAGAAAGAACGCATCGCCGGATGCGATCGCGCCCATCGCGAGTTCCGGCTGCACCGGCACGCCGAGCTTGCGCACGACGAGCACATCGAGCCGTGCCCGCAATGCACGTGCGACTTCGTATGCCACGGGCACGCCACCGCGCGGCAATGCGAGCACGGTGACGTCGTCACGGTCCGCATACGCGCCGAGATGCTGCGCGAGCTCGCGGCCCGCTTCCCTACGGTTCTCGAACACTGAGTTCATGTCGCTCGTCCTTTCAGTCCCGATGTCTTGCGATGAAACGCGTCGCGCCTTCGAGACCTTCATCGAACACCGCGCGATATCCGCTCGCGCCTTCGCGCTGCAAGGCGCGGCCCAGGTCGGCATCGAATGCGTTGTCGTGCGCGGAGCATAAGTCGGCGCGCAACGCGGCCTGCGGCAGCGCGGCCACTTCGCATGCGAGCGCTTCGGCGACATTGCGCGCTTCGCCCGCCGGCGCAATGCGATTCGCAAGGCCGATAGCGAGCGCTTCGTCAGCATCGACGGCGCGGCCAGTGAGGATCAGATCGAGCGCGCGCGACATGCCGATGAGACGCGGCAGCCGTATCGTGCCGCCATCGATGAGCGGCACGCCGACGCGTCTGCAGAACACGCCCAGCACCGCGCGTTCCTCGACGACGCGCAGGTCGCACCACGCGGCAAGCTCGAGTCCGCCCGCGACCGCATGACCGGCGATGGCGGCGATCACGGGTTTGTGCAGCGTGAGCCGCGTCGGTCCCATCGGGCCGGGGCCGCTGCCGTCGGCATGGATCTCGTTGCGGCGCGCGTCATCGTTGAGTGCGGACAGATCAGCGCCCGCGCAGAACGTGCCGCCCGCGCCCCATAGCACGGCGACGGATAACGCATCGTCGGCATCGAAGCGCTCGAACGCCTCTCGCAATGCGTCGGCCATGGAACGATCGACGGCATTGCGACGCGCGGGCCGATCGAGCACGACCGTGACGACACGCGGATCGCGCTCATGCGATTCCATGCGTACGTGCTCGCCAAATCGTTCGATGCGTGAGGTCATGGCCACTCCGTTTTGCACGCGACCAGTCTTCAGAATACTCGCCGCGCAACGCGAACGTGCATCGCATCGCATGCTTGCGATAAGCCTACGGCGTCCCTTCGCATCGAAATATTTGGCTCTTGCGCGGTGCATTCAATGCCATGCAACGGGGCACTGCACCAAGATCGGGCGCACCGAAAAGGTCAGCGTCGCGGCCCGTTGCACCATGCCAATCCGCGCTGCGCAAAGCGTCTGCACCGTTTGGATGCCGTCTGCGCCAACTTGGCCCGGAACTTGCAAAACGTGCGCCTCTTTCAGACCAATCGCTCGAATCATGCAGGCACTCCAATCCGGAACCGACACTCTTTTTCTGCTGTTAGGCGCCGCGATGGTGCTTGCGATGCACGCAGGTTTCGCCTTTCTCGAACTCGGAACCGTCCGCCGCGAGAATCAAGTGAATGCGCTCGTGAAGATCCTCGTGGACTTCGCCGTGTCGACGCTTGCGTACTTCTTCATCGGCTACAACATCGCGTACGGCGTGCAGTTCATGCACAGCGCCGATATCCTCGCGCAGCACAACGGCTATGCGCTCGTGCGCTTCTTCTTTCTGCTGACCTTCGCCGCGGCGATTCCGGCGATCGTGTCGGGCGGCATTGCGGAGCGCTCCAAGTTCAATCCGCAACTGTTCGCGACCTGCGTGATCGTCGGCTTCATTTATCCCTTACTGGAAGGCGTCGCGTGGAACGAGCGTTTCGGCATTCAGGCGTGGCTCACGCACACGTTCGGCGCGCCGTTTCATGATTTCGCCGGCTCGGTCGTCGTGCATGCGTTCGGCGGCTGGGTCGCGTTGCCCGCCGTGCTGCTGCTCGGGCCGCGTCACGGGCGTTATCACAAGGACGGGCGCATCGCCGCGCATCCGCCGTCGAGCATTCCGTTTCTCGCGCTCGGCGCGTGGGTGCTTGCGGTCGGCTGGTTCGGCTTCAATGTGATGAGCGCGCAGACCGTCGACAAGATCAGCGGCCTCGTCGCCGTCAACTCGCTGATGGCGATGGTCGGCGGCACGCTCGCCGCATGGTTCGCGGGCCGCAACGATCCGGGCTTCACGTATAACGGGCCGCTCGCGGGTCTCGTCGCGGTATGCGCGGGCTCGGACCTGATGCATCCGCTCGGCGCGTTGATCGTCGGCGCGGTCGCGGGCGTGCTTTTCGTACAGATGTTCACCTGCGTGCAGAACCGCTGGCGCATCGACGACGTGCTCGGCGTGTGGCCGCTGCACGGCATGTGCGGCGCGTGGGGTGGCATCGCGGCGGGCGTGTTCGGACAGAAGGCGTTCGGCGGCATCGGCGGTGTATCGATCGGGTCGCAGCTCATCGGCACGGCGGGCGCCGTCGTGCTCGCGCTCGCGGGCGGTGCGCTCGTGTATGGCGCCATCAAGATGACAGTGGGCCTGCGGCTCGATCGCGAAGAAGAGTTCAATGGCGCCGATCTCGCGATTCATCGCATATCCGCGACGCCCGATCGCGAATTGGCCGGCTGAAGCCGACGCTCGCGCCGGGTCCACAAGCCCTGCGACGAGTGGCCAGGCATGCGCCTGGCTAAATGAGAAGAAAGGCCGCCGGCGACCGATGCGCTCGCCGCGTTTAAAGAGAATGCCGGCGTTTTCTTCATTCTTCATACCGCTCCGACTCCTCGCCGGTTACGATATGCCGGTCGACTTCCTCGGAGACGCAACGCTTGGACTCCACAGAGACCGCGACATTCGATCTGCCGCTGCCTGCCCGCAATTTCGCATCGATGCGCAAGGTGCTGCTGCTCGTATTGGGCGCATCCATCGTCATTCCGGTCGCGTGCCTTTGCATCTACGGCTACTACGATCATCAGCGCCGCTTCGCCGATGCGCGGGAACTCACGGAACGCCTCACGCGCGTCGCCGACGAGCACGCGCTGAAAGTGATCGACCTCAATCAGCAACTGGAGACGCGCATCGTCGATCTGCTCGGCGATAGCGACGACGCGCTCATCAAGAGCCGCGAAGCGGAGCTGCATCGCACGCTCGACGACATGAGCGGCACGCTCGCGCAAATCGCGGCGATCTCCGTGTTCGGCGAGAAAGGCGCGCTGCTCGCCAATAGCCGGTGGTATCCCGCGCCCGCGATATCGATCGAGGATCGCGACGATTTTCAGTCCGCGCGTGCGGTGGCGCCCGTCACGTACTTTTCGTTGCCCTTGCGCGGCAAGGTGGCGCGCTCGGATGTCTTCACGACGACGATGGGACGCATCGGCCGAAACGGGAAGTTTCTGGGCGTCGTGTCGATTGCGTTGAAGCGCGACTACCTCACCGATTTTTATCGCGAACTCGCGGCGGGCGACAAGGCGGTCGTCATCGGGCTTTATCGGCGCGACGGCAATATCCTCGCGCGCTTTCCGGCCGCCATGGAGAGCAGGCAACCCGCGACCAATACGCCCTTTACCGCCGCGTTTCGCAACAACGAGCTTTACGGCAGCATGCGTCTTCGTTCGACCGTCGATCACGTCGATCGCTTGCTCGCGTTCAGACGCGTGGGCGACTATCCGCTCTATGTGTCGACGGGCTATGCGGCCTCCGCTGTTCTCGCTCGCTGGCGCAATCACCTTGCGCTCGTCGCGACGATCGCGCTCGTGCCGTGCATCGCGGTGTGGCTGCTGATCCTGTTCTCGATCCGCCGGCTCAATGCCGAGCAGGCCGCATGGGAACGCTGGCAGGCCGAAGTCGCGACGCGCCTTTCCGTCGAGGCGTCGAGCCGGCAATTGCGGCGCATGGGCGCGCTCGGCAATCTCGTCGCGAACGTCGCGCACGACTTCAACAATCTGCTGATGGTCGTCGGCTCGAACATGGAGCTTGCCCGACACAAGCGCTTCAACGACGTCGAAAGCGAAGTGCTCGCGGTGGAACGTGCCACGGCCGGGGCCGAATCGCTCGCGCGGCGGCTGATGAGCGTCGCGCGCAAGCAGCCGCTGAAACGCGAGCTCGTCGATCCCGCCGACTGGCTGCGAAGCGTGCTCGATCTCGTGAAGAAATCGGTGCATCCGTCCGTCGCGGTGACGCTGGAGTTATCGCCCGATCTGTGGCGCGTCATGGCCGATCGGGTCGAACTGGAGATCGCGCTCGTGAACGTCGCGGTGAATGCGAGCGATGCGATGCCGCACGGCGGGCGCGTGCTGATCCGTTGCCAGAACGCGCGCGTGCGCGGCGCGGAAACGGATATTCCCGATGGCGAATACGTGCTCGTCTCGATCACCGACAACGGCGAAGGCATGACCGAGCAAGTGCAGCGCCGCGCGTTCGAGCCGCTCTTCACGACGAAGCAGCGCGGCGCGGGCACGGGCCTCGGCCTCACGCAGGTGCTCGCCGCGTGCGAGCAGGCGGGCGGCACGGCGCGCATCACGAGCGTGGCGGGATCGGGCACGACCGTGCGCCTCTATTTGCCGCGCCATCATGGTCCGGCACCGAAGGAATCGAAGGCCTATGTGCCGCCCGATGTCGAGACGCCGCCGATCGTGCCCGTATCCGATGAAGAAGACGAGCCGTTGCGCGGCACGTCGGTGCTGCTCGTGGAAGACAACGCGGATGTCGCGGCGGGCGTGACGGCGGTGCTCGAAGTGCTCGGCTGCGCGGTGCATCACGAAGAAAGCGCCGATGCCGCGTTCGCGCTATTGGGCGAAGGTTATGGATTCGATCTCGTGTTGTCGGATGTGCAGATGCCGGGCCGCATGAACGGCATCGATCTGGCCGAGCAGATCATGTCGCGTTTGCCATCGCAGAAGCTCGTGCTGATGACGGGTTATGCCGATGAACTCGAACGCGCGAAGCATCTCGGCGTGCCCATTCTCGCGAAGCCATTCGACATGGACGATCTGCTCGATCTCATCGCGCCGGGCGTGCCGCATTGATCGCGACAGGCGCGTGCCGTGATGCCGCTACTTGCGCACGGCACGCGCGCCGACGAGCGGATTGAACGCCGCGCGCTTCGGCTCGGCTTCTTCTTCCGTGTTCTTCTTCGCGGCGCGCGCCTTCGCGCGCGGCGGTGACGGGTCGCCGCCCAGTTGAGTCAGGAGATCTTCGTCGTCCTCGGCTTGCGCTTCGTCCTGTTGCATCTCGCGCGCGCCGCCCGCGAGATGCTCGACCACGGAGATGAAGTCCTTGCGTGCGTTCTTCAACGCACGTCCCGGCATCATCACGAGCACGACGGCTTCGTGCACCGTATGGCCATCGACGGTTTGCAGCGTGCCATCTTCGTTCCAGTCGATGCTGCTATTCGCGTAAGCCGCGACGACGTGATGCAGCACCGCAGGCGACATCACGCCCGCATCGTAAAGCCCGACGATCTGCTTTTCCGCGAGCGCGAAGAGACCCGGCGCGCCGCGTGCCGACTTTCGCGCGGCCATTTATTTCGCGGCGGGCGCGACCCGCCACACCGTATTGCCGATATCGTCGGCGACGAGCAATGCGCCTTTGCCATCGATCGCCACGCCGACAGGACGGCCGAGCGCATGACCATCCGACGACAGAAAGCCCGTCAGAATATCTTCGGGCGGTCCTGAAGGCTTGCCATTGTCGAAGGGCACGAAGATCACCTTGTAGCCGCTTCTCGGCTTGCGATTCCACGAACCATGCTGACCGATGAACGCGCCATTTCGATAGCGTTGCGCAAATGCGGTGCCGTCATAAAACGCGAGACCGAGCGAAGCGGTGTGCGCGCCGATCGCATAGTCCGGCGCGATCGCCGATTGCACGAGATCCGCGCGTTGCGGCTTCACGCGATCATCGACATGCTGACCGTAATAGCTGTATGGCCAGCCATAGAAAGCGCCGTCTTTCACGGAGGTCAGATAGTCCGGCACGAGGTCGTTGCCGAGTTCGTCGCGCTCGTTGACCACGGTCCAGAGCGCGCCGCTCTGCGGCTGCCACGCCATGCCGTTCGGATTGCGCAAGCCCCTCGCGAAGAGGCGCGACTGCTTCGATTCGATATCGACTTCCATGATCGCCGCGCGGCCGTTCTCCGCGTCGATGCCGTTCTCCGCCGCATTGCTGTTCGAGCCGACCGTCACGTAGAGCTTCCTTCCGTCGCGGCTCGCGATGATGTTCTTCGTCCAGTGATGGTTGATATCGCCGGCAGGCAAGTCGATGAACTTCTCGCCCGGCGTCGTGATTTGCGTCGTGCCGTTTTCGTACTTGAAGCGCAGGATCGCGTCGGTATCCGCGACGTAGAGATCGTCGCCGACGAGCGCCATGCCGAACGGCGAATGCAGCTTGTCGATGAACACGCTGCGCGTTTCAGCGATTCCGTCGCCATCGGCATCGCGCAGCAGCATGATGCGGTCCGGGCTTGGAACGGCCGCGCCCGCGCGCTTCATCACCTTCTTCATGACGAAGCCTTTGATGCCGGCGTTTTCGTCGTGCTTCGCGGGCGCATTGCTTTCGGCGACGAGCACGTCGCCATTGGGCAGCGTCGCAAGCCAGCGCGGATGTTCGAGCCCCGTGCCGAACGCGGTCACATCGAAACCCTCGGGCGCGATGGGTTTTTGTCCCTGCGCCCAAGGTTTGGCAGGCGCGATGTTCACCGTCGGCATCATCGCTCTGCGCGGTGCGGGCAGCGTCGGGTTCGGGCCAAAGTCGTTCGCGTAATCGTCGGCGATGGCCGCGCCGCTCGCGAGCAACAACGCGAGCGCGACCGTGCCTGCCAGATGGCTCGGATGCGTTTTCAAACGTGACTCCTGAAACGTCGATTCAACCGCCGCCGATGCCTTGCGTCACCTTGCCCGTTCCGCCGCACGTCTTGCAGTCGGCGCCTTCGAGCTTGCCCGAGCCGTTGCAGTCCGGACAGATGTCTTCGCCGGTACCGGGCGCGCCGGGCTCGGCTTCATCGCCGGGATTGAGAGGAGGTTCTTGCGCCATTGCTGTCTCCTTTGAGCGGGTCGCATCGTCTTTTAGCGGGAGCAAGAGACGTTCCTCGTGACGTTGCGAAGCGTCCGCATCATGCGGACGTCCGTTCTGGTACGCGCGATGCTCGCATTATCGTGCGGCGCAAGCCGCGGCTTTTAACCTACGCGATGACTTAGCCAGGAGGGCTTCATGAGCGGAAATCAAAAGCAAACGGGCAATCAGCCATCGACGCCCAAGCAGCACGGCCAGCAAGACCGGTCGCCGGGGCAACCGCAACAGGATCAGCAGAGCGGTCAGCAGCAGCAGAATCAGCCGTTGCCACAGCATCAGGGCGGTCAGCGGCAACCCTGATCTTCATGGAGAAGCGGTAGCCACGCAACGCGCGCGGCCTCGTTCCGACGAGGCCCCGCGGACGTTTCAGGGCTTGCGTCCGAACGCTTCGCGCAAGCGTGTTTTCGCGCGTTCCAGCGTGCTCTTGCGCGACTTCGGCAGATTGCGCCCCGCGCGATTGATGTAGAAGTTCAGCATCGACATTGCCGATTGAAACGGCGAGCCCTTGCGGCGGGTGCTGCGCGTCGACGAGCGCTTGAGCGAATCGGCGATTTCCTGCGCGTTGCCGGTCTTGAAGATGTCGCGCTGAATATCCATTGCATCGCTCGTTTCCATCACATGATGCGACCAGCGATGCGTCGTGCGCTCCGGCTTCTTGCGGACGCTCGCAAGCGAATGCCGCTGGCGCGTGCTGGGCCGCTTGCCGCTATTCTTCTTTTTCGCTGCTGACTTTGCGCTCGTTGTCATAGTCATTCCCTCAACGCTATTTCCGATGACGCGCGACGAGCCGATGTGCATCGCGCAACGCTTCGACGATTGCCTTGTATGCACGCTCGCGTGTCTCCGGATCGGGCGCGCGCAACGCGAACGAAGGATGATAGGTCGCGACGATCGCATGTCCCTCGTGTTCGAGCGCGTGCCCCATCGAGGCCTGCAGGGTCGCCTTCGAATCGCGCAACACGGACTTGAGCGCAGTCGAGCCGAGCGCGACGATCACTTTCGGCGCAACATCGCCTGTCTCGCGATCGAGCCAGTAATGGCAGGCATCGATCTCGCGCTGCGCAGGCGTCTTGTGCAGACGCCGCTTGCCGCGCGGTTCCCACTTGAAGTGCTTGACCGCGTTCGTTACATACACCTCCTTGCGCGCGACGCCCGCTTCTTCGAGCGCGCGATCGAGCATCGCGCCGGCAGGCCCGACGAACGGCTTGCCCTGCAAGTCTTCCTGATCGCCCGGCTGCTCGCCGACGATCATGATCGGCGCATGACGCGGACCGTTGCCCGGCACCGCTTGCGTCGCGTGTTCCCAGAGCGCGCAACGCCGGCATTCGTCGAGCGATGCGGGCGTCTGTTGCGGGTCGATATCGGCGCGTTTCGTGGCCATGTTCGCGCGCTCAGGCGTTGGCGATGCGACGTGCGTCTTCGAGCGTGAGCGGCTCGCGCATCGCTTCGGCGAGACGGCACACGGCGGCGTCGTGTTCGCACGCGACCACCGCGCCCACGCGTCCATCCTTCATCAGATACGCGATGAAATGCTGCGCTTCGAGATCGCCGTCTATTTCGATGCTGTCGGGCTCGCTGACATGTCCAAGATAGTCGAAGGTCTTCTCGTAGTGATAGGTCCAGAAGTAAGGAACGCCGACATACGTGCGTGCGCTGCCCGCCATGTTGTACGCGGCGACGCGCGCATGTTGCTGCGCGACACGCCAATGCTCGATGCGCACGCGCTGGTCCGAGCGCGGCAACGGAAAGCGCGCGATATCGCCGGCGGCATAGAGCGCGGGCGCGGCGAGCATGGACGTGTCCACATCGATGCCGCCATCGTCCGCGAGCTCGACGTCCGCAAGAAACGACGTGGCGGGATCGACGCCCGTGCCCGCGAGCACGACATCGGCTGCGATCTTCTCGCCGGAATCGAGGGTCACTTCGCTCACCGCGTTGCCGCCCCTCAAAGTGCTTACGCGTGCATTCATATGAAACGTCACACCGTTCTTCTCGTGCAGCTTTCTGAACATCTCGCCGATGCGCTCGCCGAATTGCTTCGCGAACGGCACCTTGCCCGGCGCGACGATGGTCACGTCGACGTTTCGCTTCCTCAGACATGAAGCCGCCTCGAGCCCGATGAAACTCGCCCCGACGATCACCGCGCGCTTGTGCTGTTCGAGCGATCCGAGGATCGCACGCGCATCGTCGCGAGTGCGCAGCAGATGTACATGCGCGAGGTTTGCGCCGGGCGTCGTGAGCGGCTTCGGCACGCCGCCGGTGCAGACGAGCGCGGCGTCGTAATCGATCTTGTGCCCGTTTGCGAGTTCGACGCGCCGGTTCTTCGCGTCGAGATGAACGGCAGGCGATTCGTTGCGTTCGATGTCGTGCTTCGCGAAGAAATCGTCGTCGAGCAGGGGCGGAACGTCGTCGGGTGGCATGTCGCCCGCGAGCGTGAACTTGCTGAGCGAGGTGCGATCGTACGGCTCGCGCGCGTCGCCGCCGACCAACACGATGCGTCCGCCGAAACCGGCTTCGCGCAACGCCGAACAAGCGGCCGCGCCCGCCGCGCCCGCGCCCACGATGAGCATGGTCCGGCTATCGTTGATCTGCTTCTGCGATACGTCGCCGCTCTCCACGGGTTGCGCGGACACATACACATCGCCGTCCTTGAGCATCGCTTCATAGCGCGTCAACGCCTTCAAAGGCGGCGGCTCGACGAGACTGCCGTCGCCGACATCGAACGTGCCTTTGTGCCACGGACACACGATGCGTCCGTTGCAAATCGCGCCTTCGTCGAGCGGCCCGCCCGCATGCGGGCATTTGGCGGTGTACGCGCGCACATTCTCTCCGTCGCGCACGAGGAGGATCGGAATGTCCTTCGCGTCCTTGTCTTCGCTCTTGACGCACACGCGCGTGCCGCGCCCGGCGGACAGATCCGCGAAACGCGCGACTTTATGCAGGGTGGGGGGCATCGCACTCTCCGGTGGTCATCGAATGAGCGGGAAGCAATAAACGGTCCTCGACGCTCATGCGACGCCATGGCGCACGGCATTCGACGCCACGCATCAAGCGCGACAAGTTGTCCGGGAAAGAACGTTGACGGCTCTCAACCACGATTCCGGCCGCGTTCGTTAGCATCGCTAGCCAACTAATTCGAAAGCTAGAGCCAGTCGATGTCAAACATGTTGAAGAAGTCGTTGTTAGCGGTCGCGGGGGTCGTCATTGCAGGATATCTGGGCATGTCGGGTTATGCGTATCTGCACGACACGGCGTATGCGAGCAAGGCCGCAGAAGGACCGGTGTCGTCGGCGCAAGCGGGTTCCATTCGCAACGTGCTGAACCGCAACGCATGCTATTACTGCCATTCGACGAAGGCCGAATTGCCGTCGTATTCGACATGGCCTGGCATCGCGCAGTTATCGAAGCATGACGTCGAGAAAGGGCTGCGTCATTTCCGTATCGACGCGCTGTACAACGCTCTCGAAGACGGCACGCCCGCGCCTGAAGCCGATATCGCCAAGCTCGAAACAGTCGTGAAAGACGGCACGATGCCGCCCGCTGCGTTCCGCGCCGTGCACTGGAGCACGGGCCTGACGCAGGATGATCGCGACATGCTGCTCGAATGGATCGCCGATGTCCGCAAAGCGAACTATGCGACGCACGGCGTAAGCGACGAATTCGCGAACGAGCCGGTGCAGCCCTTGCCGGCATCGCTGCCCGTCGATGCGCGCAAGGTCGCGCTCGGCATGCGCCTGTTCCACGATCCGCGCCTGTCGTCTGACAATTCGATCTCCTGTGCGAGCTGTCATGGCCTCGGAACCGGCGGCGTCGACAACCGCAAGCTATCGCTCGGCGTGGGCGGTCAACTCGGCGGCGTGAACGCGCCGACCGTGTTCAACGCGGCGCTGAATCACGCGCAGTTCTGGGACGGACGTGCCGCGACGCTGCAGGATCAGGCGGGCGGGCCGCCGCTGAATCCGGTCGAGATGGCTTCGGTTTCGTGGGATCAGATCATCGGGAAGCTGAACAAGGATGCGGAGTTCACGCGCGCCTTCACGAGTGTGTATGAACGCGGCTGGTCGGGCGACGACATCACGGACGCCATCGCCGAATTCGAAAAGACCTTGCTCACGCCGAGCCGTTTCGACGCTTATCTTCGCGGCGACAAGACCGCACTCAACGAGCAGGAATTGCGCGGCTATCAGCTATTCAAGGCGAACCGTTGCGCGACCTGTCACGTCGGCGCGAATCTCGGCGGCCAGTCGTATGAACGGATGGGACTTGCCGGCGATTACTTCGCGGCGCGCGGCGTTGCATTGACGGATGCGGACAAAGGCCGAGCGAACGTGACACGCGATCCGGGCGATCTGCATCGCTTCAAGGTGCCGGGACTGCGCAACGTCGCGCTGACCGCGCCGTATTTCCACGACGGCAACGTGAACGACCTGCATCAGGCCGTTCGCGACATGGCGAAGTACGAAGTGGGAACGAAGCTATCGGAAGCGGATGTCGAGTCGATCGTCGCGTTCCTCAAGGCACTCACGGGAACCTATACGCCGCTGGCGGCGAGCACGCAGTAAGCCGCACCCGCGCCGCGCGCAGCAACGAATCAAAGCGCCTCGGTCACCGCACGCAGGAACTGCCGCGTGCGCTCATGCTGCGGTGCGCTGAAGAACTGCTGCGGCGGCGCCTGTTCGATGATCTTGCCTTGCGAGAAGAAACACACGCGATCGGCGAACTCTTTCGCGAAGCCCATCTGGTGCGTGACCATCAGCATCGTCAGGTTGTGTTCTTCGCCGAGACGGCGAATCACGTTGAGCACTTCGCCGCATAGTTCGGGATCGAGCGCGGATGTCACTTCGTCGAACAGCATGATCTTCGGCCGCATGGCGAGCGCTCGCGCAATCGCGACGCGCTGCTGCTGTCCACCCGACAATTGCGACGGGTAATGCTCGCACTTCTCCGCGAGGCCGACGAGCGACAGCAGTTCGCGCGCGCGCTCGGTCGCTTCCTTCTTCGACAATCCGAGCACGCTCATTGGCGCTTCGATCGTATTCGCGAGCGCGGTCATGTGTGGAAAGAGATTGAAGCTCTGAAACACCATGCCGATCTTGCTGCGAACCTGACGAACATGCCGCGGCGATGCGGGCACGAGCTTGCCGCCGCGCATTTCGTGCGTGAGCGGCTGCCCGTCCACTTCGATGACGCCATCGGTCAGCGGATCGAGCGTCATCAGTACGCGCAATAGCGTGGACTTGCCCGAGCCGCTCGGCCCGATGATCGCCACCTTCTCGTTCGGCGCGACATCGAGATCGAGGCCGTCGAGCACGGTCAGCGCGCCGTAGCGTTTGGTGACGTTGCGAAAGCGCACCATCGGCGTGTTCGCGCTGGCGTCGGCTGCGCGGCCGAGCGCGGGGTCGAAATCCCGTTTCATCTGCTGCTCCTGGTATTGAGTCGCGGTCATGGCAGCCTCACGCGCCGTTCGATATGACGCACGCCCGAAGCGAACGTCACGCTGATGATGAGAAAGAAGATTCCGGTCATCGTAATCGGCTCGAGATAGCGAAAGGTCTCGGAGCCGATGTTCTTCGCCTGCTGCATCAGTTCGACGACGGTGATCGCGGAGAGCACCGGCGTGTCCTTGAACATCGCAACAAGGTAGTTGCCGAGCGCGGGAATCACCGGGCGGATCGCTTGCGGCAGAATCACGCCGGTATAGGTGCGCCACGGCCGGAGCGACAGCGCGCACGATGCTTCCCATTGTCCGCGTGCAACGCCGTTGAGTCCCGCGCGATACACCTCGGACACGTAGCATGCGTAATGGACCGCGATGCCGAGCGTGCCCGCCGTCAACGCCGACATCGTGAAGCCGTAAAGCGGCGCGACATAGAAGAGCACGTACACCTGAATCAACAGCGGCGTGCTGCGTATGAACTCGATGAAGAACGCAGTCGTCTTCGCGAGCGGCGCGAAATCGCTGCGCCGCATGATGGCGAGAACGAGGCCGAGCACGAGCGCGATGGCGAACCCGACGAGCGTGATGCCGATCGTATAAGTCGCCGCGCGCGCGAGTTCCGGCAGGATGTGCAGCGCGTATTTCACATCGAAGAGTTGACCCAGCGACGTCATGATGCGGCCCCCGGTAAGGTGCGGCTCGCGCGACGGATCGCGACATGACTGCTCACGCGCCGCTCGAACACGCGCATCACGGCGACGATCACCTGCGCGAGCACGAAGTAGATGAGCAGCGTGAGCCCGAAGATTTCCGCTGTCTTGAAGGTCGCTTCGTCGAGCTGGCGCGCGCGGAACGTGAGATCCGACAGCGTGATCAGCGAGACGAGCGATGTGCCCTTCAACAGTTCGATCATCAGATTCGTCGCGGGCGGCAGCGCGTTGATCATCGCCTGCGGAAGCACGATGCGACGCAGCCGCGCCGTGGCCGGCATGTTCAGCGCGAGCGCCGCTTCGTACTGTCCGCCCGGCACCGAACGCAGCGCGCCGCGCAGAATCTCGGAGCCATACGCGCCGTAGTGCAACCCGAGCCCGACGATGGCGACCGTGAAGGGCGTCAGTTGCACGTTGAACGGCGGCAGCGGCAGCACGAAGAAGAGCCAGAACAACTGCACGAGCAGCGAAGTGCCGCGAAACACTTCGACATACACGTTGCCGATCCATCGCACGACACGGTATGGCGCGGCGCGCAACGCCGTCGCGACGCCCGCCATGACGATCGCAAGCAGGATGCTGATGAAGGCGATCTGGATCGTGACGAGCGTGCCCTTCATCATCAAGGGCAGAAGCTCACGGAGGTCACTCATGACGGTTCCTCGCTAGTAGATGAAGCTGCGCGTCGCGATGCATCGATGCTCAACCGGCGCACAGTTCCGGCGCTTTCTTCGCTGTCACGTTGGACTTGTCGAAGCCGAAGGGCGCGACCGTCTTCAGATGATCGTCGGTGCCGAGCCACTGATGCAGCTCCTTGTTGACGGCGTCGCGCAGATCGGTGTCTTCGGGTCGGAACGCGAGCGCGCCATAGCCTGTGTGCTTCGGATCGTCGTTGAACTGCTTGATCGCCTCGACCGACGAGCCGCCTTTTTCGGCGAGGCCCTTCATCGTCAATGCGGTGCCGACAGCCGCGTCGGCGCGACGCGCGCGCACGGCCTGCAATTGCGCGGTCGTGTCCGGAACCTGAAGAATCTGGTCGTCCTTGATGCCCGCCGCGCGCGCATAACCGAGTTCCGCCGTACCTGCCATCACAGCAAGCTTCGTGTCCGGCTGCTTCGCGACATCGGCATAGCTGTGCAGGTTCTTCGGATTGCCCTTCATCGTCAGCAGCGTGTCGGGAATCTGATATTGCGGATCGGCGAACGCCACTTGCTTGCAACGCTCGGGCGTGATGTACATGCCCGCTGCAATCACGTCGAAGCGGCCGGCTTTGAGGCCCGGAATCAATGCGCCCCATTCGGTCAGCACCGCATCGACCTTCTTCACGCCGAGCTTGGCGAACACCTTCTTCGCGATCTCGGGCGATTCGCCGGTTACGGTGCCATCGGGCGTCGTGTAGGCGAAGGGCGTTTCGTTCGCATAGCCGATACGCACCTCGCCGGTGCGCTGGATGCGCTGCAAGGTGGTTTCCGCGTTCGCGCTCGTGGCATAGGCGGCAAGACTCGCTGCCGCGACGCACGCCGCCGCCAGCATTCCAGACAGTCGCTTCGTGTTCATATCGTTCCCGTAGTAATGGTTCTTCAAGCGTGGTCGAGTGGGGCGGCGCTGCATGTGAGAGACCGAGGAAAACCCTTACTCCAAGGGGCTTTGGAGTCACTCGCCGCATAGCCACCGACGCAGAATACAAAGCCATATATTTGTTCCGATTGCTCTAGGACAATTATTTTCGCGCGCGCTTTTGGGCCACTATTGCGCATGGAACCAGGCATGCGAGGAACAGCAAGTGAATGAAAGATGGCGCGACGCCGTGCGTACCGTGCAGGGCGTGCAGTCGAAGTACAAGCGGCTCGTCAAGGCGATGGCCGCCGATATAGAAAGCGGCGCGCTCGCATCGGGCGCACGGTTGCCGCCGCAACGCGAAGTCGCCGCCGATCTCGCGATCAGCGTGCAGACCGTCACCAATGCCTACAAGGAACTCGAACGGCAAGGGCTGATTCGATGCGAGGTCGGACGCGGGAGCTTCGTCAGCGCGCGCGTGACCGAAACGATGTCCAATTACATGCTCGACACCGCCGAGCGCTCGGTCGTCGATTTCTCGATCGCGCGCATCGTCCATACGCCCGAGCATGACGCGATGTGGCGCAAGGTCTGCGCGACGCTTTCGACCATCGACGATCAGCCGTGGATACGCGCGTTCCGGCCGATTGCGGGCTTCGACAGTCATCGACAGGCGGGCGTGGAATGGCTCGCTTCGCTCAACATGCCCGCGAAGGTCGAGACGCTGCTCGTCACCAACGGCGTCGCGCATAGCATCTTCCTTGCGCTGGCGAGCATCGTCGGGCCGGGCGATACGGTGCTGTGCGAAAGCCTCACCGATCACGGCGTAATCGGATCGGCGAACGTGTTGGGGTTTACGCTCAAAGGTCTTGAGATCGACGAGCACGGCATTCGCCCTGAGCACTTCGAGGAAGTCTGCGACAGCGAACGCGTGAGCGCGCTCGTCTGCACGCCGACGCTCAACAATCCCACGGTCGCGATGATGCCCGACTCGCGCCGCCGCGCGATTGCGCGCATCGCGGAACGCTATGGCGTCTATGTGATCGAGGACGATGTCTATGGCGCGTTGCCCGCGAAAACGCAGACGCCTATCGCGAGCCTCATTCCGGAACTCGCTTTCTACTGCACGAGCATGACCAAGTCCGTATTGAGCGGCTTGCGCACGGGCTTCATGACGGTGCCGCGGCGTCTTGCGTTGCGTGCGGAAAGCGTGCTGCGCGTCAGTTGCTGGATGGCGACGTCGCCCATCGCGGAAGTCACCGCGCGCTGGATCACGGATGGCACCGCGCAACGTCTCGTGGAGATTCAGCGCGAGCGGCTCGCGGCACGCCAGGGCGTCGTGCGCGAAGTGCTCGGCGAATACGTGCTCGGCAGTCATCCGAACGCGCTTTCGGTATGGCTGCGTGTGCCCGACGAATGGGAAGCGGAGCGCATCACGCGTGAATTGCGCAATCGCAATATCGCCGTGACGTCGCCGGATCCGTTTCTCGTGCGCGGCGCGGACCGGCCCAATGCGGTGCGGCTATGCGTGGGCGCGGAAGTCGGCGAAAGCACGTTTCGCAGCGCGGTCGAAACGATGCGCGAAGTTTTCGGTCAGTACCCGCATGTGCATGACTTCAACTAAATGAACTAGGACAATCGAAAACGATTTTTTAGGACATTAGACTGAGTTGCATGGTTAGCTCAAACGCAATTCAGCCGCACATGTCCGCACTCACGCTCGCCGATGTCTACCGCGCCCGCCAGCGCATCGAAGGCCGCGCGCTCGTCACGCCGCTGGTTCATTCGCTGTCGCTCTCGCGCATCGCGGGCGTGCCCGTTCATCTGAAGCTCGAAACGCTGCAACCTACGGGCAGCTTCAAACTGCGCGGCGCGACCAATGCGCTCGCACAGATCGCGGAGCAAGGCTGCAAGCGTGTCGTCACCGCATCGACGGGCAATCATGGCCGCGCGGTTGCACACGCGGCACGCGCGCTCGGCATCGAAGCTGCAGTGTGCATGTCGTCGCTCGTGCCGAAGAACAAGGTCGATGCGGTGGCCGCGCTCGGCGCGCGTGTCGTCATCGTCGGCAAGAGTCAGGACGATGCACAGGTCGAAGCGCAACGTCTCGTGCGCGAAGAAGGCTATGCATTCGTGCCGCCCTTCGACGACGAACGCGTGATCGCGGGGCAAGCCACCATCGGCCTTGAAATTCTCGAAGCGCTGCCCGATGCGGCGAGCATCGTCGTGCCCTTGTCGGGCGGCGGCTTATTCAGCGGCGTCGCGTTCGCGGCGAAAAGCATTCGTGCCGACGTGAAGATGATCGGCGTGTCGATGGAACGCGGCGCTGCGATGCATGCGAGTCTCGCGGCAGGCAAGCCGGTGTTCGTCGATGAACTCGAAACACTCGCCGATTCGCTCGGCGGCGGCATCGGCCTCGATAACAGACATACGTTCGCGATGACGCGCGATCTCATCGACGATGTCGTGCTGCTCGATGAAGTGTCGATCGCGCGCGGCATCGTGCACGCGTATCGCGAAGAGCGGCTCGTTGTAGAAGGCGCGGCGGCGGTCGGCATCGCGGCTTTGCTCGACGGCGCGATTAGAGCCGCGAACGGACCGATCGTCATCGTCGTGAGCGGCAGCAACATCGATATCGCAACGCATCGTCGACTCATCGGAGCGGCCTGAACCCATGTCCAACATCGATACCTCCACCGTGCTGCTCGGGCAGGCGCAATTGCGCAAGCTCGTGCCGCTCGACCTCGACGCGATCGAGCAAGTCGAAGCCGCGTTCAAGTCGCTCGCGACCGAAGCCGTCGCAATGCCGCCGATCCTGCGTCTCGACATTCCCGAGCACGCCGGCGAAGTCGACGTGAAAACCGCTTATTTGCCGCGCTTTCCGAGCTTCGCGATCAAGGTGAGCCCTGGCTTCTTCAACAATCCGTCGCTCGGACTTCCGAGCCTCAATGGCCTGATGCTCGTGCTGTCCGCGCGCACCGGTCTCACGGAAGCCGTGTTGCTCGACAACGGTTATCTCACCGCCGTGCGTACCGCTGCGGCGGGCGCGGTTGCATCGCGCTGGCTCGCGCGCAAGGATGCGAAGCGCGTCGCGATTATCGGCGCGGGCGAGCAGGCGCGTCTGCAATTGAAGGCGTTGCGGCTCGTGCGCGACATCGGGCATGTGACCGTATGGGCGCGCGATCCGAAGAGCGCGCAGCAGTTCGCGCGTGACTGCGAAGACTTGCCATGCGATGTCGCCGACAGCGTGAACCAGGCGTTGAAGCACGCCGATATCGCCATCACGACGACGCCGAGCCGCGAGCCATTGATACACGCACGCGATCTGCATCCGGGCTTGCATATCACCGCGATGGGATCGGATGCGGAGCACAAGAATGAAATCGCTCCGGACGTGTTCGCCAAAGCGCGCTATGTGTGCGACCGCCTTCAGCAAGTGCGCGTGCTCGGCGAGCTGCATCATGCGATCGAAGCGGGCGTGACGGATGCTGATGCATCTTTTGCCGAGCTTGGCGAAGTCATCGCGCAACAGGCTCAAGGCCGTATGAGCGATGACGAGATCACCGTCTGCGATCTGACCGGCACCGGCGCGCAAGACACCGCGATCGCGACGCTCGCCATTCAGCGAGCGCGCGCGGCACAGGCAGGAACCATTTTCCACAACGATGTGACCGCTTGATAGAGGGGACGATGTCCGAAATCACGCAACAGAAGAAGCTGGATGAACGTGGGGCGCCCGTGGTACGCCTGCCGTTCGAACGCAGCGAGTACGACGCGCGAATCGCGAAGACACGGCGCGCGATGGAGAAAGCGGGCATCGATCTGATGATCGTGACCGACCCGACCAACATGGCGTGGCTCACCGGTTACGACGGCTGGTCGTTCTACGTGCATCAATGCGTGCTGCTCGCGATGCACGGCGATCCGGTCTGGTACGGCCGCGGCCAGGACGCGAACGGCGCGAAGCGCACGGTGTTCATGTCGCACGACGATATCGTCGGCTACCCGGATCACTATGTGCAGTCGCAGGTGCGCCATCCGATGGATTATCTGTCATCCGAAGTAATTGCCGTGCGTGGCTGGGACACGTTGCGCATCGGCGTGGAGATGGACAACTATTACTTCAGCGCGAAGGCGTATGCGTCGCTGACGAAGCATCTGCCGAACGCGAAGTTCGTCGATGCGACCGCGCTCGTCAACTGGCAGCGCGCAGTGAAGTCGAAGCGCGAGATCGAGTACATGCGCGTCGCGGCGCGCATCGTCGAGAAGATGCATGCGCGCATTCTCGACACGGTCGAGCCGGGCATGAAGAAGAGCGATCTCGTCGCGCAGATTTATGAAGCGGGCATCACGGGCGTCGAAGGTTATGGCGGTGACTATCCCGCGATCGTGCCGCTATTGCCGACGGGTTCCGACGCCGCCGCGCCGCATCTCACATGGGACGACTCGACGTTCACGGCGAATGCGGGCACGTTCTTCGAAATCGCCGGATGCTTCAAGCGCTATCACTGCCCGCTCTCGCGCACGGTGTATCTCGGCCGCCCGCCGCAGCATTTCATCGAAGGCGAGAAGGCGGTCGTCGAAGGCATCGAGGCGGGTCTCGCGATGGCGAAGCCGGGCAACAAGACCGAGGACGTCGCCAATGCTTTCTTCGCGGTGTTGCGCAAGTTCGGCATCGAGAAGGATAGCCGTTGCGGTTATCCGATCGGCGCGAGCTATCCGCCGGACTGGGGCGAGCGCACGATGAGCCTGCGTCCCGGGGACCAGACCGTCCTCGAACCCGGCATGACGTTCCACTTCATGCCGGGGCTGTGGCTCGACGACTGGGGCCTCGAAATCACGGAGAGCATCCTGATTACGGACACCGGCGTCGAGACCTTCTGCAACACGCCTCGCAAATTGTTCGTGAAGGAGTAGCACGATGCGCGCGTCACCGATCAGCCCGACCGTCGACTTCGATGCAGAGGGCGAACAGCACGGCTTTCTGAAGCTGCCGTATTCGCGCAACGATTCCGCGTGGGGCGCCGTGATGATTCCCGTCACCGTGATCAAGCGCGGCGACGGACCGACCGCGCTGCTCACGGGCGGCAATCACGGCGACGAATACGAAGGGCCGATCGCGCTGGCGAAGCTCGCATCGACGTTGAAGGCAAGCGACGTGAACGGCCGCGTGATCATCGTGCCGTTCATGAACTATCCGGCGTTTCGCGCGGGTTCGCGCACTTCGCCGATCGACGCGGGCAATCTGAATCGCAGCTTTCCGGGCAAGCCCGACGGCACGGTGACGGAAAAGATCGCGGATTACTTTCAGCGTCATCTGTTGCCGCTCGCCGATTACGTGCTCGATATCCACGCGGGCGGCCGCACGCTCGATTTTCTGCCGTTTGCGGCCATTCATGTATTGAACGACGGGACGCAGCAGTCGCGTTGCGAAGCCGCGATGCGTGCATTCGGCGCGCCGTATTCGATGCGGATGCTCGAACTCGACAGCATCGGTCTGTATGACAGCGCGGCCGAGGAAGCGGGCAAGGTGTTCGTCTCGACGGAACTGGGCGGTGGCGGTTCGTCGACGGCGAAGAGCGTCGCGGTGGCGGAGCGCGGCGTGTACGGCTTTATCGCGTATGCGGGCATCATCGAGAAGGAGGTGGTTCGCGGCGAAGCGCGCACGACGACGTTGCTCGACATGCCGGATGGTTCCTGCTACACGACGAGCGAGCATACAGGCCTGCTCGAAATGTGCCGCGATCTCGGCGACATGGTGAGAGCGGGCGATGTGCTTGCGCGCGTGTATGACGTTACGCGCACGGGCGCGACGCCGGTTGAATATCGCGCGAAGCGTGACGGACTGCTTGCGGCGCGGCATTTTCCGGGCCTCGTGCAGATGGGCGACACCGTGGCCGTGGTCGCGGATATCGTCGAACGCAACATTGCCGTGAGCGTGTAAGTTGATCAAGCTCGACCGCTACGATCTGGCCATTCTGCGCATTCTTGCGCGGGATGGCCGCATAACGAAATCGCGCCTTGCGGAAGAGGTCAATTTGTCGATCTCGCCCGCGTGGGAGCGTGTGAAGAAACTCGAAGACAGCGGGCTTATCAAGGGCTATCGCGCGGATATCGACTGGACGGCTGCTTTCAAGGGCAGCCGTATCGTCGTTGAGGTGACGCTTTCGCGTCATACCGCGCAAGATATGCGGCGCTTCGAGGAGCGCATCGCGGCGGCTTCCGAGATCGTGCAGTGTTATGCCACCGGCGGCGGCGTGGATTACGTGCTGCACGTCGTGTCGCGGGATATCGATCACTATCAGCGGTTCATCGATTCTTTGCTCGTCGAAGAGTTGGGTATCGAGCGGTACTTCACTTATATCGTTACGAAAGTCGTGAAGAATAGTACGGAAGGGCCGCCGGATTGGGTTGACGATGTGGTTTAGTTATTTTTTGGTTGCCGGATCCCGTATTTGTGTCGGCTCGGGGAAGCCCAAAAAAAACGCAAAAAGAAGCACAGAAAAAACAGAAAAAACACCCACCGCCCGAGGGCAATAACAAAAAACTCCATCGCGGCAACGCCCTTAAAGTGGACCCATCGAACCATGCAAATCAAGCACGCTTTGAGCAAGGAGACGAACATGCTGCTGGGCCATCCCGTTCTATTCAAATCCCTCTGTTATGTCGACGGCCGCTGGATTCACAGCGACAGCGCCGCATCGATTGCAGTAACCAATCCCGCCGATCAGAACGTCATCGGCCATGTCCCGATGCTCGATCAGGCGCAAATCGTCGCGACGATCGATGCCGCCGATCGCGCATTCCAGTCATGGCGCTGGATGCCGCAGCAAAAGCGCAGTGCGCTGCTCCTGCGCTGGCATGAACTCATCATGCGTCATCAATCGGACCTTGCCGGCATTCTGTCGCTCGAGCAAGGCAAGCCGCTCGCGGAATCCAAAGGCGAAATCGCCTATGCGGCGAGCTTCGTCGAATGGTTCGCGAACGAAGCGAAACGCCTGGCGGGCCGCACCATTCCGACGCATATCGATGGCGCGCATCTCGGCACCGTGATGGAACCGGTCGGCGTCGCGGCATTGATCACGCCGTGGAATTTCCCCGTCGCGATGATCACGCGCAAGGCCGCCGCCGCGATTGCCGCGGGCTGCACCGTCGTCGTGAAGCCCGCGCATGAAACGCCGTTCTCCGCGATCGCACTCGCACAACTCGCCGAAGAAGCAGGCTTTCCGCCGGGCGTGTTCAACGTCGTCATCGGCGAGCCACACATGGCGATGGAAACGCTCGTCAGCGATACGCACGTGCGCGCCGTGAGCTTCACGGGGTCGACGCGCGTCGGCGGTCTCGTTGCGAAGACGGCAGCGCAGGCGGGCATCAAGAAGCTCGCATTGGAACTGGGCGGCAACGCGCCTTTCATCGTGACGGAAGACGCGGACCTGGAACATGCCGTGCGCGTTGCAGTGGGCGCGAAGTTTCAAACCTCGGGGCAGGATTGCTGCGCTGCGAACCGCATTCTCGTCGCGCGTCCGCTTTATGAACGGTTCGTCGAACGCTACACGGAAGCAGTGAAAGCGCTGAAAGTAGGGACGGCCTTCGAAGCAAATGTCGATGTCGGTCCGCTCATGCATCAGGCCGCATTCGATGCGACCGTCGCTCGTGTCGAGGATGCAAAGGCGCAAGGCGCGCGCATCACCGTCGGCGGCAAAGCTCATGCGCTCGGTGGCTGGTTTTATGAACCGACCGTCGTCGCCGATGCCAGACCGGGCATGCGTATCTACGACGAAGAGAACTTCGCGCCGATCTCCGCGGTCTCGCCGTTCGATACGCTCGACGAAGCCGTGACGCGCGCCAACGACACCGAATACGGCCTCGCCGCCTACGTCTGTGCGACGCGCATCGACACGATCTTCCAGCTCGTGCGCCGACTCGATTTCGCGATGGTGTCGGTCAACGGCGTGAAGTTCACCGGCGCGCCGATTCCGTTCGGCGGCATGAAGGCATCGGGCCTCGGACGCGAAGGCGGCGCGGAAGGCTTCGAGCCCTTCGTCGAAACGAAATACTTTTGCCTCGGCAATCTCGGCCTGCCGCTCACGAGCGCGGCCTGAAGACCTATCCTCAGAGACACGCAGTACCGCATATCAAGGAGAAGCACATGACCCAGCAGAATCAATCGCTCGAGCAACTGTTCGCCGAAGACCGCGCGCACTTCATGCATCCGTCCACGCATGCACACGATCACGCGAGCGGCGCGCTGCCCGGCAAGATCGTCACGGGCGCGAAGGGCATCCGCATTCAGGATCATCAAGGTAAAAGTTATATCGACGCATTCGCGGGCCTCTATTGCGTGAACATCGGCTATGGCCGCACCGAAGTAGCCGACGCAATCTATGAGCAGGCGAAGAAGCTCGCGTATTACCACACGTATGTCGGTCACTCGACCGATACGATCATCGAGCTGTCGTCGCGCATCATCGACTGGTCGCCCGAGGGCATGAAAAAGGTGTATTACGGCATGTCGGGATCGGATGCGAACGAAACGCAGATCAAGATCGTCTGGTATTACAACAATGTTCTCGGCCGTCCGAACAAGAAGAAGATCATCTCGCGCGAGCGCGGTTATCACGGATCGGGCATCGTGACGGGCAGTCTCACGGGTCTGCCGAGCTTTCATCAGAACTTCGATCTGCCGATCGACCGCGTAAAGCACACGGTTTGTCCGCACTGGTATCGCAAGGCGCCCGCCGGCATGAGCGAAGCGCAATTCACCGCGTATTGCGTCGATGAACTCGAAAAGCTGATTGCGAAAGAAGGCGCGGATACGATCGCTGCATTCATCGCCGAACCGGTCATGGGCACGGGCGGTATCATCGCGCCGCCGCAAGGTTATTGGGAAGCTATCCAGGATGTTCTGCGGAAGCACGACATTCTTTTGATCTCCGATGAAGTCGTGTGCGGCTTCGGCCGTCTCGGCTCGAAAATGGGCGCGCAGCACTTCGGCATCAAGCCCGATCTCATCACGGTCGCGAAGGGCCTGACGAGCGCCTATGCGCCGCTGTCGGGCGTGATCGTCGGCGAGAAGGTGTGGGACGTGATCGAGAAGGGCTCGCGGGAACATGGTCCGATGGGACACGGCTGGACGTATTCGGGGCATCCCATTTGCGCGGCTGCTGCTATCGCGAACCTCGATATTCTCGAGCGCGAAAACCTGACGCAGAATGCCGCCGATGTCGGCGCGTATTTCCAGCAGCAATTGCACACGGCTTTCGATTCGGATCCGCTCGTCGGCGAAGTGCGCGGGGCAGGCATGCTCGCGGCGCTCGAATTCATGGCCGACAAGGACGCGCGCACGCCGTTCGACGCCGCGCTGAAGGTCGGCCCGAAGGTATCGGCGGCAGCACTCGAACGCGGCGTGATCGCGCGCGCCATGCCGCATGGCGATATCCTCGGCTTCGCGCCGCCGCTCGTCACGACGCGTGAAGAAGCGGACGAAATCGTCGGCATCGTGAAGCAGGCCGTGGATGCGGTGGCGAACGAAGTTATCGGCTCGGCACTCGCTACGCAAGCGATCTGATTCTCTTGAGTAGCGGTATGGGTAGTTGTGTTGGCAGAGGCTCGCGAAGCATTGCGGGCCCTTTTTGAAGGAACGTGCGTTGCTGAGTAATCTTCGGTGCCCCATCGAAAGGAGATTCACGATGAGCGAGAGCGAAGAGAAACGCCATCAGCAACCGCATTCCGCGCCTCACCCGAATGCAGCGGAGATCGAACCGGAGAACCGTCGGCTCGATCAGCATCCGCATCAGACGGCGGAAGTGCCTTATGGATCGGGCAATGAGCCGGAAATTGCAGGAAAGGGCGGGCTTGACGCACAGAACGCAGATCTTCCCGATCCCGCGAACGAACAATCCAGGACGCCGGGCAAAGATTGACGCATCGATTCGACGCGCCCATAAAACAAAACGGCCACTCAGGTGGCCGTTTTGTCATTTCCGATTAGCGCGTCGCGATATACATCGTGATTTCAAAGCCGAAGCGCATATCCGTGAAACTCGGGGTTTCCCACTTCATAGAGCCTCCTTGTGCAATGATTGGCCAGACGGATGCCGGGCCATTGCGCGGTTCTTCTGCTGCAGGCGCCGTGCAAAGCCGCGCATCCCAACTCGACGCACTTTAGATGCTAGCGCGAGAACAGGTATGACACGATTGGAAATTGCACCGGCGTTCATTTAAATTTTTTATAGCGGTCTCGGGCGATTGCCCGAATCGTCAGGTGTCGTGCCGATCTTGTCAGGATCATGGACCGGGTCGGGTTCCATTGCCTCTCCCGGCCGAGGGATTACCCGGTCTGCTTCAGCAGGGTCGATATTGCTCAGATTATTGCCTCCGGGCGCACGCGGCTTGTCGTGCGTATCGGGAGCTGCGGGTTTTTCGGCCATTACATTTTCCTCGTCAAATACGTGCCTTGCGGAAAGATCGAAAGCGTGGGGCGGCAGGATTGAATGCCGCATTGCGGAATAAGCGAAAGTTATGTCGCTGTTACTCGACGCGCGTGGCTTCGCGCAGCACCGCATCTTCGCTGTCGAAATTGCGATCGGTCATTTTGTTGAGCACGGCCAAGACCTCGCCGTCCGCGCCATTGCTTTTCGCGAGCGTCAGAAGTTTTTCCTTGCCCATCGGATAGTCGGCGCCCTTCAGCACGCGCGCGATTTCTTCCGGGCGCGGCTCATCCGGATGCCGGTGATTCTGCGAATGCGCGGGATGCTGTGCCATTTCCGCCTCCTTTTCGATTCGACGATAACCCTGACGATTCAGCAACGCGCGTACCCGTCACCGGGATCGGTTGATGCTGAATTGTCGATACGTTCCAACCGAAATCGAGGCGAGACATAACATGGCTATTGCAGCAGACCGCATCTCCGACACCGAAGTCAAGGTCGGCGAGATCATCTATAGCTTCGACACCAAGGCAACTGCCGATGGCTTTCAGCAATGCCTCGGCAGCGACTCGGTCGAGACCTGCGCGAAGAACCACGCGCCGGTGTCGACACGCGCCGTGGCCGATGAGAGCGGTGCGCCGAAGGGCGAGCCGGGCAGCATCATTTCACCGTCGCTGGGCGGCATGCCTTGATGCACGCGGCTACAGTGCCGCGCTTGCCGTCGTCGCGCGCGGAGCGAGCGCGGTGCGTGTGAGCGCGTCGAGCGGCAGCGGCTTGTCGAAGAAATAGCCCTGCGCCTGCGCCGCGCCCATGTCGCGCAACACGGCGAGCGTCGCCGCATCTTCGACGCCTTCCGCGACGAGCGTCAGATCGAGCGATTCCGCCATGCGCACGATCGCGCGCACGATCGCACGGCTGCGCGGGCTTTCGGTCAGTTCGAGAATGAACGACTTGTCGATCTTGAGGCCGGTGAACTGGTATTGATGCACATAACTGAGCGACGAAAAACCCGCGCCGAAATCGTCGAGCACGACAGACATGCCGTTGTCGGCCAGTCGCTGCATGGTGCGCCGCGCGAGATCGGGCTCGGCTACGAGCGCGCCTTCGGTAAGCTCGAGGCACACGCGCGACGGCGAGACGCGATAGCGACGCAATAGCGCCAGAACGTCATCGGCGAATTCGGGGCGCGTCATGCTATAGCTGGAGCAGTTCACATGCACCGGCGGCCAGTGCGCGAAGCGCGCATTCGAGAGAATCGCGGCAACGCGTTCGAGCATGTATAGATCGAGTCTGCCGATGAGCCTCAAGCCTTCGACCGAAGGAAGAAATTCACCCGGCCCGACGATATGGCCATCGGGTTGATGCCAGCGGATCAACGCTTCGAGCGCGACGATCTCACCGCTCTTTACGTCGACGATAGGCTGGAAATAAGGCAGCAGTTCGTCATCGCGCTTGATCGCATTGCGCAATGCGCCCTCACGTTCCACCTGGTCCGACACCTGACGTCGCAGTTCCTGATTGAACACGACGAAGCTGTCGCGTCCCGCATTTTTCACGCGATACATCGCGGTATCGGCGTCGCGCAACAGGTCGGCGGGCTCGGTATGGAACTGGCTGTCCGCGCTCACGATGCCAATGCTGCACGACGAAAACACGACATGCTCTTCGATGTGAAAGGGCAGATCGAACGCGGCCAGAATACGCTTGGCGATCGATACCGCATCGCGAACGTGTGCATCCGGGGAGAGCACGGCGAATTCGTCCCCGCCGAGGCGCGCGAGCAGATCCGTCGAACGCAGGCAATCGCGCAAGCGCGCCGCGGCCTGAACCAGCAGCATGTCGCCGAAGTGATGGCCGAGGCTGTCGTTCACGACCTTGAATCGGTCGAGGTCGATGAACATCACCGAGAGTTGGTCGCCGCGCGTCTGATAGTCCTGCCATGCGCAGCGCAGCTTGTGCATCAGATGGCTTCGATTCGGCAAGCCCGTCAATGAATCGTGCGAGTTCTCATAAAGCAGGCGTGCGTTGACATCGTCGAGTTCGCGCGTGCGCGCCTGGACCCGCGCTTCAAGTTCGAGGTTCGCGGCATGCAGCGCTTCGGCATCGCGCCGACGCGAAAGCGCCGTATCGATATGCCGCGACACGAAGGTGAGCAGTTCCTGATCGCGCAGCGAATAGCGCACGAGCGGCGAATAGCTTTGCACGGCGAGCACGCCGCGCACGACATCGCCATCGAAGAGCGGAATGCCGAGCCACGATCGCAGACGCACTTCGCTATGCTCGATCTCGAACGCGCCTTCTTCGATGAGACGCAGCGCCTCCGCATGATCGATCAGCCGCGCGCGCCGCTCGCGGATCACATATTCGGTGAGGCCGCGTTGTCCGCGTCGCGGCGCGGGGCGCTCCTGCACGATTTCATCGACGTAATACGGGAACGACACTTCGTCCGTTTCCGGTTCGATGAGTGCGATATAAAAATTGCGCGCGTAAAGCAATTCGCCGACGATCCCATGCAGGCTGCGCAAGAACTCCATCATGTCGCCGGGACGGCTCGACAATTCTGCGATCTGGTAGAGCGCAGCTTGCAGATGCTCGGATCGTTCGCGCTCGGCGATGCCGTGACGCAGCGCCGCGTTGAGCTTCGACAGTTCGGACGTGCGGTGCGCGACCTGCTCTTCGAGATCGGCGCGATGCAGGATGCGGTCGAGCGCCATCGCCACATGTCGTGCGACGACCAGAAAGAGCGCGCGGTCCTCGACGGTATAAATGCGCGATACGTCATAGACCTGCATCGCGAGCATGCCGAATACTTCGTCGCTCGCATTCTTGAGCGGCGCGCCCATCCAGAACTCGGGGCGGTCGCCGATGCAATAGAAATGGCCCGCGCGCTCCGCCGCGCAAATATCCGCGGCGGTGATGAAAAGTGGCTGCGCGCTCGTGAGCACGCGACCCGTCATCGAAAGACGTTCCGGATTCAGGATGTCGTAGTTTTCGGCCGCGACGACGTCGGTATCGATGACGTCGACATAATACGGATACGTGATCTTGCCCGTCTTGCGATCGTAGAGTGCGAGATAGAAGTTCTCCGCGTCGATGAGCGTGCCGAGCCGTTCATGCACGCCGCGCAGAAAATCGGCGCGCTCGGGCACGGAACTCGCCAGATAGGCGATTTCATAAAGCACGCGCTGCGTGAGTTGCGCGCGTGCGAGGGCATCGGCCTGCACGCGCTCGCCGAGCGTGCGCGCGAGTTCGGCGAGATGCGCGTCGTCGCGATGCGTGACCGGCGCGAGCAGCCAGCCGAGCACGCTCTCGCCGCGTCCGGTCGGCCAGCAGTGCCAGCCGTTATCGATGCACACCTCCGTCAGGCGTTCCTCGGCGATGCCATGCGGCCATTCCTGCGCATCGGGAAGCGCTGCATCGCCGCGCCGCTCGAGATGCAACTGCTCGCCCGCGCGATACCACGCCCATTGCTGCGGGCAGCCCATCGCGGCGGCCTCGCGCAGCAATGCGTCGATCGATGACGCCACGCTCGCGAAAATCTTTTCATCGGTCGCCGCCACGGTTGCAGGCTCGACCGCGGTTGCGCGGGCAACCTGCGCGTCGTACGCGGGAAACACACTCATCGGCGCTCCAGGCCATATTGCCGCCACGTCGGGCGGGTCTCGTTCAGCGACTGCGCTCGCACGCTGCTCCGGGCGCGCGTAACAAGCAAAGGCTCTATATGGGTAACGGCACGGAGCATACAGCCTTGAGCATGCGGTTCAAAAAAAGCCGCTCGTACCGGAATGCATACGGGCATTCATGCCGGATGCGCGGTTTGGACGCGATCGTGCCCGGTAAATCTCTCGCGATACGCCTGCGGCGACACGCCCAGCGAACGCAGAAAACCGCGCCGCATCGTTTCCTCGGTGCCGAATCCGCAGCGCGCGGCGATGCGCTTTACGGGAAGCGCCGTATCGCCGAGCAGGCGGCGCGCGGCTTCGAGGCGCATGCGTTCGACCGAGCGCGCGGGCGTCATGCCGGTTTGCGCGCGGTAATGGCGCACGAAGCTGCGCTCGCTCATGCCGACACGCGCGGCAAGCACGCCGACCGAAAGATCCGCCGCGAGATTTTCAGCGATCCACGCATGCAGCTCGCCGAAACGTTCGCCCGACTTCTGCAACGACAGCGCCGCGCTGAACTGCGCCTGCCCGCCGGGGCGCTTGAGGAACACGACGAGATGGCGCGCGACGTCGAGCGCGAGCGCGCGGCCGAGATCGTCTTCGACGAGCGCAAGCGACAGGTCGATGCCCGCCGTGACGCCCGCGGATGTCCATACGTCGCCGTCGCGGATGAAGATCGGATCGGGCTCGACGTGGATCGCCGGGAAGCGCGTGGCGAGTTCCCCGCAGCGCGTCCAGTGCGTCACGGCGCGGCGTTCGTCGAGAAGGCCGGCGGCGGCAAGCAGAAACGCGCCCGTGCAAACGGACGCCGTGCGCCGCGCGTGCGCCGAACGCGCGCGCACCCAATCGACCAGTTCACGGTCGTGCACCGCTTCGTGCACGCCCCAGCCGCCCGCGACGATCAGCGTGTCGCACGCTTCGCTCGCATCGGGCAATGCCTCGCCGACGAGCCCCAGTCCCGCCGACGCGTTCACCGTGCCGCCCCGCGCAACCACGCGCGGCTGATACGGCCGCTGCAAGCCCGCCGCGACCGCCAGGTCGTTGGCGGACGCGAACACCTGCAACGGGCCCGCGACGTCGAGCAACTGCACGTTGGGGAAGGCGAGCACGTCGATGGTTCGCATGGCGTTTTCCACGAAAGACAAGTTGGCGTAAAACGTGGGTTATGTGTCGAGTTCGCCATAGCGTAGCGGCGTAGCATCGGTTCGTCCACACGAAAAACACGCTCGATCAAGGAGAAAACGATGACGCTACATATCGGCCTGTTGCTGTTTCCTCGCGTGCAGCAACTCGACATGACCGGCCCCTACGACGTGTTCGCGCACATGGCCGACACGAAGGTGCATCTCGTCTGGAAGACGCGCGAGCCCGTCCGGTCGAGCGCCGGCATGATTCTGACGCCCGACGTGACCTACGCGGATTGCCCCGTGCTCGATGTGCTGTGCGTGCCGGGCGGTTCAGGCGTCGGCGATCTGATGGAAGACGAGGAAACGCTCGCCTTTCTCCGCGAACAGGCGGCGGGCGCGCGCTACGTGACCTCGGTTTGCACCGGCTCGCTCGTGCTCGGCGCGGCGGGGCTTTTGCGCGGCAAGCGTGCGACGACGCACTGGGCGTACCACGATCTGCTCCGGGATTTGGGCGCGATTCCGGTGCACGAGCGCGTGGTGCGCGACGGCAACCTGTTTACGGGCGGCGGCATCACGGCGGGCATCGATTTCGCGCTGACGCTCGCGGCCGAACTCGTCGGCGAGCACGAAGCGCAGGCGATTCAATTGCAGATGGAATACGCGCCGGCGCCGCCGTTCGACTCGGGCGATCCGGCGCGCGCGCCCGCCGCGGTCGCGAACGATGTGCGCGAGCGTTGCGCGCCGTCGCTGGCCGCGCGCAGTGCGATCACGGCGCGTGTCGCGGAACGGCTGAAATCGCATGCTTAATTCAAAATGCGCTTTGGTCTCATGCATGCGAAATGCAAAACGCCAAATGACTAGAAGCGCTTTTGCATGAAGTAGCGCGGCTGACCCGCATGAAAATCCGCGAGTTCGCCGAAAAGCTCGTAACCACAGCGCGCGTAGAGGGCGCGCGCTGCGGGGTTGACCGTATCGAGCCACGCGGCGCGGCATCCTCGTTTTTTCGCTTCGCTTTCGGCGGCTTCGAGCGCGCGTGCGCCGAGTCCGGCGCCGCGCGCGTCCTCGCGTATCCACAGCCATTTCACGAAGAGCCAGTCCCACGCCGTGTAGCCTGCGAGCCCGCCCAGAAAGTCGTCATCGCGATAGAGCGACACCGCCAGATCGCGTTGATGGCTCGGCCCGAGTTGCGCGCGATTGAACGCGGCAAGCCCGCCCGCGACGTCGCGCTCGAACGTCGCGTCGATCCAGTCGGTGATGGCGAGCGTGACGCCGGCGTTCATCGACGCGTGAGCGATTACGCTGCCGGGGCAACCGATGCCCCCTTGATACCGTGCCGTGCAAGCGCAGCGGCGACGAAGCCCGAGCGCTTCAAATCCTCCACGAAGTCGCGCAGATAAAGCGCGGCTTCGTCGCCGCGGCGCTTCGGCAAGCCCATCGCCTGCTGGATCACCATGAAGCGTCCGTCGAGCAGGCGCAGTCCGGGCGTGCGTGACGCGTCGGCTTCGAGTTGCTGCTTCACGCCCGCGGCGACTTCGAGGCCGTCACGCAGGAAGGCTTCGACGACGGCCTGCGACGACGCCGTGCGTACGATCTGCGCATGCCTGATCTCGCGCGTGAGAAAGAGGTCATACGCGCTGCCCTTGCCGACCATGATGCGATTGCCTTCGCGATCCACATCTTCATTGCGCGTGAGCGGCGATGCCTCGCGCACGAGATAACAGCCTTCGATCAGCACGTACGGCGCGGTGAACGCGATGCCCGCACCGCGCAGCGGATCGATCGCGAAGAAGCCGACGTCCGCGCTTTCGTTCGTGACGGCTTCGACCGATTCGGCGGCCCGGTCGAACGACGTGAAGGCGACAGGCACGCCGAGCCGCGACGCCAGCTCGCGCGCGATGTCCACCGATACGCCGCCCGGCTCGCCGCTGTCGGTGCGATGCGCGAGGATCGGATTGCCGAGATTGATCGACGCGCGCAGCGTGCCGGTCGGCGCGAAAGCGTTGAGCAAGGAAGAAGAAAGAGTCATGGTGTTGGTCGATGAGTTGAAGAGCATGGCGATACGAGCAATCCGATGCAGAATACGCGAACCGCAACCGCTCTGCCAAAGGAACGACATGCAACGCGAACGCATCGACAGCAGCGAAATCATTCGGCGTCTGAAGCTCGAGCCGCATCCCGAAGGCGGCTTCTTTCGCGAGACGTATCGCGCGAGCGGCAACGTCGTGCGCGAGAACGAACGCGAAACGCGTTCGGCGTCCACCGCGATCTACTTTTTGCTTTGCGATGGCGCGCATTCGGCATGGCATCGCATTCGCTCCGATGAAGTCTGGCACTTCTACGCAGGCGATCCGATCGACGTGCATGTGCTCAAAGCGAACGGAACGCTAGTCACGCATCGGCTCGGCAATGCGCTCGATCGTGCCGATGCCGTGTTTCAGACCGTCGTCGAAGCGGGCGACTGGTTCGCGGCGGAATGTCACGATAGAGAAGGCGTATCGCTCGTCGGCTGCACGGTGGCGCCGGGTTTCGAGTTCAGCGAGTTCGAACTGGCCGTGCCGGGCACGCTGGAGGCGCGCTATCCGCAACATCGCGAATTGATACAGCGCCTGAACCCCGAAGTATGACGGTACGCACGTGAGTGCGGTTATCATCGCGCGCATCGTGGACAACAACACAAGGTCAGGCATGAGCGCAGTGCGCCGCGGGATTCAATCGATCGAAGTAGGCGGAGCGCTTTTGCGCGCGCTCGTGGACCACGGCGGCCCGATGCTGCTCGGCGATCTCGCGAAGAAAGCCGGCATGCCGTCGGCGAAGGCGCATCCTTATCTCGTGTCTTACGGCAATCTCGGCCTGATTCAGCAGGATCCCGCGACGGGCCGCTATGAACTCGGGCCGTTCGCGCTGCAAATGGGTCTGATCAGTCTGCAGCGCGTCGATCCGGTGCGCCTCGCGATTGCGGAAGTAGCGAACGTGACGCCCCGCATCGAGCATACCGTCGCGCTCGCGACTGCGGGCAGCTATGGACCGACCATCGTTCACATCCAGCAGGCGAGCGTGCCCATCCACGTCACGATGCGTACGGGCACGGTGATGTCGTTGCTGCAGACGGCGACGGGCCGCGCATTCGCGGCTTATCTGCCGCCGATGACCGTCGATGCGCTCGTCGCCATCGAGCGTGCGGGCGCGTTGCAGGTCGGCGCGCAACGGCGCGACTACACGCGTGCGCAAACCGACGCGATGCTCGCCGAAGTGCGCGAGCACGGCATCGCGCGGGCGATCGACGAGCCCGTCGCGGGCATCAGCGCGATGAGCGCGCCGGTCTTCGATCACACGCGCAATATCGTGCTCGCGATCACGGCGATCGGCCCGAGCGGATCGTTCGACGGCGCGTGGAACGGCGACATCGCGACGGCGCTGCACGCGTGCGCGCAGCGCGTATCGAAGATGCTCGGCTTCGTCGCAGTCTGATCGAAGTCGCGCGATCAAACGGGGCGCCAGTGCCCCGGCATTCACTTTTCATCCTCTGAAGTCCATATGGGCTTTGCTGCGTTTGCACGCCGCATTCCCGTGAACGGGCATACCTTGAAGAAACCGTAAGCGGATGCAAGCGCTCGTCCGTGGCATTCGGGTAAACCTAAATTCAACAGTGTAAAACGGCTTGTACAATGATGAACAACTAACCGAAAGCGAAGTGATTCGCGCCCGAGCCGACCGAGTCCTGTCAGACGAAAGCGACTCGACGATGGAGACGACCGAATGTCCGTGAACTACGCCTCTCTGCGCTTCGAATATGAACGCGCGCCCGATCACGATGCGCCCGCGTCGTCGCCTTATCCCGTTGCGATAGTCGGCGCAGGTCCGGTCGGACTGGCCACGGCCATCGATCTCGCGCAGCAGGGCGTGCGTACCGTGCTGCTCGATAACGACGACACCGTGTCGAGCGGCTCGCGCGCGATCTGCTTCGCCAAGCGCACGCTGGAAATCTTCGATCGTCTGGGCTGCGGCGACAGGATGATCGAGAAGGGCGTGAGCTGGAATGTCGGCAAGGTATTTCTGCAGGATGAGCTTGTCTACACGTTCAATCTTCTGCCGGAAACCGGCCATTCGCGACCCGCGTTCATCAACCTGCAGCAGTACTACGTCGAAGGCTTTCTCGCCGAACGCGCGATGCAACTGGAGCCATTGCAACTGCGCTGGAAGAGCAACGTGACCGGCGTGACGCAGCACGAGGATCACGTCGAACTGCAAGTCGAAACGCCGGATGGCGCGTATCCGCTCAAGGCGCGCTACGTGGTGGCCGCCGATGGTTCTCGCAGCGCGATGCGCAAGCTTCTCGGTCTGGACAGCCACGGCCGCACGTTCAAGGACCGCTTCCTGATCGCCGACGTGAAGATGAAGGCGCCGTTCCCGACCGAACGCTGGTTCTGGTTCGATCCGCCGTTCCATCGCAATCAGTCGGTGCTGCTGCATCGTCAGCCGGACAATGTATGGCGCATCGATTTTCAGCTCGGCTGGGACGCGGACCCGGTCGCGGAAAAAGAGCCCGAGCGTGTGATTCCGCGCGTGAAGGCGTTGCTTGGCGAAGACGCCGAATTCGAACTCGAATGGGTGAGCGTCTACACGTTCTCCTGTTTGCGTATGGACGACTTCAGGCACGGACGCATCATCTTCGCGGGCGATTCCGCGCATGGCGTGTCGCCGTTCGGTGCGCGCGGCGCGAACAGCGGCGTGCAGGATGCGGACAATCTCGCTTGGAAACTGAAGCTGGTCGTGAACGGCGATGCGCCGCATACGCTGCTCGACACCTACGCATCCGAGCGCGAATACGCCGCCGACGAAAACATCCTCAACTCGACGCGCGCCACCGACTTCATCACGCCGAAGAGCGCCGTTTCGAGGCTCTTTCGCGATGCGACGCTCAATCTCGCGAGGGACTGCGCGTTCGCAAGACGCATGGCGAACAGTGGACGGCTCTCGGTGCCCGCGGTGCTGCGCGACTCGACACTCAATACGCCCGACAAGGAAGGCGACGCCTTCAATTGCGCGATGATTCCCGGCGCGCCGTGCGTCGATGCGCCCGTGCGCGTCGATGACCGCGACGCATGGCTGTTGCCGCAGACGCACGGCAGCGCATTCACGGGCATCTATTTCTGCGGGCTCGGACACGGCCCGGAAGTCTGCGCGCAAAGCCTGGCTGCTTTGTCGAACGGGCGGCTTCCGGTTCATGCGCTCGTCGTCGTGCCGCGAGGCATGATGTGTACCGTGCCCGGCGTGACGGTCGTGGAAGATGTGGAAGGCATGGTCGCGCATCGCTTCGACGCGCGTCCCGGCACGTTCTATCTGCTGCGTCCCGATCAGCACGTATGCGCGCGCTGGCGTGCCTTCGATGCCGCATCGGTGACGGCTGCGGTCAAGCGTGCAACCTGCAACGGATGATGAATCGTATGAAGCTCAATCTCGAACTGAATATCGCCGATCACGATGCGTTCTACGAGCGCCTCATCGACACGCACAACGGCCTCTCCGACGAAGCCAGCCACATGCTCAACGCGAAGCTCGTGTTGCTGCTCGCGAATCACATCGGCGATAACGAAGTGTTGAAAGAAGCGCTCGCCGTGGCGCGTCAGGGCCTCGCCGCGAACTAGTCGTTCAGCGCGATGCCCATGCGCTCGCAAATGAACGCGCCGATGCTCGCGATGTCGTTCAGATCGAGCTTCGGCAAGTTTGAATCGAGGGCGGCGGCATCATCGGTTGCGATTGCAACTATCTTCACATCGCTCTTGTAAAGCGGATCGCGGCCCGCCGAGGGCCGCACGACTTCGAGGCGCGGCATTGTTTCGCGCGCGAATCCTTCGACGATCACGAGGTCCGCGTCACTGAGTCGCGCGGCCAGTTCGCTCAGCGGCGGCTCTGCGTCGCCATTCAACTCGCGCACGATCGCATAGCGGTACGGCGATGCGATCAACACTTCTCCCGCGCCCGCGCGACGAAAGCGCGCGCTGTCCTTGCCGGGCGGTTCGAGCTCGATCGAATGATGACTGTGCTTGATGACGTTGACGGTGACGCCGCGTGCGCGCAGCCACGGCAGAAGCGCTTCGATCAACGTGGTCTTGCCTTGGCCCGAGCGGCCCGAGATGCCGAAGAGCGGCGGATGACGCGAGTTCATGCGCGAGTTCATGCGAATGGTCGGCTGATTGTTCTGGTTTCGATCAAGCGAGTTTAACGGCTCGATGGCGAGCGGGGAGAAATCGCGCTATCGTCGGGCATTGCCTTTGCGGCGGAACGCGTCGGCGCATAGCGGGTTTCCGACCCCGACGCCTGCCGCCTCAGTGATTCAAGGAACCGACATGGCCGAAGACAATCCCAGCACCGCTATCGCACCGCAGCAGTTTTCCATCGACGTGATGCTCGAAAAATACGCCAAGGGCGACGAGACTCGCGTCGACGATATTTATCGCCGCGTGGCGCGCGGTGTCGCGCGGGCCGAGCTTGAAGAAACGCGCGCGAAGATCGAAGCGGAGTTCGTCGATAACTTCAAGCGCGGCGCGCTAGGCGCGGGGCGCATCATGAGCGCGGCGGGCGCGGGCATCGATGCGACCCTCATCAACTGTTTCGTGCAGCCGGTCGGCGATGCGATACAGGGCGTCGATAGCAACGGCTTGCCGGGCATCTACGTCGCGCTGTTGCAAGCGGCCGAGACGATGCGTCGCGGCGGCGGCGTCGGCTATAACTTTTCCGCCATACGTCCGCGAGGCGCGCGTGTGCATTCAACCGGATCGGCGGCGTCAGGCCCATGCAGCTACATGGATGTATTCGATGCATCGTGCCGCACGGTCGAAAGCGCCGGCGCGCGGCGCGGTGCGCAAATGGGCATTCTCGACTGCACGCATCCCGATCTGCTCGAATTCATCGCGGCGAAGCACACGAAAGGGCGCTGGAACAATTTCAACGTATCGATCGCGGTGACGGACGAGTTCATGCAGGCCGTCGCCGACGACGCGTCGTGGCAGCTCGTGCACAAGGCCGAGCCATCGCCCGCGCAACGCGCAGCCGCGGACATGCATCAGCGCGATGATGGCTTGTGGGTCTATCGCGAAGTGCAGGCGCGCGAAGTGTGGAACACGATCATGCGCTCGACCTACGATGTCGCGGAGCCGGGCGTCGTGTTCATGTCGCGCATGAACGATGACAACAACCTGCGCGCGATCGAGTCGATCCGCGCGACCAATCCATGCGGCGAGCAGCCGCTGCCCGCATACGGTTGCTGCAATCTCGGCCCGCTCAATCTCACGCGCTTCGTGCACGATCCGTTTGCGCAGATCCGTGGCGGCGCGCCGTCGTTCGACTGGGACGGCCTCGCGCGCACGACGCGCACCCAAGTGCGTTTTCTCGACGACGTGCTCGACGTCACGCTCTGGCCGCTCGAAGAACAGGCGCGCGAAGCGGCGGCGAAGCGGCGCATCGGCGTGGGCTTTACGGGCCTCGGCGATACGCTCGTGATGCTCGGTTTGCGCTATGACGCGCAGGAAGGCCGCGATTTCGCTACGCGCGTCGCACGCACGATGCGCGACGAAGCATATCGCGCATCCGTCGAGCTCGCGAAGGAGCGCGGCAAGTTTCCGCTTTTCGATGCGAAGCATTATCTGCAAGAGGGCACGTTCGCCTCGCGCTTGCCGGACGACATCAAGCGTGCGATTCGCGAGCACGGCATTCGCAACAGCCATCTGCTTTCGATCGCGCCGACAGGCACCGTGAGCCTCGCGTTCGCGGACAACGCATCGAATGGCATCGAGCCCGCGTTCTCGTGGACGTATCAGCGCACGAAGCGCATGGCCGACGGTTCGCGTCAGACCTTCGCTGTCGAAGATCACGCATACCGGCTGTATCGCGAGATGGGCGGCGATGTGAATGCGTTGCCCGACTACTTCGTGAGCGCGCTGGACATGTCCGCGCACGATCACATGGAAATGATGGCGGCGGTGCAGCCTTTCGTCGATACGTCGATCTCGAAGACCGTCAATGTGCCCGCCGATTATCCGTTCGACAAGTTTCAGGATCTCTATTTCGAAGCGTGGCGGCGCGGCTTGAAAGGGCTTGCAACGTATCGGCCCAACGAGACGCTGGGCGCGGTGCTGTCCGTCGCGCCTGCCGAAACGCCGAGCGATTCGCCGGACCCCGAGCTCGATCTCGATCCGTTGCGCATCGCGATCGATCATCGGCCCAAAGGAGAGCTGCCTGCGATCATCGAGAAGGTCGAGTATCTGACGCAGGCGGGCAAGAAGTCGCTCTATCTGGCGGTGTCGTTCATCGAAGTGACGGGGCGCATCGGCGGCGAGGACGTGACGATCGAACGGCCCATCGAGTTCTTCATTCCCACGGGGCAGCGCGACGAATCACAGCAATGGATCACGGCGACGATGCGTTCGATCTCGCTGGCCGCGCGCGGCGGCTTCGCGGCGCGCACGCTTCAGGACATGCGTAAAGTGTCGTGGGATCGCGGACAAGTGCGTCTCGGCGATGTCGAAAGGCTCGACGGACATCGCAGTCCGCGCTGGCACGATTCGGAAGTGGCCGCGCTAGCGTATGCGATCCAGCAGATTCTTCATCGACGCGGTTTTCTCGATGCAGAAGGCAACCAGGTACCGTCGCGCGTGCTTGCGCGCAAGGGCGCCGATCGCGCGCCGCATCCGGTAGCTGTAGCCGATGAACGCGATGACATATCCGAAGGTGCCGCGCAAGGCGAAATCGATCCACATAGCCTGCCCCTGATGCACGGCCGTAAATGCGCGACCTGCGGCGCCAATGCAGTGATCCGCAAGGACGGCTGCGACTTCTGCACGGCATGCGGCGAAATCGGCGCGTGCGGTTGAGTTGAAAAAAAGGCGCGGGCATTCGTCCGCGCCTTCCTGTCACGCTCAATGCGAGCGTTCAGTGCTGTCCTGCTTCGTATCTTGTGCAACGCCCGGTTCATGCGCGCTGTGCTGCGTGAACGGATGCCACACCGGCGTGAGCGTTGGCAGTTCGTCGAGAAGCGAGAACTGATCGAGCGACGTGTTTTCGAACATGATGACCTCTTGATTCTTTTGCCGATCGCGCAATCAACGCGCGATCACGTTGCCTTGCGTCGCCGAGCCATTGGCGTATTCGACGATCCCGCGATTGCGCGCTTCCGCTTGCGCCGCATCGCGTGCGCGTTGATCGCTTTGCGCGGCGATGGCATCGCCCCACATGCTGCGATCCGGATACGTGTTGCGATTCAATGCCGGCAACGAGCCGTTCGAGTACGCGGCCGCGAGTTCGGCACGCACTTGCGCTCGTGTCTTGGGCGTATCGCTCGCATTGGCCTGAGTTTGCGTCTGAACCTGATACGTGCCTGCGTGGCCGATGCCCTGGCCGCTCTCCGCGAAAGCGGTCGTCGTGACGACGGCGGAGATGGCTGCGAGAGAAAACCCCGTGATGAGTTGTTTCATGCTTGCGACTCCTTTCATTCCGATGCAGCGTGCGGGCAAATGCGGATTGCATTCGGCGTTGAGCGTGCTGCGTTGGGATTGAATGTAGCCGCGCGACACCGGCGGATAAATGCCGTATCAGCGAATAGATTTATCGATTTCGGCGAATAATCGCGCAGAGGCTTGATGCGTGGGCGTTTGCAGGCGCGCTAGGCAAGCTGCTTATGGAAGAACGTAGTCCCGCAGAGCGTGCCGTCGGGCATCAAGGCGTAGTTCGGCACGACGCCGACACGCTGCCATCCGGCGCGTTGGTAGAGACGTTCTGCATCGCCGCCGGTGACGGTATCGAGCACGAGAACGGACTTGCCGGCTGCACGCGCGGCATCGTCGGCGGCGCTCATCAGATGCTGTGCAATGCCACGGCGTCGCGCGCGGCGCGCGACGAGCATCTTCGCGATATCGGCGCGATGCGGCTGATTTTCCGGCTGATCGATGACGACCTGCACCGTGCCGAGCACATGCCCGTCCGCGCTCTCTGCAACGAGCAGGATGCGTTCGTTGCGCACGACGCCATTGGCGACGCGCGTCCAGAATTCGACGGCGGTCGCGCGCGAAATAGGCAACATGAAACTGACCGACGCGCCGCCTTCGACGCAATCGATGAGCACGTCCGCCAGCGCTTCGATATACCGCGTGACTTCATTCGCGCCGAGGCGGCGCACGGTAATCTCATTGTTCATGATTTGTTTTCCGTGGCCGCCTCTCGGCAGATGCTTAGCTATGCAACTATGTCCTCGGTGCCCGCGACTTCCGGCGTGCCATGCCGCACGATGGTCGGCGACGGCGTGCTCGTCGGCAGGCAGCGTTCCTCTGCATCCTTCTGACCTTGCAGCAACGGGCAGCGCTCGAACAACTCCGCGGCCCAGTCGACGAACACGCGCACCTTCGGCGACAGATGCCGGTTATGCGGATACACCGCGGAAATAGGCATCGGCAGCGGATTCCATTGCGGCAGCACTTCGATGAGCTCGCCCGCGCGCAGATGCGGCAGCGCCATGAAGCGCGGCACCTGGATGATGCCGACGCCCTTCAGGCCGCAGCTCAGATACGCTTCGGCGTCGTTCACCGCGATCATGCCGCGCATCTTCACTTCGATGGTTTCATCGTCGACGACGAAATCCATGTCCATGATGCGGCCCGTGCGGCTAGAAAAATAATTCACCGCCGTGTGATTCTGCAAATCGTCGATGGTTTTCGGCGTGCCGTTGCGTTCCAGATATTGGGGCGCGGCCACCGTCACGCCCTGAAACACGCCGATGCGGCGCGCGACGAGACTCGAATCCTGCAGCGTGCCCACGCGAATCACGCAATCGACGCCTTCCTGAATCAGATCGACCGGCTTGTCGCCGAAGCCCATCATCAGTTCGACTTCCGGATAGCGCGTGTGGAAATCGCATAGCTGCGGCATCACGATGAGCCGCCCGATCGCGCCGGGCATGTCCACGCGCAACTTGCCGTGCGGGCCTTTCCCGTTGTTCGAAAACGAGCCTTCCGCTTCTTCGATGTCCGCGAGGATGCGTACGCAGCGCTCGTAATACGCTGCGCCGTCCGGCGTGAGATTGAGCCTGCGCGTCGTGCGCTGAAGCAGCCGCACGTTCAGATGCGCTTCCAGATTCTGGATGATCGTCGTGACCGAGGCGCGCGGCAGATTGAGCGTGTCCGCTGCGCGGGAAAAGCTGTTGGTGTCGACGACGCGAGTGAAGACCTGCATTGCCTGAAGCCGATCCATGTTCTCTCACCTTCTTTACTTAGCGATGCAACTATTTAAGCGCGCGCTAAAGAATGACGGAAGAACAATCGCGAGGGATAACCACGATTGTTCGGTGCGACCGAATTGTGTTGCCGGATTATAGGCATTTATTAAAAAAGGCGCGGCCTCCAGAATTCGCAGCATCGCAACTTATGCGTGAAGGCCTTGCAGCATGGGCCTCGCACCGAGAATAACCATGGCAACACTGTTGGATCTGGAGTCGAGTCCGCGCTTGTGCATCGAAGATGTGCACATCACGGGACACGCGCAGCCGATCACGCTGCGCAGCTATCGTCCCGCATCGGACGGCACGATCCTGCCCATCGTTCTTTACTTCCACGGCGGCGGATTCATTCGTGGCGGACTCGACGACGCGGATATCGCAGCAGCGACGATCGCGCGCGATACACCCGCGTGGGTCGTGTCCGTCGGCTATTCGCTCGCGCCGAAGTTTCCGTTTCCCGCCGCGCCCGAAGACGGCTATCGCGCCGCGCAATGGGCCGTCGCGCATGCGCGTTCGCAGCGCGCGGACCCGCAGCGCATCGGCGTCGTGGGCCATGACGCGGGCGGCAATCTCGCGACCTGCGTCGCGGCCATCGCGCGCGATCGCGGCGATATTCGCATGTCCGCGCAAGCGCTGCTCGCGCCGTTGCTCGACCCGAGCATGACGCGCCTCGCCGACGAACGCAAAGTGCTGTGCCCCGATTTCGAAGCATGCGAATGCGCGCAGTGGTATCGCGCGTATCTGCCGAATCCGTCGCAACGTCTGCATCCGTACGCCGCGCCGCTCGAATCGCGACGTCTCGGCGGATTGCCGCCCGCGATGATCGCGAGCGCCGAGCACGATCTGCTGCATATCGAGGCCGAGAAATACGCGGGCGAATTGATCGCAGCGGGTGTGCCGACCGAAGTCACGCGTCATTGCAAGACCTCGCACCAGGCGCTCGCCGCGCATCCCGAAGCGCTCGCGGATGTCGTCGCGTTCTTCAGGAAGCGCCTCGCACGCGCGAAGTAAGCGCGAAAGATAACCGCAAGATTCGGCACGCCAGCCACGCATCACACAACAACAATCTCAACGCTAACCGGAGCCTTCACCATGTCATTCACTCGCAAACGCATCTACGCCGCGCTAGGCGCGGTGCTGATCGTCGCCGGCGCGGGCGGTTATACCGCCTTGCGCGGCCACGGCGATTCGGCGATCAACGAAGCCAAAGCCGCCGCGCACAGCCCGACTGCAACGGAAGTGGACGTCGCAGCGGTCGTGTCGAAGACCATCACCGACTGGCAAAGCTATTCGGGCAGGCTCGAAGCGGTCGATCACGTCGACATTCGTCCGCTCGTTCCCGGCACGATCGTCGCGGTGCATTTCAAGGACGGCCAGCTCGTGAAGAAGGGCGATGCGCTCTTTACGATCGATCCGCGTCCTTACGAAGCCGAAGTGGACCGCGCTCAGGCGCAGCTCGCGGCGGCGCAGGCGCGCAATGGTTATACGTCGACGGATGCGGCGCGCGCCGAACGCCTGCTCGCCGACAACGCGATCGCCAAGCGCGACTACGACGAGAAACAGAACGCTGCGCGCGAGGCCGTCGCCAACCTGAAGGCCGCGCAGGCTGCGCTCGAAGCCGCGAAGATCAATCTCGCGTACACGCATATCGTCGCGCCGGTGTCGGGCCGCGTGTCGCGCGCGGAACTTACTGTGGGCAACATCGTGTCGACGGGGGCGAATGCGCCTTTGCTCACGACGCTTGTTTCCGTATCGCCGATCTACGCATCCTTCGATGTCGATGAACAAACGTATCTGCGCTATCTCGGCCGCGATGCGGGCAGCACGGTGCCGGTGTCGCTCGGTCTCGCGAACGAAGATGGCTATTCGCGCGAAGGCGTCGTCGATTCCGTCGATAACCGGCTCGATACGACGTCCGGCACCATCCGCGTGCGTGCCCGCTTCAACAATCCCGACGGCACGCTCGTGCCCGGGCTCTATGCACGCGTGAAGGTCGGCGGCGGCTCGCCGCATCCGGCCGTGCTCGTGGAAGACGAAGCGATCGGCACCGATCAGGACAAGAAGTACGTGATGGTCGTCGACAAGGACAACCGCGTGCAGTATCGCGAAGTCACGCTGGGTCAGACGCATGAAGGCCTGCGCGTGATCTCGAAGGGTTTGCAGCCGGGCGAGCGCATCGTCGTCAACGGCCTGCAGCGCGTGCGTCCCAACGATGTGATCAAGGCCAACAACGTCGCGATGAATGACGACGACAAAGCGCCCGCCGTGAAGACGGCATCCGCACAGTGATGCGCGTCATCCGCAACAGACAGAACTCGTCATGAACATATCCAAATTTTTCATCGATCGCCCGATCTTTGCGGGCGTGCTATCGGTGGTCGTGCTGCTGGCGGGCGTCATCGCGATGTTCAAGCTGCCGATCTCCGAATATCCGGAAGTCGTGCCGCCTTCGGTCGTCGTGCATGCGCAGTATCCCGGCGCAAACCCGAAGGTGATCGCGGAGACCGTGGCCTCGCCGCTCGAAGAGCAGATCAACGGCGTCGAGGACATGCTCTACATGCAGTCGCAAGCGAACAGCGACGGCAATCTCACGACGACCGTAACGTTCAAGCTCGGCACCGATCCGGACAAGAACACGCAGCTCGTGCAGAACCGCGTGAACCAGGCATTGCCGCGTCTGCCGCAGGACGTGCAGCGTCTCGGCGTGACGACGATCAAATCGTCGCCGACGCTGACGATGGTCGTTCACCTCAATTCGCCCAACGGTCGTTACGACATGACGTATCTGCGCAATTACGCGCTGATCAACGTGAAGGACCGGCTCGAACGCATCGCGGGCGTGGGCGAAGTGCAGCTGTGGGGCTCGGGCGATTACTCGATGCGCGTGTGGCTCGATCCGCAAAAGGTCGCGCAGCGCGGCATGACCGCGACCGATGTCGTCAACGCGATCCGCGAGCAGAACGTGCAGGTCGCGGCGGGCGTGATCGGCGGATCGCCGACGCTGCCGAACGTGCCGCTGCAACTGAACGTGAATGCGCGCGGCCGCTTGCAGAACGAGTCGGAGTTTCGCGACATCGTGCTGAAGACGTCGCCCGATGGCGCGGTCACGCATCTCTCCGATGTCGCGCGCGTCGAGCTGGCTGCATCGGAATATGGTCTGCGTTCGTTGCTCGACAACAAGTCGGCAGTTGCAATCGCAATCAATCAGCAACCGGGCGCGAACTCGCTGCAGATTTCCGACGAAGTCCGCAAGACGATGAAGGAACTGAAGGCGGACATGCCCGCGGGTCTCGAATACGAGATCGTCTATGACCCGACACAGTTCGTGCGCTCCAGTATCGAAGCCGTGATTCACACGCTCGCTGAGGCGATCGCGCTGGTGGTGCTCGTCGTGATCGTGTTCCTGCAAACGTGGCGCGCGTCGATCATCCCGCTGCTCGCGGTGCCGGTGTCGATCGTCGGCACATTCTCGCTGCTGCTTGCATTCGGATTCTCGATCAACGCGTTGTCATTGTTCGGGATGGTGCTTGCGATCGGTATCGTCGTCGACGATGCGATCGTGGTCGTCGAGAACGTCGAGCGCAACATCGAAGCGGGGTTATCGGCGAGAGAAGCGACGTATCAGGCGATGCGCGAAGTGAGCGGGCCGATCATCGCGATTGCATTGACGCTCGTTGCCGTGTTCGTGCCGCTCGCGTTCATGTCGGGTCTCACGGGCCAGTTCTACAAGCAGTTCGCGATGACCATCGCCATCTCGACGGTGATCTCGGCCTTCAACTCGCTGACGCTGTCGCCGGCGCTCGCCGCGCTGCTGCTGAAAGGCCACGACGAGCCGAAGGACTGGCTCACGCGAGGCATGGACCGCGTGTTCGGCGGCTTCTTCCGCGGCTTCAACAAGGTCTTTCATCGCGGTTCGGATGCGTACGGCAAGGGCGTGAAGAGCGTCATCAACCGCAAGGCATTGATGATGGTCGTGTATGCCGTGCTGCTCGGCGGCGCGGTGCTGATGGGCAAGATCGTGCCGGGCGGCTTCGTGCCCGCGCAGGACAAGGAGTACCTCATCAGCTTCGCGCAGTTGCCGAACGGCGCATCGCTCGATCGCACGGAAGGCGTGATCCGTCAGATGTCGGATATCGCGCTGAAGCAGCCGGGCGTGGAAAGCGCGGTGGAATTTCCGGGCTTGTCGGTGAATGGCTTCACGAACTCGTCGAGCGCGGGCATCGTGTTCGTCACGCTGAAGCCCTTCAAGGAGCGCGTGCATGACAAGGCGCTGTCCGCAGGCGCGATTGCCGGCGCGCTGAATCAGAAGTACGCGGGCATCAAGGGCTCGTTCATCGCCGTGTTCCCGCCGCCGCCGGTGCTCGGTCTCGGCACGCTCGGCGGCTTCAAGATGCAGCTCGAAGATCGCGGCGCGCTCGGCTATGCGGCACTCGCCGATGCGACCCAGGCGTTCATCAAGCGCGCATCGCAAACGCCCGAGCTTGGACCGACGTTCTCGAGCTATCAGATCAACGTGCCGCAGTTGAACGTCGATCTGGATCGCGTGAAGGCGAAGCAGCTGGGCGTCTCGGTGACGGACGTGTTCGACACGATGCAGGTGTATCTCGGCTCGCTCTACGTGAACGACTTCAATCGCTTCGGACGGGTGTATCAGGTGCGCGTGCAGGCGGATGCGCCGTTCCGCGCGAATCCGGAAGACATCGGCTTGCTGAAGACGCGTAACGCGAATGGCGACATGGTGCCCTTGTCGTCGCTCGTGAAGGTGACGCCGACGTATGGTCCGGAGATGGTCGTGCGCTACAACGGCTATACCGCCGCCGATATCAACGGCGGTCCTGCGCCCGGCTATTCATCGGGCCAGGCGCAGGCGGCGGCGGAACGCATCGCGGCCGAAGTGCTGCCGCGCGGGATCAAGTTCGAATGGACCGATCTCACGTATCAGCAGATCCTCGCGGGCAACGCTGCGCTGTGGGTCTTCCCGATCAGCGTGCTGCTCGTGTTCCTCGTGCTCGCCGCGTTGTATGAAAGCCTGACGCTGCCGCTCGCGGTCATTCTGATCGTGCCGATGAGTATTTTGTCCGCGCTGGTCGGCGTATGGCTCACCGATGGCGACAACAACATCTTCACGCAGATCGGTTTGATGGTGCTCGTGGGCTTGTCGGCGAAGAACGCGATTCTGATCGTCGAGTTCGCACGCGAACTGGAGATGCAAGGACGCACGATCGTGCAGGCCGCGATAGAAGCGAGCCGCCTGCGTTTGCGCCCGATTCTGATGACGTCCATCGCGTTCATCATGGGTGTGGTGCCGCTCGTGCTGTCGACGGGCGCGGGTTCGGAAATGCGTCATGCAATGGGCGTGGCGGTGTTCTTCGGCATGTTGGGCGTGACGCTCTTCGGCCTGATGCTGACGCCGGTGTTCTACGTGATCCTGCGCAAGCTCTCGCGCACCGAGCACGTAACGGACAAGCACGGCACGCATCCGCAGATGCGCGGTATTGGTGCTTCGGTCGAAGCGCAGTGAGGTGAATGATGAATAAGCTGCATGTTTTATCGAGTCTGATGGCGTCGTTGTTGCTGGTCGCGGGCTGCTCGCTCGCGCCGACCTACGAGAAGCCCGACGTCAATGCGCCGTCCGCCTACAAGGAAACGCCGCAAAAGACGCTCGATGCATCGGAAGCGGGTACGTGGAAGACCGCGCAGCCGTCCGAAGAGATGATGCGGGGCGAATGGTGGACGATCTTCGACGACGCCACGCTCAACGATCTGGAAAAGCAGGCGCAGGACGCGAACCAGAACCTGAAGGCGGCGGCCGCGCGCGTGAAGGAAGCGCGCGCGATCAACCAGACGGCGCGGGCGGGCTTGTTCCCGACGCTCGATGCGGGCTTCGGCCCGACGCGCGAGAAGTTCTCGCCGGCATCGCAGTTCCTGCCCGCCGATGGCAACGTGCCTGCGCAAACGCTGTGGCGCGCGCAGGCGAGCGTGTCGTATGAAGTCGATCTGTTCGGCCGCGTGTCGAACTCGGTGCAAGCCGCGAACGCGGACACGCAGCAAAGCGAGGCGTTGTTCCGTTCGGTGCAGTTGGCATTGCAGGCTGACGTCGCGCAGAACTACTTCAATCTGCGCGAGCTCGATGCGGAAAGCGATGTCTTCACGCGCACCGTGCAGCTACGCGAGGAAGCGTTGAAGCTCGTGCAACGCCGCTACACCGAAGGCGATATCAGCGAACTCGACGTGGCCCGCGCGAAGTCCGAGCTCGCGACAGCGCGTTCGGATGCGATGACGGTGCAACGTCTGCGCGCGGCATCGGAACATAGTCTCGCGGTATTGCTCGGCAAGTCGCCCGCCGAATTCACGATGGCCGCGAATCCGCTCAAGCCGGTAACGGTGCGCGTGCCGCCCGGTTTGCCTTCGGCGCTGCTCGAACGTCGTCCCGATGTCGCGGCGGCGGAACGCGCGATGGCTGCGGCCAATGCGCGTATCGGCGTGGCGAAGGCGGCGTTCTTCCCGTCGCTCACGTTGACGGGCTCGGGCGGCTTCGAATCCGCGACGCTCGGCGATCTCTTCAAGTGGTCGAGCCGCACATTCCTGCTCGGGCCGTTCGCGGGTACGGCGCTGAATATCCCGATCTTCGATGGCGGCCGTCGCAAGGGCAATCTCGCGAATGCGCGCGCGATATATGAAGAGGATTCGGCGAACTATCGTCAGCAGGTGCTCGTTGCGTTCCGCGAGGTCGAGGACAATCTGTCGGATCTGCGCATCCTCGAAGATCAGACCGCGACGCAGGACGATGCAGTGAAGGCGTCGGTGCGTGCCGCGCAGTTGTCGCGCACGCAGTACACCGAAGGCGCGGTGAATTACCTCGACGTGATCGATGCGGAGCGCACCGTATTGCAGACGCAGCGCGCCTCGGTGCAGTTGCGGGGCACGCAGGCGGTATCGACGGTGAATTTGATCCGCGCACTGGGCGGCGGCTGGGGCGATGCGAAGCCCACGCCGGTGCCCGAGCCGAGTCTCGCGCAGAAGTAGCATGAAGATGGCCCTGCATCGCGCAGGGCCATTTTTTCTCGGGGCGCGCATCGATGACAGCTCGATTGTTCGCCTCCCGGAACATATGTCTTCACCTGCGGGGCGTTTATCCGCACGGCTCGAATCCATAGAATTTCAATCATGGGATAGGGAGCCGATGATGAAAGACTTGATCGCAAAACAACTGTATCAGCCGGCGGTGGTGTTGCCACTGCTACTGTTGACGCGCCTGATGGTCACGCTCGACTTCAATCTCGCGCAAGTCATGTTCGTAATGGTATTGAGAGGTTCGCAGCACGCATATCAGTTCGCGCTGCGTCATGCGGTTTCGCGTCAGCGCAATGGCGCGAGCGTGAAGCATCTGCCCTGCAACAACTGCTGCTGACGCGCGCCGCGCTATCGACCTCAATACACTTCGGGAACGTACATCTCATCCGGCACGGGCTGGCGCAAATAATCGGGATTGAACACGCGGTCGGGCAGTTCGATCGGCGGATGCTCGACATCGTGATACGGCACCTGACTCAGCAAGTGATGAATGCAGTTCAGGCGCGCACGTTTCTTGTCGACGGCATGCACGACCCACCACGGCGCTTCGGGAATGTGCGTGCGCTGAAGCATCACTTCCTTGGCCGCCGTGTAGGCCTCCCATCGGCGGCGGCTCTCCAGGTCCATCGGGCTCAGTTTCCACTGCTTCAAAGGATCTTCGATACGCGCCTGGAAGCGCACTTCCTGTTCGTCGTCGGTGATCGAGAACCAGTACTTCACGATCTGAATGCCGCTTCGCACGAGCATCTTCTCGAACTCGGGAACCGAGCGGAAGAATTCCTCATACTCTTCGTCCGTGCAGAAGTTCATCACGCGCTCGACGCCCGCGCGGTTATACCAGCTTCGATCGAACAGCACGATCTCGCCCGCCGCCGGCAAATGCGACACGTAGCGCTGGAAATACCATTGCGTGCGCTCGCGATTGTTCGGCGCGGGCAGGGCGGCCACGCGGCACACGCGCGGATTCAGCCGTTGCGTGATGCGCTTGATCGCGCCGCCTTTGCCCGCCGCATCGCGTCCCTCGAACAGCACCACGAGCCGATGTCCCTCGTGCACGACCCAGTCCTGCAGCTTCACGAGTTCGCCTTGCAAGCGAAACAGCTCGCGAAAATAGGTCTTGCGTAACTGACGCTCTTCATCGGAGAAAGTCGATTCGCCGTCCAGGAAGCGATCGTCGATCTCCATCTCGAACTCTTCGTCGTAGCTGTCGATGATGTCGGCGTGGAAACGGCGCTGCTTTTCCGTCGTGTTCATGAGGGGCTCCGTGGCGTTCTTGGGCTGCCGCCGTCGCGATGACGGTCGCGGCGCGGGACGGCCGATTGTGACGACATTCGATGGCAGTCACATGACAGCGGCTGATTCGTTCATTCTAGCGAGCGATTCGCTGCTTTATGACGCGGCGTCGCGCGCCGTTAGAATGTTCCGGCACTTCGATGGCATTTTGAAGTTCGATTTCATCTTCCCCATATCAAGCGAGCGAACGCGATGACCGCAACGATCCATAGTTTCGACGAAGCTCAAACCGCGCGCCTCGTGCCGTATGACCGGCTCGTCGACACCCTCGCCGCGACGATGCTCGATTACGCGGCGGGACGCATCGTGAGTCCAGAGCGCATGGTGGTGCCGATCGAAGGCGGCGTGATGTTGTCGATGCCCGCGAGCGCCGCCGATCTCGCGATGCACAAGCTCGTGAACGTTTGCGCGGGCAACGGCGCGCTCGGCCTGCCGACGATCCACGGTCAGGTGACCGCCTACGATGCCATGACAGGCGTGCCGCAATTCATGCTCGATGGCCCGACGGTGACGGGCCGGCGCACGGCGGCGGTATCGATGCTCGCGATCCGCGCGCTTCACGATGCCGCGCCGCGCGAGGTGCTCGTCATCGGTACGGGCAAGCAGGCTGCGTATCACGTCGAGGCGCTCGCCGCTATTTATCCCGATGCGCGCATCCTCGTGCAAGGCTCCCGTCCCGGGCGGGCGCGCGAGTTCTGTGCGGCGCATGCATCGCTTTCGAAGCAGCTTGCCGCGCTCGACGAGTCCACGATTCCCGATTCGATCGATGTCGTCATCGCCGCGACCACGAGCAAGACGCCGGTCTATACGTTGCCCGCGCGCGCGGGCCGCCTCGTGATCGGCGTGGGCGCATTCACCGCCGATGCCGCCGAGATCGCCGCCGCGACCGTGCATGCAAGCGCGCTTTACGTCGACGACCCTGCGGGCGCGCGTCACGAAGCAGGCGATTTCATTCTCGCGGGCGTCGAATGGAACGATGTGCACGCATTGGCGGTCGCGCTCGCGGCGCCGTCCAAAGCCGTTGATGCATTGCAACCGGTGCTGTTCAAATCGGTCGGCTGCGCGGCTTGGGATCTTGCGGCATGTCGCGTCGCGCGTGCGGTTTTGTCGGAGGAAAGCGTCGCGGCGCGCTAGGCCGTGCAAGGGGAACGCCAGCTTGGAACGGTACTTGCTGTACGTCTCTTTAATGACAGAGACGCCATAAGCGTCACATGACAAACGGCGCCAAGGTGCGCCACAGCAATCGAGCCAGCGAACTAACCCATGAAAAGTCGATACGACAGCAAGTGGCACCCGTGGATTCCGGCGCGCGACGACGGACGTGAGGGCGCGGGTGGCGCGGCGGACGGGGAACGCCAGACGACTCCGCATGCGAGCGCGGCGCCGCCTGCGGCTTATTTCATCTCGGTTCTTGAGCTTGCGACGGGCGAGAAACTCGGCAATGACGAGCGTCTGCGCGCCGTCGCGATGCTGGAATCGCAATTCGGTGCGGGGCGTCCGCGCACGCTGAAGGAAGCGGTGCGAATCTGCGCGGCGGCGATCGATTCATCGACGCTGCAGCGCATGGCGCGCGGCGCAAAGGCCTAGAACACGTCTGAAAAGACAGCTTCGGCGAAGCGCGTTTTTTCACACGTGTGTAAAACGCGCGTGCTCGCCGAAAAGTGCGCGAACGTTCGGTTGCGCCTTGACCGCTCTATTTGACGGTCTGAATGACTTCGAAGCCCTCGAATTCCGGATGACCGAGATAAAGCTGGCGCGTCTCGCCGCCGGCATTGCGATGCGCGGCGCGAAACGCGTCCGAACGCGTCCAGTCTTCGAAGGCTGCCTGATTCGCCCATATCGTATGGCTCGAATACAGAACGTGATCGTCTTTCATCGGCCCTTTGAGCAGATGAAACTCGACGAACCCGGGCACATCCTTCAGATGCGTATCGCGGCTCGTCCACAGACGTTCGAAGTCGGCTTCGGCGCCGGGCACGATCTTGAAGCGGTTCATGGCGATATACATGTCGATGCGGTTCCTTCGAAGTAGTGACTCGATTGAGCGGATAAGAACGATCAGTCGCGCCCGAGTTCGACGATGGTCGTGAAGCCGCCGAAGAACATGCGTTGAGGATCGAACGGCGTCTCGCCGGATTCCATCATCGTTTTGAGGCGCGGGTCTTCCATCACTTTGGCGTTGACGCTATCGCGCTGCTCGCGCGATTCGTAGACGATATACGAGAACGCGACGGTCTCGCCTTCCTTCATCTGCACGCTCTGTGGAAACGATGTGAGCTTGCCGGGCTTCACGTCGTCGGCGATGGTTTCCACGAACTCCAGTGCGCCGTGTTCCAGCCAGATCTTGCCGGCGGCTTCGGCCATGCGGCGATAAGCGTCGACCTTGTCGATCGGTACGGGTACGACGAATCCATCCACGTAATGCGCCATCTGAGTCTCCTGGTTGAGTCGAACGCGCACCGCGCACGCGATGCGCTGTATGCTTTGAGCTATTCGTATGGAGCGAAGTTCAGGGCGGTCCACGTATCGGCGGGCGAGGCGCGTTCCAGCACCGTGGACGAGAGCGGCGCGAAGTTCATCCCATAGATCGATGTGAGCGGCAGGCGAAGCGCATGCGCGAGCGCCACTTTCACGACGATCGCATGCGTGACGACGATGCAGCGCCCCGCGTCGAGCCGGTCGATCGAAGCGAAGCCCTCGGCGACGCGCGCGGCGAGCATGGCGACGCTTTCGCCGCCGTGCGAACGCGCATCGGGATCCGCGAGCCATGCAGCGACATGTTCCGGTTCGCGCTCGCCCGTTTCGCGTATCGAATGCCCGCGCCAGCGGCCATAGTCGATGTCGTCGAACGCGGGAACGATCTCGAATGCATCCGCGATCCACGCCGCCGTTTCACGCGCGACGCGCGCGGGACTCGCAATCACGCGCGTGTCGGGCAAGGCGTGCAATGACGCGAGCTGCGCGCGCGCATCGCGCTCGGGAGGTTCGTCGCCGGTGGGAAAGTGCCCGGTTTTCATCGCGCGCGTGGCGGCGTGACAGAGAAGAATGAGTTCCAAGGCAGGTGGCGGTCGAATCGGAATCGTTTTACTTTGCAGCGGATCATCATAGAATGGCAAGCTTGCAGTGCGAGGAAGCCGGTGCAAACCCGGCACGGTCGCGCCACTGTGTGCGGTACGTCAACGCGAAAGCGCGGCGCCGCGAGTCAGACCCCGCTGCATGCTCTTCGTCAATCGGGACGCGCTTTTCCCTGGAGAACCACCATGAATGCTTCCAACGCGCCGGTCTTTTCCGCTCCGGTTTCCCCGTCACTCGATGCACCCGTGCCCATTCCGGTGCGTGAAGTGTTGCCGTGGGCCGTCTTCATCGGCCTCATTCTGCTGATCGCAATCTATTTCGTCGGCGCCGAACAGGGCGCGACGTCGATTTTCTCGGGCACGTACGTCCACGAATTCGTGCATGACGGCCGGCATTTGCTCGGCTTTCCGTGCCACTGAGGAAGCATCATGATTCGCACTTTGCTGATACGCGGCATGATCGCGGGACTGGTCGCGGGCCTGATCGGCTTCGGCTTCGCGCGTGCGTTCGGTGAACCGTCGGTGGCACGCGCCATCGCGTTCGAGGAACAGCACGAGCATGAACACGAACATGAGCACGGTCATGCCGATGCGGCTGCCACGCCAGCGCATTCGCACGATCACGGCGACGAAGCGCTCGTGTCTCGCGATACGCAAGCGGGCCTCGGCCTTCTGACCGGCGTCGCCGTGTTCGGCACCGCGCTCGGCGGTCTCTTCTCGCTCGTGTTCGCGTTTGCTTATGGACGGCTCGGCGCGTTGCGCGCGCGCGGCACGTCGGCATTGCTCGCGCTGTTCGGCTTCGTGAGCGTCGCCATCGTGCCGTTCCTCAAGTACCCGCCCAATCCGCCCGCTGTCGGCAATGCCGAGACCATCGGGCCGCGCACGGCGCTTTTCTTCGGCATGGTGGCGATTTCCATCGCGGCTGCCGTCTTCGCCGTGCGCTTGCAGCGGCGCATGGTGGCGCGGCATGGCGGGTGGAACGCGACGCTCATCGCGGCGGCTGCGTATATCGTCGTGATCGTGGCGGCGCAGGTCGCGCTGCCGTCCGTCGATGAAGTGCCCGCGGATTTCTCCGCTTCGCTGCTGTGGAATTTCCGCGTGGCCGCTATCGGCATGCAGGCGCTGTTATGGACGACGCTCGGTCTCGTGTTCGGTGCGCTCGCAGCGCGTGAACTCGAGCGGCCGGCGGTGAGAAGAATGGCTGCGGCGTAAGCGGTTCGGCGTCGCTCATGAAGCCCGCGCTTCGTCAGGAACGCGGGCTTTTCGTTTGCTCTTTCGCCGCACGACGCTTGAGCAATTCATCGAACAGATCGAGCTTCGCGGCATCGTCCATCGATCTGAAGGTCTTGATTTCCTCGCGGCTTCGGAAGCAGCCGAGGCACAGGCCCGTTTCCTGATCGAGCTTGCAGACATCGGTGCATGGCGAGCCGATGGGTTCCTGCGCTTTCGCGCGTTCGATGGTGAAAGCGAGATCGTCTTGCGTCGTTGTCATAGTGATTCGCCGCGAAAGAGCGCAGCGGCCGCGGCCGGATTCGACGGCCAGTAAGCGTGCATGTAAGTGGCCGACACCGAACCATGCCGATAGAGCGCTTCGCCTTCGGTGCCGGTCGTGGCATGAGCGGCCTTGAGTGCCGGCTGCATTGGCGTGTCGAGCGTCGAGTAGTGGAATGTGTGACCGGTCATCGCTCCATGCGTCGTGTCGATGCGCTGCATCGCGAGGCGCGACAGCTTGCGTTGCATCGCCGCGTCGCCGGGAAGGATGCCGAGCATCGCATGCCGCGTGCCTTCGATGTCGGTCAGCGTGTCGAGCAGATACAGCATGCCGCCGCATTCCGCGACCACGGGCTTCGCTCGCTCGACGTGCGCAACGATCGATGCACGCGCGCGTTCGTTCGAAGCGAGCGCCGCGGCATGCAGTTCGGGGTAGCCGCCGGGAAGATAGAGCGCGTCGGCATCGTGCGGCGCGGGTTCGTCGGCGAGCGGAGAAAACGTGCTGATGCGCGCGCCCATGGCGATGAGCACATCGACATTCGCCGGATACACGAACGAGAACGCCGCATCGCGAGCGATGGCGATATGCGCGCCGTCGAGCAGACGCGGCGGCGCGGGCAGCGTCGCATCGTCGAAATGAACGGGCGGCGGAAGATCGGCGAGCGTCGTTTGCGCGATTGCATCGGCGGCGCGGTCGAGCCGTGCGTCGAGGCCCGCGATTTCATCGGGCTGCGTGAGACCGAGATGACGCTCGGGCAAGGCGATATCGTCCGCATTCGACAGATGGCCGCAATAACGCAAGTCGACGGGGATAGTCTCCGACAACATCTGCGCATGACGCGCCGATGCAACGCGGTTCGCGAGCACGCCATGAAAGGGCACATCTTCGCGATAACGCGCGAGCCCGAACGCGATGGCGCCGAACGTCTGCGCCATGCCGTGCGCGCCGATCACCGCGAGCACCGGTACGTTGAACGTGGCGGCCAGATCGGCGCTGCTCGGCGTGCCGTCGAAGAGACCCATCACGCCTTCGATGAGAATGAGATCGGCCTCGCGCGCGGCCTTGGCGAGCAACGCGCGGCACGCATCGAGCCCGACCATCGACAGATGCAGCGAATAAACGGGCGCGCCGCATGCGCGTTCGAGAATCATCGGATCGAGAAAATCCGGGCCGGTCTTGAACACGCGTACCGTCAGGCCTCGGCGCGCGTGATGACGCGCAAGCGCCGCCGTCACCGTGGTCTTGCCTTGATGCGACGCACTCGCGCCGATGAAGAGAGCGGGGCAGTCGGGCATCGCTCAGAACTCGACGCCGCGTTGCGCTTTCACGCCTTGCTCGCGATACGGATGCTTCACGAGCCGCATTTCCGTGACGAGATCGGCAAGTTCGATCAACGCATCGGGCGCGTGGCGACCGGTCACGACGACATGCAGCATCGCGGGCCGCGCCTTCAGCACGTCGAGCACTTCATCGAGCGGCAGATACTCGTACTTGAGCACGGTGTTGAGTTCGTCGAGCACGACCATCTGATATTCGCCGCTCTCGATCATGCGGCGCGCTTCGTTCCAGCCCTTGCGCGCGGTGGCCATGTCGGCTTCGCGATTCTGCGTGTTCCAGGTGTAGCCATCTCCCATGGTGACGAAATCGCAATGCGCGATTGCGCCGAGGAAATCGCGCTCCGATGTATGCAGCGCGCCCTTGATGAACTGCACGACGCCGAGCTTCATGCCGTGTCCGAGCACGCGCACCGCCATGCCGAACGCGGCCGTTGTCTTGCCCTTGCCGTTGCCGGTATTCACGATCAAAAGGCCTTTCTCGTGATCGGCGGCGGCCTGCTTTTTCTCGTGGCCTTCCTTGCGGCGCTGGGTCATGCGCAGATGCGATTCGGTATCGGTTTTCACGGGAGCTCCAGAGAAAGACGGCCGTATCGTACAACAGGCGGCGGCTTAATTCTGCGCTAACAGACGGCAGGCATCATGCAATCAACGTAATCACCGACTTGAGGAGCAAGCAAATGGACGCGCTCTATCTCTATCTGGAACTCGTCGCGCTTGGCGTTCTCGTCTGGCTTTGCCGCGACAAGTTCAAACCGGTCGTGGCGAAGCCGCTCGCCGAAACGCCGCGTCCGCGCACGACCGCAAGACCGGTATTCATGTTCCGTTCGCGCGGGGCGCATGCATCGCTGCGATCGCGACGGTTACGCCACAATCGATCGTCTTTGGCACGATGAGCGTTCGCGCGTTGCCCGCGAGCAGCGCGCAAGGCTCGCATACGCCATCGACGTTCATATGCGCCATTGCATGATGCGATATCGCCGTGCGCGGCGCTTGCGCGATTTCATCGGCGCCGTAGAAGCGCAATGTCAGACGATGACGCTCGCAGAACGCGAGCAGTCCCGCCTCGTGCCGTTTCGCGTCGATGCTCGCGATGATGGCGATGTCGCCGAACGCAAGCGTGCCCAAAGCGCCGCGCACGGCGTGCTCGATTGCGTCGGCGCTCGCGCCCCGCGTGCAGCCGATCCCCACGGCAAGACGCGTGACAGCGGGCTGATTCATGTGAGCGATGACGGATTCCATGTGCGCCGACCTTACCACCTTTCTTGACGCTCGCGCCCGCCGGGCCTAGACTTTCACGCAGTTTTGGTGCTCGCGCGCGGATTCTCTCGTGCGCAGTTAAACGGGAAGCAGGGCGCGTTCCTTTCGATTCGTCGAACGCACGTCAACCTGCGCTGCCCCCGCAACGGTAAGCGATTCACCGCGCACGGCATTTTCATCGCGTGTACGGGAAGCCGGCTTCGAAGCCACTGCGCGTGAGAAACGCGCGGGAAGGCGAAGCGGCGTCGTCGTCAGCCCGGATACCGGCCAGACTTTGAGCGGGGCTTGCTGTCGCGGGGATGCGGCGCGGCCCATGATCCATAAAAGCGTGCGTTTCCCTTTCATCCAGCCGCGTTGCCAGGCATCGCGCGACATGAAGCGCATGCAACCGAAGCCACGGAGCGACGATGCAAACCCGCAAGATTCCCGTCACGGTCGTGACCGGCTTTCTCGGCAGCGGCAAGACCACACTGATGCGGCATATCCTCTCCAATGCGCAAGGCCAGCGCATCGCGGTGATCGTCAACGAGTTCGGCGAGCTCGGCATCGACGGGGAGATCTTGAAGGGTTGCGGCATCGGTTGCGACGATGAAGCCGGCTCCAAAGACCGCAATCTGTACGAGCTCGCGAACGGTTGTCTCTGCTGCACCGTGCAGGAAGAGTTCTATCCGGTCATGGAACAACTCGTCGAGCGGCGCGAGAGCATCGATCACGTGCTGATCGAAACGTCCGGTCTCGCTTTGCCGAAGCCGCTCGTGCAGGCGTTCAACTGGCCGTCGATCAAGAACGCATTCACCGTCGATGCCGTCGTGACCGTGGTCGATGGACCCGCTGCCGCGAGCGGTCAGTTCGCGGCGAATCCCGTCGCCGTCGATGCGCAACGCAAGGCCGATCCCAATCTCGATCACGAATCGCCGCTGCATGAATTGTTCGAGGACCAGCTTTCGTCTGCCGACCTCGTCATCGTCAACAAGACCGATCTCATGGATGATGAAGCGCTGCGAAAGGTCGAAGCGCTCGTGCGGCCCGAGATTCCGCCCGAAGTGAAGATCGTGCCCGCGCAGATGGGCAGGCTCGATGTGCATACATTGCTCGGTCTCGAATCGGCATCGGAAGAGACGATTCATTTGCGGCACGATCATCACGGTTCGCCCGATGAAGCAGGCCACGCCGATCATCATCATGACGAGTTCGATTCGGTCGTCGTGCATGGCAACGTCGAATCGCGCGAGCAGGCGCTGGCCGCGCTGCATGCGCTCGTCGAGCAGCACACGATCTATCGCGTGAAGGGTTTCGCTGCGTTGCCGGGCGCGGCGATGCGGCTCGTCGTGCAAGGCGTCGGACGACGCTTCGACAGTTACTTCGACCGCCGCTGGGAAGCGGGCGAAGCGAATACCCAAAGCCGCTTCGTGCTGATCGGCGAAGACCTCGAACGCGCGACGCTGCAACGCGCGTTCGACGCCGCGCTCGCGAGCGCGCCCGTGCAGGCGTAACCGCGATGCATCTGCTCCGCACGACGCCGGGAGGCTTCGTCGACGACGCGCAGGGCGTCATGCGTATCGATCAGACGAGCGCGCCGGTCGTCGTGCTCAGCTCCGCCGATACGACGCTCGCGTTGCTCGCGAGCGCGTTTCCGCGTCTCGAGCCGGGCTTTCCCGACGTGCGGCTCGCGAATCAATCGTTTCTGCGTCAGCCCGCATCGGTCGATTTCTATGTCGACGATGTATTGCGTCACGCGAAGGTCGTGATCGTCGATCATCTCGGCGGCGAATCGTACTGGCCGTACGGCATCGAGCGGCTCGTCGCGCTCGCGAAAGAGCGCAAGCAGATGCTCGCGATGTTTTCGGGCGATCTCACCGAGGACCCGAATCTTATCGGCAAGAGCACGGCCGATGCAGCGTTTTGCCGCGAGCTGTCGCGCTATCTGCGCGAAGGCGGCGCGCGCAATGCCGAGGAGTTTCTACGCGCGATCGCGCATCGCGCGTTCGGCTTCGGGCGCGAGCCGCAGCCGCCGAGTCCGCTGCCCGCCGTCGCGATCTATCATCCCGAGCGCGATATCGCGGTCATCGACGACTGGCAGGCGCGCTGGACCGAAGGCGCGAGCGTCGCCGCGATTCTGTTTTACCGCGCGCATTTGCAATCGGGCAATACGGCCGTGTTCGATGCGCTCATCGAAGCGCTCGAAAAAGAAGGCATGAATCCGTTGCCGATCGCGATTTCGTCGCTCAAGGAAAGCGTGAGCCGCGAAGTGGTCGAGCGTTTGTGCGCGCAGCATCGCGCATCGCTCGTATTGAACACGACGGCTTTTGCGGCGAGCGTGATCGGCGAGGACGAAGCATTCGAATTCGCGGGCGATGCGCCCGTGCTGCAAGTCATCCTGAGCGGCGGCAATCGCGATGACTGGCAGAAGGACAATCACGGCCTGAATTCGCGCGACGTCGCCATGCATGTCGCGCTTCCCGAAGTCGATGGCCGCATCATCACGCGCGCCGTGAGTTTCAAGGGGCTCGCATATCACTGCAAGCATACGCAGGTGGATGTCGTGCGCTATCAGGCCGACGCGGAGCGCGTGCGCTTCGTCGCCGAACTGAGCCGGCGTTGGTCCAAGCTGCGTCATACGCCGAACGCGCAGAAGCGCATCGCGCTCGTGCTGGCGAACTACCCGGCGAGCGAAGGGCGCATCGGCAATGGCGTGGGACTCGATACGCCTGCATCCGCGATCAACATTCTGTCGATGCTCGCGCGAGAAGGCTATCGCGTCGGCACCATGCCGGCGAACGGCGATGCGCTCATCGCCGCGTTGACGGAAGGCGTGACCAACGATCCCGTCGTCCGCGATATGCGCCCTGCGTTGCAGAGTCTTTCGCTCGATGACTATCTCGACGCGTATCGCACGCTGCCCGCCGATGCGCGCGCCGCGCTCGAAAAAACCTGGGGCGCACCCGAAGACGACCCGACGATCAGACGCGGCCGTTTCATGATCGCGGGCTATCGCTGCGGGGAAGTGTTCATCGGCATCCAGCCCTCGCGTTCGCGGCAGCGCAACGATTACGCGAGCTATCACGATGCCGAACTCGTGCCGCCGCATTCCTATCTCGCGTTCTACTTCTGGCTGCGTCTGCGCTTTCAGGCGGATGCGCTCGTGCATGTCGGCAAGCACGGCAATCTCGAATGGCTGCCGGGAAAGAGCGTCGCGTTGTCGTCATCGTGCTGGCCGGATGCGATTCTCGGACCGATGCCGCATCTCTATCCGTTCATCGTCAACGATCCGGGCGAAGGCAGTCAGGCGAAGCGCCGCGCGCAGGCCGTGATCATCGATCATCTGATGCCGCCGCTCACGCGCGCCGAGAACTATGGGCCATTGCAGGATCTCGAGCGTCAGGTCGACGAATACTACGAAGCGTTGATGGTCGATGTGCGCCGCGCGAAGCTGCTGCGCAAGACGATTCTCGCGAACATCGTCGAGAACCGGCTGCACGAGGAACTCGGGCTGGATGCGCCACGCGATGCCGTGGGTGAAGACGCGTTGCTCACGCGCGCCGATGCCTATCTCTGCGAACTGAAGGAAGCGCAGATTCGCGACGGCCTGCATGTATTCGGTGTCTCGCCGCAAGGCGTGCAACGACGCGACACGCTGCTCGCGCTCGGCCGCTTTCCGATCGGCGACGGCCAGGGCGCGAACGCGAGCCTGATCGTCGCGATCACACGGGATCTGCAATTGCCCGATATCTTCGATCCGCTCGATGCGGATTGGGCCGCGCCGTGGACCGGCCCGCGTCCGCAAGCACTTGCCGATGTGAGTGAAGCGCCGTGGCGTCATCAAGGCGATACGCGCGAGCGCCTCGAATCGTTAGCGATGCAACTATTGTCCGATGCTGACGCAGCCGCGCCCGGACCGCGTGCATCGCTCGTGCTCGAACGTCTGCGTGGCGATGTGCTCGCGCGGCTCGATGCGTGCGGCCCGCAAGAGCTGACGCAACTGAAGCGAGGTCTCGAAGGCCGTTTCGTGCCGCCGGGTCCGAGCGGCTCGCCTTCGCGCGGCAGACCGGACGTGCTGCCCACCGGCCGCAACTTCTATTCCGTCGATACGCGCGCATTGCCGACGCAAGCCGCATGGTCGCTCGGCGTAAAGTCGGCGAACGCATTGGTCGAACGCCATGTGCAGGATCACGGCGATTTTCCGCGGGCAATCGGCTTGTCGGTGTGGGGCACGGCGACGATGCGGACCGGCGGCGACGATATCGCGCAGGCGTTCGCGTTGATCGGCGTGCGGCCCAAGTGGGCGGCGGGCAGTCATCGCGTGACCGACTTCGAGATTCTGCCGATCTCGATCTTCAACCGGCCGCGCATCGACGTGACATTGCGCGTATCGGGCTTCTTCCGCGATGCGTTCGCGAATCTCATTCATCTCTTCGATGCGGCGGTGCAGGCCGTCGCCGAATTGGACGACGAGCCCGCCGATGTCAACCCGATCCGCGCGCGCATCCTTCGTGAGCGCGACGAGCTGATCGCGCGCGGCATCGAGACGAAGGACGCGCGGCGTCGAGCGGGCTGGCGCGTGTTCAGCACGAAGCCGGGCGCATACGGCGCGGGTCTGCAGGAACTGATCGACGCAAAGCAATGGCAGACCGATGCGGATCTTTCCGCCGCGTATCAAAGCGCGGGCGGCTACGCGTATTCGCAATCGGGCGACGGCGTCGAAGCACGCGCGAGCTTCGGCGCGCGGCTATCGACGCTCGATGTCGTCGTGCAGAACCAGGACAATCGCGAACACGATCTGCTCGATTCGAACGACTATCACCAGTTCCAGGGCGGCATGGTCGCGGCCGTGCGCTATCTGTCGGGCGTGCAGCCGCAGACGTATAACGCCGATCACAGCAATCCCGCTGCGCCGCGCGTTCGCACGCTGAACGAAGAGATTGCGCGCGTGGTGCGTTCACGCGCGGTCAATCCGAAGTGGATCGATGGCGTGAAGCGGCACGGTTACAAGGGCGCGTCCGAACTCGCGGCGACCGTCGATTACCTGTTCGGCTACGACGCCACCGCGCGCGTCGTGTCGGATCATCAGTACGCGCTGGTCACCGATGCCTATGTGAACGATGCCGACACGCGCGAGTTCATTGCGCAGCACAATCCGCACGCGTTGCAATCGATCTGCGAGCGTCTGCTCGAAGCGATGCAACGCGGTCTGTGGCAGCAACCCGCTGGCTATCGCGAGCAGGTCGAACGGCATCTGCTCGATGTCGAACAGCACATCGAAGGCCGACATTCTTGAACGAATCCATCACATCTGCCGTGTTTCCTTTTTCGGCGCTCGTCGCACAAGCGCCCTTGCAGCAGGCGCTTTTGCTCGCGGCCGTCGATCCTTCGATCGGCGGCGTGCTCGTGAGCGGGCCGCGCGGCACCGCGAAATCCACCGCGACGCGCGCACTCGCGGAGTTGCTGCCCGAAGGGAAGCTCGTGACCTTGCCGCTCGGCGCGAGCGAGGAACAGTTGATCGGCACGCTCGACATCCAAAGCGCATTGCGCGACGGCGGTGTGAAGTTTTCTCCGGGCCTGCTTGCGAAGGCGCATCGGGGCGTGCTGTATGTCGATGAAGTGAATCTCCTGCCGAATCCGCTCGTCGATCAGTTGCTCGATGTCGCGGCGAGCGGCGTGAACATCGTCGAGCGCGATGGCATTTCGCATCGGCACGACGCGCGCTTCGTGCTGATCGGCACGATGAATCCGGAAGAGGGCGAGTTGCGGCCGCAATTGCTCGATCGTTTCGGTCTTGCCGTGGAGATGAACAATTGCTTCGATGCGCTCGTGCGGCAACGTATCGTCAAGGCGCGTCTTGCATTCGATGCCGATCCTGATGCGTTTCGCGCGCGGCATCGCGACGAGCAGGCTTCGCTGGAATCGCGCATTCACGCGGCGCGCGCGGCATTGTCGTCATTCGATTTCGATGATGCGGTTCATGCGCGCGTGAGCGAGCTTTGCATCGAGGCGCATGTCGACGGCTTGCGTGCGGACATCGTCATGCTGCGCGCGGCGCGTGCGCTGGCTGCGTTGGAGGAAGCAGCGGGCGTGAACGTCACGCACGTCGAACGCGTCGCCGATGCGGTGCTTAAGCATCGGCGAAGAGAAGGGGAAGCGCCTTCACGCGAACCGGCAGGCCGCGAGTCGACGTCGTCCGATGCAGGCTCGAACCAAGCGGATTGGGGCTACATGCCGCCGGAGCCGACGGGAACCGCGAAGGTCAAGCAAGTGAGGCCGCTCGCCGCAAAAAAAGCCTGAACCATCGAAGGCGCGACGCGAATGCCTTCGACACAAGGCATCGTCTTCGATGGAACGAAGCGTTCGCGAAAGGCCGCAGCGCGACGCGCGAGGGCGAAGTCAGCGCGTCGATCGACTGGATGGCGACATTGCGCGCAAAGCGTTCCGCGCGTTTTGCTACGGAGCATTTGCGATATCGGCGCACGCAGGGCGACGGTGCGGTGCTGCATTGTGTTCTGCTCGATTGCTCCGGCTCGATGCTCGCCGGCGAGCGCCTTGCGCGCGCGAAGGGCATGCTCGTCGCGCTGTTCGATCGCGCTTATCGTGAGCGGGCGGAGATTGCGCTGATATGTTTCGGCGGTGCACGCGCGGAAGTGCGTCGTCAGCCGGGCGCGGCGCATTGGTTCAATGAGCGGTGGGTCGCGCCGATCGGCGGCGGTGGCGGCACGCCCCTCGCGCTTGGGCTGGCGAGCGCGGGAACGGTGCTCGAAAGAGCGGCTCGGCGCAGACCAGTGCAACGGCGCTGCTTGTGGGTGCTCACCGACGGGCGAACGAACGAGCAACCGCAAGCACCTCACGCAGCGGATGAGATCGTCGTCGTCGATTTCGAGGAAGGTGCGATTCGGGTCGGGCGCGGCGAGGCGCTCGCGCGCGAGTGGAGCGCGAGATATGTGCTTGCGGATGCGCTGATAAGAATCTCGGATTGTTGAGCAATCGATTCGAATATTGCCGACTGCCACGGTGATTGTCCGAATTTTGCGCGATCAGGCTTGCAGCCGATTCAGCGAGCCATATCGACTTTATAATCGCCTGCATATTTCGGAGTTGTTTGGCTATGAATAATTAGGATAACAAATGTACAGACCAAGCTTTGCGGCCGCGTGGTCGGCATCCATGGAAATCTTCGATCCATCGAATTCCGAGGGGAAGGTCGCGACGGTGATCGGTGGGAAGGTAGCCGCCAACATCAACGAGGTGGGTGCGGAAGCGAGGTGGAAGAATACATGCGCGGTTCGAATGAGCTATATCTTGAATCACTCGGGCGTGACCATTCCAGCCATCGATGGGAAGACGGTTTCAGGCGCTGATCGTCGACGCTACTTCTTTCGCGTGGTGGACCTCATCGAATTTCTCAAACAGCGTTGGGGCAAGCCGGAAACGATTGAATATCCGCCCTCGTGAGGCGGCAGGCTCGCAGGCAAAAAAGGTGTGATTCTCTTTGAAACGTCGGGATGGCGAGACGCACAAGGCCATGCCACCTTGTACAACGGTATCGTTTGCTACGACAGTTGTTACTTCAACGAACCTGGGGTTCGATACAGGACCGACCAGGCGCATTTTTGGAGCCTGTCATGAAGCGATGGACGAGCCTGGTGATTCTCGCGCTGGCGTGCGCTACGGCAAGCGGACAGACCATTCCCCCCAACGAAAACTCGCCGGAAGCGCCATCGCGCACCTACGCCCAGAATTACAAGGACATGGTCTTGGCCATATGCGTCGCCACAGCGTACAAAGGCAGTAACGACGCAGCCGTCGATGCCGGAAGTAGCGCGAGCGCACTGAGAGACTGGACTTATTACGACCTCGATAAAAGTCCCGCGGAAGTGGAGGCGCTAGTGCGCAAGTATCTACGGCGCGATTACTATAATCCGCTTGTCGAGGCCGAAGCGAAGGGAGCGGACATTCGCTTCGATTTTCTCAAGTGCCTCGACCTGTACCACAGCAAGGAATTGGAGCGGCTGGTCAAACGACGGGTAGCGCACCCTGACTGGACGGTACGTTCGCGTTCAAAAGCGGGCAAGCATTGACTCTCGACGCATCCTCAGTCATACCACCGCGGCGTATAAACCCAATCCCCGACGACACGCGTCATCGATGATCCGACGATGACCATCGTCCTCATGTCGACGAGCTCGCTCTTCAGTTCACCGAGCTCAATGACGCGCAAAGCCTCCGCCGGACGTCCGATATCTCTTCCCAGCACGACCGGCGTGTCCGAGTCCCGATATCGCTTCACGACGTCGATCGCACGATCGAACTGCCACGGCCGCGCCTTCGACAGCGGGTTATAGAAGGCCATCACAAGATCCGCTTCGCCTGCATGCGCGATGCGCTTCTCGATCACGCTCCACGGCTTCAAGTTATCCGACAACGACAACACGCAGAAGTCATGGCCGAGCGGCGCACCCGCGCGCGCGGCCGTCGCGAGCGAGGCCGACACGCCCGGCACGATCTGAAGCTTCACCGCATTCCATTCGGGATGCGTGGCGCGTCCTTCGTCGAGTGCTTCGAGCACCGCTGCGGCCATCGCGAACACGCCGGGATCGCCCGATGACACCACGATCACGCGTCGTCCTTCACTCGCGAGTTCGAACGCGTGTCGCGCGCGCTGCAGTTCCTCGCGATTGTCGGTGATGTGCACGCGCTGGTCGTCGCGAAACGGTCCCGCCATACGCACATACGTCTCGTAACCGAGCACGTCTTGTGCGTCGTGAAGCGCGCTTCTTGCGGCGGGCGTCATCAGTTCCGCCTTGCCGGGACCAAGGCCGATCACCGTCAGCGTGCCGCGCGCACGGCCGATCGATCCCGCATCGATCGGCGTATCGCTGACGTGCAGCGCAACGCCTCGCGCATCGTTGCGAGCGAATGGCGGGGCATCGCAGAAGCGCAACGGCACATCGAGCGCACGCGCCGCATCTTCGAGCGGACGCGAAGCCATGTAGCGAGCGGGCGCAGTCAACGCCGCGAGCGCAAGCGGTGCGAGACCACGTTCGTTCAAGGCAGCTCGCACGCGTTCGGCGACGTCATCGTCGTGTGAAATATCTTCGATCCACGCAAGCACGCAACGCGGATGAATCACGAGGCTGTTTTCATCGCGCGTGGCAAGCGGCGTGATGCGAACGGCAAGACGCGCATCGTCGTTGCGAGGCAGCGCGGCATCGTCGAGCCAGGGCGCGTGGCCTTCGATGCGCGTCGTCGCGCCCGCCAGCAGGTCGGACACGAAACGCTTGCCTTGCTCGATATCCGCAAGTGAATAACCTTCGGGCGGCGCCAGCAGACATTTCCCGAAGCGCAATTCGCCGCTCGTCGTGATCGCGGGTGCGACTTGCAAGGCGTCGCCGATCTCGCGCGCAAGCACATTCACGCCGCTCATGCCGCCGAGCAGCGGCACGATGGCGCTGCCATCCTGCGCGATGGCGAGCACGGGCGGTTCGTTGCCTTTGTCGGCGAGACAGGATGCAAGCGCGCGAATCACGATGCCCGCGGAACACAGCGCGACGATCGCCGCGCCCGACGCATACAGACCACGCACGTGCGCGCCGAAGTCGTCATACGCGATGTCCGCGCTCACGCGGCTCGCCAGTCCATGCACGCGCGATTGCGGAAAGCGCGCCTGAATGCGACGCGCGGTATCGAGCGCGCCCGCGCCGAGCACGACGATCGCCATCGGCATGGAAGCCTTCATGCGCGCCATTTTTTCCCCGGCACGACGAGCAGCGAGAAATACGGCGATGCCATCGGATCGACTTCATCGAGCGGCACGATGCGCTGGTTGGTCATCGTCGCGCGCTCGACATACAACGCGCGATCGTCGAGGCCGAGTTCGCCCAGCACGCGCCGCACTTTCTCGAAGTTGCGGCCGAGCTTCATGATGACGGCCGCATCGGCTGCTTCGAGACGGCGCTTCAGATCGTCTTCAGGCAGCACGCCCGACAGCACCGACAGGCTCTGATTGCGATACACGAGCGGCACGCCGAGCACGGCCACGCCGCCGAGCATCGAGCACACGCCCGGCACGACCTCTGCATCGAAGCGTGCTGCGAGACGATCGTGCAGATACATGTACGAGCCGTAGAAAAACGGATCGCCCTCGCAGATCACGGCGACATCGCGTCCGGATTCGAGATGCCCGGATATCGTGAGCGCGGCTTCGTCGTAGAACGCGCTGATGATCGTCTCGTAGCAGAGCGGCGGTTCGAGCGCTTCGGTCGTCACCGGATAGACGAGCGGCAGGCGCATCTGCGTATCGTCGAGATGCGATTCGATGATGCCGAACGCATTACCCTTCTTGCCCTTCGCGACGAAATACGCGACCACCGGCGCGGCCTTCAAAAACCGCAGCGCCTTCACGGTGATCAGCTCCGGATCGCCCGGGCCGACGCCTAATCCAAAGAGACGTCCACGCATCATTCGGCCTCCGAAGCAAGTGCGTTCACTGCGGCCGCTGCCATCGCGCTGCCCCCGCGCCGGCCGAGCAGCGCGACGAAGGGCACGCCGCGGCTATCGGCGGCGAGCATCGCTTTCGATTCCGCCGCGCCGATGAAACCGACCGGAAAGCCGAGAATGAGCGCGGGCTTCGGCGCGCCGGCATCGATCATGTCGAGCAGATGGAAGAGCGCGGTCGGCGCGTTGCCTATCGCGACGATCGCGCCTTCGAGTTGCGCACGCCATAGTTCGAGCGCGGCGGCCGAGCGCGTGTTGCGCATCGCGCGGGCGCGCTCGGGAATCGAGGGATCGCTCAAGGTGCAGATCACGCGGTTGTCGGCGGGCAAGCGCGCGCGTGTGATGCCCTCGGCGACCATGCGCGCATCGCACAGGATCGGCGCGCCTGCTGCAAGCGCCTTTCTTCCGATGCTGCCCGCGCCGGGCGAGAAGCGCAGATCGCTCACGATATCCACCATGCCGCACGCATGGATCAGCCGCACGGCGAGCTTCTCCAGATCGGCGGGAATGGCGGCGAGGTCGGCTTCGGCGCGGATCGTCGCAAAGGACTGACGATAAATCTCCGCGCCGTCGCGGATGTAGTCAAGCATCGGCATGGCTCCGGGCGAGCCGTTCGGCCGCCTCTTCGATGGTCAGATTGCGCGCGACGGCTCGTGCGTCGCGATGTAAGTCGTATCGTCCGGGCGCGACTGCGTAGAGCGTGACCGGAACCGGATGCGCCGCCGCGCACGAACGCTCGCAGCCGCTCAGATGCACCTGCGTCCCGTCATCCGAAGGCAGGAGCGCGGCGAGCCGGTGAGCATCGGCTTTGGTATCGGCACGGCTCTTTGCGCAGCCTTCCGAACCCGCGCACGCGATGAGGCGCGCGAGCGGTTCGTGCGCGCCGGTTGCAAGGCCGAGCGCGTGCAGCCCTTGCAGCACGTCATGCGCTGAATGCGCCGCGAGGCAGGGAATCAGCACGCTTTGCCACGGCGTCATCGTCAGGCGGCTTGCGCCGTGCGCGTCGGCGAGATTGGCGAGCGCTTCGAGCGTCGTCGCATCGAGACGGCCCAGCGGCGTTTGCGCACCCGCGTACCACGTCGCGCGATGCGGCTCCTCGTGCGCGCCGAGACGCAGCGATGCATCGGCGGGTGCGCGTGTCCATGTCGCGATATCGGCGTCGAAACGCAAGGCGTCGAGAAAGCGCGCAACGCCGATACGCGCAAGCAGATCGCGCATGCGATGTTCTTCAGGCGTCGCCAGCGCGAGAAAGCTGCGCAACACGTTCAGGACGAACATCACGAGATCGTCGCGCGAGATCGCGCCGAGCGCCGGATCGCGCATCGTTCCGGCGAGGCCGAATGCGAAGCGCGCGCCATCCTCGATGGCGGAAAGCCAAACATCGTGCGGATGATCGAGCATCGCGAGGCGCTCGCCGGCGTCGAGCTGGAGCGCGAATTTCGGCGACAGCGCATGCAGCGACGCATCGGCCTGCATCGCATCGACGATCCGCGCGGCGAGCGCGCGCGTGCCGTCGTCCGCGAGCGGGCTCAGCATTACGTTGCGGATGTCGTCTGCGCCCGCCGTCGACGGGCCGAGGCCCGCGTCGAGGGCGATGTCGACGAGCGCGGCGTGGGCATCGTCGCGAATGCCGCGCAGTTGCAGATTCGCGCGATTGGTCACTTCGATCACGCCCGAGCCGCACTCGCGAGCCGCGCGCGCGACGGCCCGCGCCGCCCGCGTGCTCAACACGCCGCCCGCGAGACGCAGACGCGCAAGGCCGCCATCGCGCGCGGGCACGATGCGCATCAGGCCCGGGCATGCGGAAGCACGCGGCGTTGCGTTGAGCGATGAGCGGTCGAAAGAATTCAAAAGCGTGACCCGTTGGGCTTCGCGCGTGATGAGCGAACCGGTACACCCCGCCCGGTCGGCGTCGCGCGAATGCGTTGGGTCGGCAGGTCTCTTGGCTGGCAGGTCGACATTCGCGCCGGCCTTCCCGGTAAAAACCAGTGGCAGTGGAGCGCGGACTCGCTGCGTACAATTGCGGGGGCAGCCACAGTTTTGCTGTGTTCCCTTTTAAGCCCTCGGTCTCACGACCCCGGGCGCCGACGGACCTGTATTATGCCCGCTTTTATCGACCCTCCGAGCGCTTCCGGCATGTATCCGGGAACGCGATCGGAATCGCAGCAAGGAGACCGCGCATGTCGAACTGGCTGACCGTGGTGGGCATCGGCGAAGACGGCTGGCACGGACTTTCCCGCGCCGCGCGTCGCGCGCTTCTCGACGCCCAGTCGATTCACGGCGGCGAACGTCATCTCGCGTTGCTGCCGGATCGCATCGCCGCGCGCCGCATGCCGTGGCCGAAACCCTTTTCGCTCGATGCCGTGCTCGCCGACCGCGGCGACGGCAAGACGCGCATCTGCGTGCTCGCGAGCGGCGATCCGATGTGCTTCGGCGTCGGCGCGACGCTCGCGCGCGAAGTCGCCAACGGCGAAATGCGCGTCATTCCCGCGCCGTCGTCGCTGTCGCTCGCGGCGGCGCGCCTGTGCTGGGCGCTCCAAGACGCCGTCTGCGTATCGCTCGTCGGGCGGCCGGCGGCGTCGCTGCTCGCGAATCTGCATCGCGGCGTGCGCCTCATCGTGCTGAGCGCGGACGGCACGACGCCCGCCGCCGTCGCCACGCTTCTGACCGCGCATGGTTTCGGCGCGAGCCGCATGACCGTATTCGAGCATCTCGGCGGCAGCGACGAACGCCGCATCGACGAGCGTGCCGACGACTGGCGCGAGCCCGTCGTTGCCGCGCTCAATCTCATCGCGATCGAGTGCCGGACGCACGCCGGCCACGCCGGGCCGCCGCTCACGCCCGGTCTCGCCGACGACGCCTACCGCCACGACGGCCAGTTGACGAAGCGCGACGTGCGCGCCGTGACGCTCGCGCGCCTCGCGCCGCAGCCCGGCGAACTGCTGTGGGACGTCGGCGCGGGCTGCGGCTCGATCGGCATCGAATGGATGCGCGCGCATGGCGCGTGTCGGGCGATCGCGATCGAAGCGAACGAGAGCCGTCAGCGTCTCATCGAATACAACCGCGATGCGCTCGGCGTGCCCGCGCTGCAACTCGTCAGAGGCGAAGCGCCCGCCGCGCTCGACGGCCTTCCCGCGCCGGACGCGGTGTTCATCGGCGGTGGATTGACGGTGCCGGGCCTGCTCGATGCGTGCTGGGCGCGTCTGCGTCAGGGGGGGCGGCTCGTCGCCAATGCGGTGACGCTGCAAAGCGAGGCGGCGCTCGTCGAATGGCGCGCGCGGCACGGCGGCGAGCTGACGCGCATCGGCGTCGCGCAGGCGGAACCGCTCGGCAGCTTCGACACGTGGCGTCAGGCGCTGCCGATCACCGTCCTGCACGCGAGCAAACCGTGATGCGTCATGCGTGAAGAGACGCCGGAGAAAGCCGCGCCGCTGCGCAGCGGCTACACGACAGGAAGCTGCGCGACCGCGACGAGTCTCGCGGCCGCGCGCCTCTTGCTGCTCGGCGAGACGAGCGAGCGCGCGGAGATCGTCCTGCCGAAGGGCCAGCGCGTGACGATGATGCTTTCGTTCTGCCGCCGTTTACCCGATGAAAGCGCCGCCGCCGAAGCCGGCGTCATCAAGGATGCGGGCGACGATCCCGACGTCACGCACGGTGCGCTCGTGTTCGCGCGCGTGCGACTGTCGGAGGAACCGGGCGTGCGTTTTCATGCGGGCGCGGGCGTCGGCACGGTGACGCGCGCGGGCCTCGCGCTCGCCGTCGGCGAACCGGCGATCAATCCGATGCCGCGCAAGATGATGACCGAGCATCTCGACGCGCTCGCAAAAAGCGTCGGCTATCGCGGCGGTTTCGACGTGACCATCGGCGTGGAGAACGGCGAAGCGCTCGCGCAGAAGACGATGAATCCGCGCCTCGGCATCGTCGGCGGATTGTCGATACTCGGCACGACCGGCATCGTCAGACCGTTTTCGTGCTCGGCGTACATCGCGTCGATTCATCAGGGCATCGATGTGGCGCGGGCGAACGGGTATCGGCATATCGCCGCGTGCACCGGCAACCAGAGCGAGGACGCGATGCGCGCGCGCTACGGCCTGCCCGACATCGCATTGATCGAAATGGGCGATTTCGTGGGCGCGGTGCTCAAGCATTTGCGCCGCGCGAGCGTCGACAAGCTGAGCCTGTGCGGCGGCTTCGGCAAGCTGTCCAAGCTCGCGGCGGGGCATATGGATCTGCACAGCCGCAGTTCGAGCATCGACTTGCCGCTGCTCGCCGTCTGGGCCGCCGATGCGGGCGCGAACGCCGAACTGCTGGCGTCGATGCGCGCGGCCAACACGAGTCAGGAAGCGCTCAAGCTCGCACGCGCCGAAGGCATCGCGCTCGGCGATATCGTCTGCCGACGCGCGCGCGATGTCGCGCTCGACGCGCTGCCGCCAGGCATCGAAGTCGAGACCTTCGCGATCGACCGGCAGGGCAATATCGTCGGGAGCGCGGCATGACGCGCGTGCTGCTGCTCGGCGGCACCGGCGATGCGCTCGCGATCGCGCGTGCGCTTCCTGCGACGCACGTCTACAGTCTCGCGGGCCTCGGGCGCGTGCCGGGCGATCTGGCGTGCACGGTGCGCGTCGGCGGTTTCGGCGGCATCGACGGGCTCGTGCGATATCTGCGCGACGAGCACATCACGCTCGTCGTCGATGCGACGCATCCCTATGCCGCGCAGATGAGCCGCCACGCGTTCGATGCCTGCGCGCTCGCCGACGTGCCGCTCTGGGCGGTGCGCCGTCCCGCATGGCAGCCGCAGGCGGGCGACGACTGGCGCGAGGCGTCGGACTGGCGCGAGATCGTCGAATGCATCGCGCCGTTTCATCGGCCGCTTTTCACGCTCGGGCGCGAGGCGCTCGCGCATCTGCACGACATTCCCGCGTCGCAGCACTGGACGATTCGCTGTCTCGACGCGCATCCGGGCAACGCGCGCGCGAGCATTGTCGATGCGCGCGGTCCGTTCGATCTCGCCGGCGAGCGCGCCTTGTTCGACGCGGCGCGTATCGATGTCGTCGTCAGCAAGAACAGCGGCGGGCGGGCGACCGAGGCGAAGCTCGCGGTCGCGCGGGAACGCGGTATCGCCGTCGTCATGCTCACGCGGCCCGCGCTTCCCGACGCCGACCGTATTTTCGACGACGCCGCCAGCGCCCGCGACGCGCTTCAACACTGGCTCACCAGACCATGACCGTTTATTTCATCGGCGCCGGACCGGGCGATCCCGAACTCATCACAGTAAAGGGGCAGCGGCTGATCCGCGCATGTCCCGTGATTCTCTACGCCGGCTCGCTCGTGCCGACGCAAGTCCTCGACGGACATCGCGCGCTGAAATGCATCGACACGGCCGAGCTCGATCTCGACGCGATCGTCGCGCTCCTGCAGGAAGCGCACGCGAACGGGCACGACGTGGCGCGCGTGCATTCGGGCGATCCGTCGCTGTACGGCGCGATCGGCGAGCAGATTCGCCGGCTCGACGCGCTCGCGATTCCCTACGAAGTGGTGCCGGGTGTCACGGCGACGGCGGCATCGGCGGCGGCGCTAAAGCGCGAACTGACGCTGCCCGGCATCTCGCAGACCGTGATCTTCACGCGCTACGCGACGAAGACGTCGATGCCCGAAGGCGAGAGCCTCGCCGATCTCGCGCGTCATCGCGCGACGCTCGCGATTCATCTGGGCGTGCGGCATATCGAGCGCATCGTCGCGGAGCTCGTGCCGCATTACGGCGCGGACTGTCCCGTCGCGGTCGTGTTTCGCGCGAGCTGGCCGGACGAGACGCGCGTCGAAGGGACGCTCGCGAACATCGCGCCGAAAGTGCGCGAGGCGGGCATGGAACGCACGGCGATGATTCTCGTCGGACGCGTGCTGGCCGCCGACGGCTTCGCGGAGTCCACGCTCTACGCGAAGGATCGATGACGCGATGCGCGACCTCGACGCCGTCTTCGATGCGCTCGCGAAATCGGCATTCCGACGCCGTTTCGCGCTCGGCGTGCGTGAGGGAAAATATTTAAGGGAGAAGGGCGTCGACACGGTCGTCGCGCAGGCGCATGAGCTGATCGGCAAGCGGCTTGCGCCGCAAGCGCCGCTGAACGACGGCAAGCAGACACCGTTTCGCGGGCATCCTGTCTTCATCGCGCAGCACGCGACGGCGACGTGCTGCCGCTCGTGTCTCGCGAAATGGCACGGCATCGCGGCGGGGAAAGCGCTCGACGACGCCGAGCGCCAACATGTCGTCGATGCCATCGAACGCTGGCTGCGCGCGCAACCGCTGCCGGCGGCGTCGAACCAGCCCGCGCCCGACAATCCGCAGCGCGAACTGCCTTTCTGACGCGCTCTAACGCGACGGATCGGCGCCCGCGGCTTCGAGACGCGCGCGCCGCACCGCCACGAAAATCAGCAACGCGAAAACCAGCGGTCCTACACCTACGCCGCAGTCCTTGGCCAACTGATTTCCCAACTGCGGATAGATCCACGCGAAAAACAGGATCGCGGGCTCGCCGCGCAGCCATCCGTCGCGCAGCGCGCGCGCGGCGATGAGTGCCAGCGGGATGCCGAGCCACACGCCGTCGTAGTTATAGATGTAGGGGCTGATCATGAACGTCGCGGCGACGAGCGCCGTCGCGCGAACTTCCAGTCCTTTCGCATTGCGCCATACCCACGCGACGGCGCAGATCGCCACGATCGCCTGACACGCCTGCGCGACATAGGCGGGACCGGTCGCGACGTGCGCCATGCGCAGGCTCGCGAAGAGGCTCGCCATCTGGAACCAAGGAAGACTGCCGCTCGCGGTGAAACCGTTGGCATCGTGCAGTCCGTGCAGAAAGACCGGCAGGATGTCGAGGCCGAAGACGGCGACCGAAACCGTGGTGAACAGGATCGTCGTCAGCGCGGCGGCGATGAAGGTCGTCCACATGCCCGCGCACGCCAGCGCGAGCGGAAACAGGATGGCCAGATGCGGCTTGATCGAAAGCAGGCCGATGAAGACGCCCGCGAGCATCGGCCGTTTTGGCATCGAGAGAAATGCGGCGAGCGCGAGACTCGCGGTGAGCGCGGCATTCTGTCCTTGGGCCGCGTTGAGCCAGAGGCCGGGAAACGCGACGATCCACATGATCATGTCGGGGATCGGCAGCGCGCGGCGGACCAGCAGCACGAAGACGACCGACGAAATCGAAGCGAACAGCGCGTAGGCAAGCGGCGCCGACAGGAAGCCGAACGGCTGCACCAGCAGCAGAAAGTTCGGCGGATAGAACCACGGCCCCGGCAGGATGATGTGCGGCCCCAGTTGCTGCGCGACGTGCTTGATCGCGTCCGCCGAATAGGCGTCGAGCGGATGCCCCGCGAGCGCGAGGCGCGCAGCCGACCAGAACGTCAGAAAGTCCCAGCCGGCCGGATGACCTTTCTCCGCCACGGCACTGCGCACGGCGAGAACGAGCCCGTAACACTGGAGCACGACGAGGATCGTCGCGCAATAAGCGCTCACGCGCGAGCCGTTGAGCCAGCGCCGACCGGGCGCGCGTTCGATGGAAGCGGGTTGGGTGCTCATCCGTCCGATATCGGCCGGATGGCGCCGAAACTTTAGCGAACGTCCGCCCGCGCGCGTTACTCGCGAACGCGTCCCTTGGCGCGCCGCGCGAGCATGTTCAGGCCCTCGACCAGCGCCGAGAACGCCATCGCCGCATAGATGTAGCCCTTCGGCACGTGTGTTCCGAAGCCTTCGGCGATCAGCGTCATCCCGATCACGAGCAGGAAGCCGAGCGCGAGCATGACGATCGTCGGATTGCGCTCGATGAAGCGCGACAGCGGACCGGCCGCGAACAGCATCACGGTGACGGCGGCGATCACCGCGACGAACATGATCGGAATGTGCTCGGTCATGCCGACCGCCGTCACGATGCTGTCGATGGAAAACACGAGATCGAGCAGCAGGATCTGGCCGATCGCCGACAGCGGCGTCAGGCTCTTGCCCGACGCGGGGCCGGCGTGTTCGTCGGCGTCGTGCGTGACGTGATGGCGGATTTCCGTCGTCGCCTTCCAGACGAGAAACACGCCGCCCGCGATGAGAATCAGGTCGCGCCAGGAAAAGCCGTGCCCGAACGCTTCGAAGATCGGCGTGGTGAGGCGGACGATCAGCGCGACCGTGCCGAGCAGGCCGAGCCGCATCACGAGCGCGAGCGCGATGCCGATGCGCTGCGTGCGTTCGCGGTGCGCCGCGGGCAGCTTGTTGGTCAGGATCGAAATGAAGATCAGGTTGTCGATGCCGAGCACGACTTCCATGACGACGAGCGTCGCGAGTGCGGCCCAGGCGGCGGGATCGGCGAGAAGGGCAACGAGATAGTCCATGGTTCGGGAGCGTTCGAGATGAGGGCGAGATATTAGCCTGTTCGGCGGGAAAAATGAAATGAACTTGAAAGCTTGCGCCTGATCGAAACCAGCCGGTGACAATCCTCGACGCGAGCTGTTGTTCAAACCGACAAATATCGGATTTGAAACGCTTATTTGCATTTGTTCGCGTGATGCACTGCCGCAAATACGGGTAAACTCCAATGCTTTCGCGCCGCGTGTTCGCGGCCGTGTTTAACTGTCGCCGCAAGGACACTGAGCAAGCCGCATGCAGCAAAAATCAAAACGTCTCGTCGAGCTGGACTTCTTCCGGGGACTGGTACTGCTGATCATCGTCGTCGATCATATCGGCGGCAGCATGGTGTCGCGTTTCACGCTGCATGCCTTCGCGCTCAATGACGCCGCCGAAGTCTTCGTGTTCCTCGGCGGCTTCGCCACGGCGACGGCCTACGCGTCGCTCGCGGAGCGCCGCTCCGAAAGCGCGGCGCGCAGGCGCTTCGTGAAACGCGCGTTCGAGCTTTATCGCGCGTTTCTCGTCACGGCGGCGCTGATGCTCGTCGCTTCGTTCCTGCTGCGGCCCTTTTTTGGCCACGCGCCGAATCTCGCGCTGCATGATCTGGACACGCTGATGTCGCAGCCGGTTTCCTCGATCGCGGAAATTCTCACATTCGAGCGCCAGCCTTATCTCTCGGCCGTCCTGCCGATGTACGCGCTCTTCGCACTCGCCGTGCCGCTCATGCTGCCGCTCGCGCGCAGCAAGCCTTGGCTGCTGCTCGGTCTAAGCCTCGCGTTGTGGGCGTTCGCGGCGCAGATCGGCGAATTCATGCCGTCCGTCGACGACAATCTGTGGGACTTCAATCCCGCCGCCTGGCAGTTGATGTTCGTGCTCGGCGTGCTGGCGCGCTGCCAGCCGATCTATCAACGCGTGAGCGCGAACCGCTTCGGCTGGATCGTGAGCGCGGGCGCCGTGGCGCTGATCGCCGGCATGGCGTACTACAAGCTGCTCGTGCTGCCGCCGGTGCTGGACAGCGCCTTCAAGCGCGACCTTGCTGGTCCGCGCGTCGTGAATTTCCTCGCCATCGCGTGGATCGCGGCGAATCTGGCGCGCTACGGCGTCGTCAAGGCGGTGGCGACGCGCCTGCCGTGGGTCGGCGCATTGGGACGCGCGGGCATGGTGTCATTCGTGGCGGGAACGGTGATTTCGCTCGTCGTCGATTCGATCCTGTTCACGTTGACCGATGGCCTCATCAACGTGCCTGCCGGACTCGCCGCCGACGCCATCGCGATCGGCGCGCTGCTTGCCGTGCCGCATGTGCATCAGCGGATCTCGAACTGGCTCGGCACCCGTCAGCCGGTCCCGGCGACGGCCGCCGCCGCACCCGCGACGGTCGCCGCAGCCGACAATCGGGCGCGCGGCATACGGTGATCTCTTCGAAGCGGGCAGTCGAACTGCCCGCTTTTTTATCGCGCTTTCATTGCAACTAACGGTCTGATTTTGCCGCCGACTTCGATAAGCACCGCCCGCGAAGAACCGAGGCACAGGTCTTGCAAGCAGTCACCGAACACAACACAAAAATCGGACCTGCCATGCTCAAGCTCGCCATTCTTTTCGCGATCATTTCTGTCGTCGCCGGATTCTTCGGCTTTACGCGCGTATCGTCGGGTGCGGCGGGCATCGCGAAGATCTGCTTCTTCATCTTCCTGATTCTGTTCGTCATATTCCTCGTCGTCGCGATTTCGGCGGGCTCGCTCGTGCTGTAGCGCGGGAAAGCGCCGGGCGCCGTACCGCGTGGTTCCTCGCATCGACCCGCGTGCGGCGACGGTGTTACATTGCCCCGAGAAGACATTCACGCGACCGTGAATCGAAAAGGAGGAGGCGATGCAGCATGCCATCGGCGCGGCCTTGCAGCCGGCGCAACGCGACGTCATCCGTCATTCGCACGAGCGCTCGGCCACGTTCGGGCTGTGCGAGACGATGCGCCCGGATTACGCCGTGCTGTCGGGCGCGGAGCTCGCCGTCAAGCTCGATGAAAGCCGTGCGCTCTTCGCTCACGCGCTGCCGGTGATGGAAACGCTGTACGCGCAGATCGCCAATACGCACAGCATGATCGCGCTCACCGACGCGAGCGGATTGATCCTGCATTCACTCGGCGACGACGACTTCCTCGCGCGCGCCGAAAAAGTCGCGCTGCGCGCGGGCGCGCTCTGGAGCGAAGAGCATCAGGGCACGAACGCGATCGGCACGACGATCGCCGAGCGCACGGCCGTCACCGTGCACGGCGACCAGCACTACCTGCGCGCCAATCACTTTCTGACGTGTTCCAGCGTGCCGATCCTCGATCCGCACGGCAATCTCTCCGGCGTGCTCGATGTCACCGGCGACCGACGCGGCTATCACCAGCACACGATGGCGCTCGTGAAAATGTCCGCGCAGATGATCGAGAACCGCCTGATCGCGAGCGGCTTCAGCGACGGCCTGCGCATCCGTTTCCATAGCCGGCCCGAGTTCATCGGCACGTTGATGGAAGGCATCGCCGTATTCGATCTCGACGGGCGCCTGCTCTGCGCGAACCGCAGCGCGCAGTTTCAGCTCGGTCTCGAACTCGGCGCTTTGCGTTCGCAGACGCTCGATGCGCTGTTCGGCGAGCGCGTCGATGAACTCATCGCGCGCGCGGGCGATGCGTCTTGCCGGCTCGAACTGCATAGCGGCGTCGCGGTGTTCGCGAGCGTCGATTTTCACGCGCGGAACATGTCGAGCGTCCCGAGCACGACGAGCACGATTCCCACACGCGAGCGCGCCGGTTCGAGCCTCGCCGATCTCTGTACCGGCGATGCGCAGATGAACGACATCGTCGCGCGCGTGCGCAAGGTCATCGGCAAGAACATACCGATTCTGATCGGCGGTGAAACGGGCGCGGGCAAGGAAATGCTCGCGCGCGCGATCCACGACGATTCGCCGCGCCGCGCGGGGCCGTTCGTTGCGGTGAACTGCGCATCGCTGCCGGAGACGCTGATCGAATCGGAGCTTTTCGGCTATGCGCAGGGCGCGTTCACGGGCGCGGCGAAGCGCGGCGCGATCGGCAAGATCGTGCAGGCGAACGGCGGCACGCTCTTTCTCGATGAAATCGGCGACATGCCGCTCGCGATGCAAAGCCGTCTGCTGCGCGTGCTGCAGGAACGCGTCGTCGAGCCGCTCGGCGCCGCGCGCGCGGTGCCGGTCGATTTCATGCTCGTCTGCGCGAGCAATCGCAAGCTGCGCGAGCGCGTCGCGCAGGGCGAATTCCGCGAAGATCTGTATTACCGGATCAACGGTCTTTCGGTGACGCTGCCGCCGCTTGCCGCGCGCTCCGACCTGCGCGCGGTCGTCGACAAGATTCTGCGGCACGAGCGTTTCGCCGGGCGCGTCGTGCACGTCGACGACGACGTGCTCGCGCTCTTCGCGCGTCATCCGTGGCCGGGCAACATACGGCAGTTGAGCAACGTCCTGCGCACGGCGTCCGCGATGCTCGACGATCACGACACGCATATCCGCATCGAACATCTTCCGCACGATTTCGTCGATGAACTCGGCGAACAGCCCAAATTCGATAACGCAACGCCGCCCGCGAACGGCGCGCGTCTTGTCGACATCGAAGCGAGCGCGGTGAGCGCCGCGCTCAAGGCGCACGGCGGCAATGTATCCGCGACGGCGCGCGCGCTCGGCATATCGCGCACGACGCTGTATCGGAAGTTGCGCGTTTAATCGGCTGGCAATTTCGCGTCGGACGCGGGCAACGCGCCGCTGTGATCCTTCAGCCCGACGCCGGTGAGCTTCAGGCGGCGCGCTTCGTTCAGCAGCCACATCAGCTTGAATGCGGCGATTTCGTAGTCGAGTCCTTCGGGCCGCACATTCGATATGCAGTTGCGCTCGGCGTCGTTGCGTCCGGCGCGCGGCGCGTAGGTCACGTAAAGACCGAGGCTGTCGGGCGAACTGAGCCCCGGCCGTTCGCCGATCATTACGACGACGATCTGCGCCCGCAAAAGCTCACCGATGCGATCGCCGAGGGCGACGCGCGCCTGCGTCGCGATCACGACGGGACCGACGTTCCAGCCGTCGAGCCGCGCACGCAATGTCGCAAGCAAGGGCGCGACGTGACGTTGCGCGGCGAAGGCCGACAAGCCATCGGCGGCGACGAAAACGATATCGCTTTCGGATGCGTGCGCTGCAAGCCGTTGCGCGCTTTCATCGTTCAGCACGCGGCCCAGATCCGGCCGACGCAGATAGCGATCGCGATCCGGCGCGGCGCTTTGCGCATCGAGCGTATCGAAGCCGGCGGCGCGAACGGCTTCGCGCAACGCGACGGTATCGAGCGGCTGATGCACCGCGTCGCGCGCCTGCGCATGCGCGAGTTCGAATGCGAGCAAGGGCGCGGTCGGCAGGCTGCTGCCCGCGCGGCCGAGCGCGATGCGCGCGTTGGTGAAGCGCCGCAGCGCGTCCCAGGCATCGGCGTTCGTCATGAGTCGATCCAGTCGAGCAAAGGTTGCGTGGGCGCGGCGAGCAGATTGCCGCGGCCATCGGTGACGCGCATCTTCGCGAGCCACGCTTCGAATTCCGGCGCGCGTTTCAGGTTCAGCGCGCGGCGGATATAGAGCGCGTCATGGAACGACGTGCTTTGATAGTTGAGCATCACGTCGTCCGCGCCCGGCACGCCCATGATGAAGTTGACGTTCGCCACGCCGAGCAGCGTGAGGAGCGTGTCCATGTCGTCCTGATCGGCTTCGGCGTGATTCGTGTAGCAGATGTCGCAGCCCATCGGCACGCCGAGCAGCTTGCCGCAGAAGTGGTCTTCGAGTCCCGCGCGGATGATCTGCCGTCCGTCATAGAGATATTCCGGGCCGATGAAGCCGACCACCGTGTTCGTCAGAAGCGGTTGGAAGCGGCGCGCGACCGCGTACGCGCGCGCTTCGCAGGTCTGCTGATCGACGCCGTGATGCGCGTTCGCCGACAGCGCGCTGCCTTGCCCCGTCTCGAAGTACATGACGTTATCGCCGACGGTCCCGCGTTTGAGCGAGAGCGCCGCGTCGCGCGCTTCCTCCAGCAACGCGAGCGACACGCCGAAGCTCGCGTTCGCGCGCTCCGTGCCCGCGACGGACTGGAACACGAGATCGACGGGTGCGCCTTGCTCGATGGCGGCGAGCGCGTTGGTGACGTGCGTGAGGATGCACGACTGCATCGGCACGTCGTAGCGCTGGCGGAAATCGTCCATCATCGCGAGCAGCTTGCCGATGGCGGCGGGCGAATCCGATGCGGGATTCACGCCGATGACGGCATCGCCGCAGCCGTACAACAGGCCGTCGAGCATCGATGCGGCGATGCCCTTCGGATCGTCGGTCGGATGATTCGGCTGCAGGCGCACCGAGAGATGCCCCGGCAGGCCGATCGTCGTGCGAAAGCGCGTGACGACCGGGCGTTTTCTGGCAGCGAGGATCAGATCCTGATTGCGCATCAGCTTGGAAACGGCGGCGGCCATCTCCGGCGTCACGCCCATCGTGATGCGTTCGAGCGCGGCGGTGTCGGTGGTATCGGCGAGCAGCCACTCGCGGAATTCGCCGACCGTCAGGTGCGCGATCGGCGCGAACGCTTCGCGCGAATGTGTATCGACGATGAGGCGCGTGACTTCGTCGTCCTCGTAGGGAATGAGCGGCTCGTCGAGAAACGCGGCGAGCGGCAACTGCGCGAGCGCGATTTTCGCGGCCACGCGTTCTTCCTCGGTGGCGGCCGCGATGCCCGCGAGTTCGTCGCCGGAGCGCCGCGGGCTGGCGCGCGCGAGCAGCGTCTTCAGATCGTCGAAGCGGTAGCGGCGCGCGCCAATCGTCTCGTGAAAGCTCATCGCTTTCCTCTCGGAAGCATCGATTCATGCACTTTAGCCGCTTTCGCGGGCATCGCGCGTCGGTCAAAAAAAGCGCGTCCGGGCCGAAATCCGCCCGCATGCGATAATTTTTCGCTCGATTCAGCCAAAACCCGCCCGCAAGCCCGTGAAAAACCTGCTCGTTCCCATCGATCGCCTGAGCGAGTTCGATGAAATCGTCGACGTCCGCACACCGCTCGAATTCGCCGAGGATCACATTCCCGGCGCGATCAACGCGCCCGTGCTCAGCAACGAAGAGCGCGTGATCGTCGGGACGATGTACAAGCAGGTCTCGCCGTTCGAGGCGACGCGCGTCGGCGCGGCGATGGTCGCGCGCAATATCGCGATGCATCTCGACACGATCTTCGCCGACAAGCCGCGCAACTGGCGTCCGCTCGTCTATTGCTGGCGCGGCGGCAAGCGCTCCGGCTCGATGACGACGTGGCTCAACATGATCGGCTGGCAGGCCCGGCAACTCGACGGCGGCTACAAGAGCTATCGGCGCGACGTGATCGAGCGGCTCGGCACGCTGCCCGGACGTTTTCGCTATGTCGCGCTGATCGGCCATACGGGCAGCGGCAAGACGCGGCTGCTGAAGGCGCTCGACGCGGCGGGCGCGCAGACGCTCGATCTCGAAGGACTCGCCGCGCATCGCGGTTCCTTGCTCGGCGCGCTGCCGGGACGCCCGCAGCCGACGCAAAAAGCGTTCGATTCGGCGCTCCTGAAGACGCTTTCGGGCTTCGATCCGGCGAAACCGGTTTTTGTCGAAGCGGAAGGGCGGCGCATCGGATCGATCACGATGCCCGACGCCATCCTCGACAATCTGCACGCGGCGTCGTGCGTGGAAGTCGAGGCGCGGCGCGAGGACCGCATCGCGTTCTTGCTGCAGGATTACGCGCATCTTTTCGACGATCCCGCGTTTTTCAAGGCGCAATTGTCGAAGCTCGTCGCGCTGCATAGCCGGGAGCGCGTCGCGCACTGGCATCGGCTGATCGATGACAACGCACGCGCGGAGCTTTTCGCCGAACTGATCGACCGTCATTACGATCCGGCGTATGGACGCAGCAGCCAGGCGCTCTATATGAAGCTGCCGCACGCGGCGCACGTGCTGTTCCGTCCGAACGACGCGGACAGCGTCGATCAGGCGAAAGCCTTGCTCGCCCGGCTCGCCGAGACGACGCCCGCGCTCTGATTCAATTTCATCACTCGAAAGAAAAAGATATGACCACGTTTTCACAACCTCGCGTCGCACGCGGCTGGCTGGTATTCCTGCTGATCGCCGTCGTGGGCCTGTTCTACGTGAAATGGTTTCCGTACTACAACCGCGCGTTCGTCGCGGCGAGCCAGCATTCGATCGGCAAATCCATTCTGATGGGCACGTCGGCGAGCGCGCCGGAGCCGTCGTGGCAAGCCGCGCTCGACTACGCGATCGCCTACGGCAAGGCCATCTGGCAGGCGATGGTGCTCGGCCTTCTGCTCGGCTCCGCGGTGCAGGCGCTGATTCCGCCGCGCTGGGTCGCGCGGGCGCTGGGCGAGCACAACTTCGGCAGCGTCGTGAACGGCGGGTTGATGTCCTTGCCCGGCATGATGTGCACGTGTTGCGCCGCGCCCGTCGTCGCGGGGCTGCGTGCGCGCGAAGCGGCGCCGGGCGCGGCCGTCGCGTTCTGGCTCGGCAATACCGTGCTCAATCCGGCGGCGCTGGTTTTCATGGGCTTCGTGCTCGGCTGGCAATGGACCGGTTTGCGGCTCGTGCTCGGCGTGTTGATGGTGTTCGGCCTCGGCTACGCGATCAACCGGATGGTGACGCCGGCGCAGGCGGCGTCGTCGCGTCAGGCGCTTGCCAAGCTGATCGAAGAGGACGAGCCGGGCACGGCGTTTTCGCGCTGGATCAAAATTCTCGGACGCATGACGTTGCGGCTCGTGCCCGAATACATCGTGCTCGTGCTGCTGCTTGGCGCGGCGCGCGCCTGGCTCTTTCCGCACATCGGTCCGGATATCGGCAACGGCATGTGGTGGATCGCGGCGTTTGCCGTCGCGGGCACGCTCTTCGTGATTCCGACCGCCGGCGAAGTGCCCATCATTCAGGCGATGCTTTCGCTCGGCATGGCGACGGGACCGGCCGGCGCGCTCTTGATGACCTTGCCGCCCGTCAGCGTGCCGTCGCTCGCGATGCTCGCGCGGTCGTTTCCGCCGCGCGTGCTCGCGTTCGTGGCCGCGTCGGTCGTGGTGTTCGGGATCGTTGGCGGGGTGATTGCGGCGGCGGTGTTCTGAACGCGCGCGGCGCCTCAATGAATCGCCGCGCCCGCCTTGATCAGCAACTTGAACGGCAGCGCGAGCAGCATCGCGCCGCCGACGCCCGCCATCCACAACGCGACGAACCAGAACACCTTGCGCGCGCGCTCAATGGTAGTGATGTTCGCCATGACGCACCTTTCCTCTGAAGACCCAATAGCCTAGCGTCGTGTAAGCGACGATCACAGGCAGAATCACCGCCGCGCCGACGATCGTGAAGAGCTGGCTCGAACGGGGCGCGGCCGCATCCCAGATCGAAACGCCGGGGAAAATCTCGTGCGGCGACACGCTCAGCACCAGACCCGAGTAGCCGAGAAACACGAAGCCGAGCGCGACGGCAAACGGCCGCTTCTCGTGACGCGATGCGATCGAGCGGCGCATCGCCCACGCGCAAACCGCGACGAGCACGGGCACCGGCAACATGCGATAGAACCACGGCGAATCGAACCAGCGCGACGCGATGCCCGCGTCTTGCAACGGCGTCCAGATGCTGACGACCGCGATCGTCGCGAGTTGCAGAACGGTCAGCGGCCACACGACGCGATACATCCGCCGCTGCAGATCGCCTTCCGTTTTCGCGATCAGCCAGCACGCGCCGAGCAGCGCATAAGTGACGACCAGCGCGCCGCCCGTGAAGATCGAGAAGGGCGTGAACCAGCCGAAGGCATCGCCGGAAAAACGGCCGTCGGCGACCGGAATGCCGTCGAGAAACGCGCCGAGCGCCACGCCCTGAAAGAACGTCGCGCCCGCCGATCCGCCGATGAACGCCAGATCCCACATATGCTTCGTGCGCTGCGCCTTCGCGCGGATTTCGAACGACACGCCGCGGAAAATCAGGCACACGAGCATCAGCACGAGCGGCAGATACAGCGCGGACAGCACGGTCGAATAAACCATCGGGAACGCGGCGAACAATCCCGCGCCGCCGAGCACGAGCCACGTTTCGTTGCCGTCCCAGACGGGCGCGACGGTGTTCATCATCACGTCGCGATCGTGCTGATCCGGAAAGAACGGGAAGAGAATGCCGATGCCGAGGTCGAAGCCGTCGAGCACGACGTAAAGGAACAGGCCGAACGCGATGATCGCGGCCCAGGCGAGTGTGAGGTCCATGTTCTTAAGCTCCTTCGATGGACTGATTCGGAAGGCTGAGCGGACGCCGCGCGCTGCCGTCCGACGGCTGCGTCGACGCGCCCGGCAACGCGGGGCCGTGACGCAGCAGCTTCAGCAAGTAGTAGATGCCCGTGCCGAAGACGATCGTGTAGACGATCACGAACGCGAGCAGCGACACGCCGACTTGCTGCGCCGTGACCGGTGAGACGGCATCGGCAGTACGCATCACGCCGTACACGACCCAAGGCTGGCGTCCGGCTTCGGTCGTGACCCAGCCCGCGAGCAGCGTGATGAATCCGCTCGGACCCATCGCAAGTGCAAAGCGATGGAACCAGCGCGCCTCGAACAGCTTGCGCCTGCGATGCAGCCACCACGCCGCGAACGACATCACGATCATCAGCACGCCGAGTCCGGCCATCACGCGGAAGCTCCAGAACACGAGCGTCGAGTTCGGACGATCTTCCTTCGGGAATTCCTTCAGGCCGCGAATCTCGCCGTCCCAGCTATGCGTGAGGATCAGGCTGCCGAGATGCGGAATCTGCACGGCGTATTTCGTCGTTTCGGCTTCCATGTCGGGAATGCCGAAGAGATTGAGCGCGGTGCCGCCTTTCTCCGTTTCCCAGATGCCTTCGATCGCCGCGATCTTCGCCGGCTGATGTTCGCGCGTGTTGAGGCCGTGCGCGTCGCCGACGAGCGCCTGAATCGGCGTCAGGGCGAGCAGCAGCCAGAGCGACATCGAAAACATCTTCTTGATGGCCGGATCGCGCCGGCCTTTCAGCAGATGCCACGCGCCGGTCGCGGCCACGACGAGCGCCGCCACGATGAACGCCGCAATCGCCATATGCGCGAGCCGGTACGGAAACGACGGATTGAAGATGATCGCCCACCAGTCGACCGGCACGACATGATCGCCTTCGATGCGAAAGCCCTGCGGCGTCTGCATCCAGCTATTCGAGGCGAGAATCCAGAAGGTGGAGATGAGCGTGCCGATGGCGACCATCAGCGTTGCGCCGAAGTGCGCCTTCGGGCCGACCTTGTTCCAGCCGAACAGCATGATGCCGAGGAAGCCCGCTTCGAGGAAGAACGCGGTCATCACTTCATAGGTAAGCAGCGGCCCGGTGATCGGACCGGCGAAGCTCGAAAAGCCGCCCCAGTTGGTGCCGAATTCGTACGCCATGACGACGCCCGACACGACGCCCATGCCGAACGCGACGGCAAAGACTTTCGACCAGAAGAGACACAGCTCCTTGTAGACCGGCTTGCCGGTTTTGAGCCACGCGCCTTCGAGCACGGCGATGAAACTCGCGAGCCCGATGGAAAGCGCCGGAAAGATGATGTGGAACGAGACGGTGAACGCGAACTGGATGCGCGCCAGATCGAGTGCTTCGGGAGTCGAATGCATGATGACTTGTGCCTTGAAATTCACGCGCGCCCGCAGTCGGGAGCGGTTGTGTCCTGTGCTGATCGAGACGTGCGACGGGCCGGAGCTTAGCTCTGTTTCGAGACGGGTGTTGCGCTGCGTCAGTGAATTGTCATTGCGCGCAAATGCCGCAGTTTCAAGGGTTTAGCACCGCTATCGGATTGATTTCTCGATGATTTCGAGATGGAGATTTAGTGCGCTGCGGCAAGATCGCGCACGCGTTTTCGCGACAATCGACCGCACTGGAATCGCCGCGCGCAAGAGGCGCCGGTTTTGATCGGTTCAGAAAGAACTTTTACGTTGTCGCGGCACGGGACGTGCGACAGGCGCGGTTACCATAATCGCTTTTGACACGCGCGACGTGCGCGTAGGAAGGAGAAGCATCATGCGCCTCGATGACCAGCAGGAAAGTCAGAATGTAGAGGACCGGCGCGGCGGGGGCGGTTTTCGAATGGGCGGCGGATCGATCGGCATCGGGACGATCGTCGTGGCGCTCGCGGCGTCGTATTTCTTCGGCATCAATCCGATGACGATCATCAACGGCGCGCAAGTTCTGCATGGCAACGCGCCGCAACAGCAGGCCGCACCGTCCAATGCGCAACCGGCCAACGATCCCGGCGCCGTGTTCGTGCGCCGCGTGCTCGGCAACACGGAACAGACGTGGCAGCACATCTTTCGCGCGCAGTTCAATCAGGACTATCCGGCGCCGCGGCTCGTGATGTTTTCCGGCGCCACGCAAACCGCGTGCGGCACCGGGCAGGCAGCCATGGGCCCGTTCTATTGCCCGAACGACCGCAAGGTGTACATCGATCTTTCGTTCTATCGCGAGTTGCGCGACCGCTTCGGCGCGAGCGGCGATTTCGCGCAGGCGTATGTGATCGCGCATGAAGTCGGGCATCACGTTCAGAACGTGCTCGGCATCATGAACAAGGTCGATCAGGCGCGCTCGCAAATGTCGCGCGAGCAGGCGAACGCGCTGTCGGTGCGCGTCGAGTTGCAGGCGGATTGCTTCGCGGGCGTCTGGGCCGCGGTCGCGCAGCGCGAGAACGCGAAGCTGATCGAGCCGGGCGATTTCGAGCAAGGCTTGAACGCGGCGGCCGCGATCGGCGATGACCGTCTGCAACAGCAATCGCAAGGTCGCGTCGTGCCCGAGGCGTTCACGCACGGGACGAGCGCGCAACGCCAGCGTTGGCTGCGGCGCGGCATGTCATCGGGCGATGTCGCCCAGTGCGACACGTTCTCGACGCGTTCGCTCTGATCGACGGGCGCGCGTCGCGGCAACCGGACGCTGTGAATTGGTCTATTCTGAAGCCGTCGCAGCGTCCGTTTCCGGATAGTCCTTACAAACGCTGACATCGCGTTCGTCTCAAATTCATTAGAATCGCTGGTTTTCCGGGTTCGGCCCAGCATTGCCGCTGGCCGCGACTCGCACCGGAACATTCTCGTCCCGTTCATGAAGCGAATTCTGATCGTCAAAGTCACGTCTCTCGGCGATATCGTCGAGACGCTACCCGTCGTTGCCGATCTGCGGCGCGCGTTTCCTTCCGCCAAAATCGACTGGGCCGCGGACGCCGCCTTCGCCGATATCATCCGCTGGAATCCCGGCGTCGATCGCGTGCTAAGCGCGCCCTTGCGCAAGTTCAAGAAGGCGCGCAGCTGGAACGATCTGAAGGAGATCGGCGCGTCGATCGGTGAGTTGCGCGCCGAAAAATACGACGTGATCGTCGATATTCACGGTGTCTACAAGAGCGCGATCATCGCGTTCATCGCGCGCGGACGGCGGCGTTACGGGTATCTGAATCAGGATCTCGGCGAGCGCGGCGCGGCTTTCGCGTACAACGCGCGCTTCGGTCCGCGTCCGCTCACCGATGCCTGGCGCGGCATGCGCGTGAGCGTCGCATATGCGCTCGGCTATCGTCTGGAAGACCCGCCCGACTTCAACATCCGCCTGCCCGCGCCCACCCGCGAGCTGAACATTCCGCGCGACGCGCGCATCGCGATGCTGTTTCATGCGACGTCGGCGGACGTGAAGAAGTGGCCGCAGTCGCATTGGGGCGAAGTCGGCCGCTGGCTGACCGCGCGCGGTTATTCGATCGCGCTGCCGTGGGGAACGGAGCGCGAGCAGGACGAGGCGCGAGCCATCGCCGCGCTCGTGCCGGGTGCGACCGTGCTGCCGAAGCTGTCGGTCGTGGAATGCGCCCACTGGATTCAGGCGTCTGAACTCGTTGTCGGCGCGGATACCGGGCTCGTGCATCTCGCGCACGCCTTGCAGCGCCGCACCGTCATGTTGTTTGCCGCGACCTCGCGAGAACATTTCGGCGTGAATGATCCCGGACGGTCGGCGTCGATCGGCGAAGAGGGCGCACCTCCCGACGTGCCGCAAGTGCTGGCTGCCATCGAAAGCGTGACGAATTCGCCGCAAAAACCCGTTCCTCATTCGGCCGAATCGGGCGCTACGGTTCGCTGAACATGCGTCGCAGCGAAACTTTGTGCGCATAAACTCATGCCGACGCTTGGCCCGGTAGAAAATCCATCGCGCGGTAAAAATATCAGTACGCTAACGTAAAACTTGCCATACAGCACTTGACGGCAACCCCGGCAAGCACGACGATTGCGGAAAACACCTAAGAATCGTCCGATAAGATGACCGAAGAAACCGTCGCAGATGCGCGCCAGTCGCTGGCGCGTCTCGAACCGTCCGAGATTCCGCTTGGCACGCCGCTCGAATGGCCGATCGTCGCCGCAGATGGCGCGATCTTGTTCGACGCCGGCGCCGTCGTGCCGGACGGCGCGGCGCTCGAATTCATGTTCCGGCACTTCGAGCCGAATCGTGCGATTCAGGCGGCAGCGCCGAGCGCGCCCGAGGAAGAGTTCGCGAAGGACGGGCCGCTGACGCTGGAGGACATCGGTCTCACGATCGGCGCGCGGGTCGGCTTGCGCGGCACGGGCGGCACGGGTTCTGCCATGTACGCGAGCCGCGTGATCGGCTTTTCGACGCCGCGCCGCAATGGCGAGCGTTCGCTCTTCGTGACGCAGCCTTTGATGGCGGGATTCGATCCGCTCGTTCTGACGCTGGGCGAGCAGGTCGATCTGGTCGCGCTCACGGGGCGGGGCGTGTTCCGCTTCGCCTGCACCGTCGATGCCACCTGCCGCGAGCCGTTCAATTACGCGGTGCTATCGGCGCCGGGCGCGATCCGCCGATTGCGCACGCGCAAGTTCGCGCGGATGCCGACTCGTCTCGCGGCGCATTTCGCGGCCGTCGGGGAGCCGCAGAGCGCCCTGCAACTGGGCCGCGTGAGCGACATCAGTCCGTACGGCATGTCGCTGACCGTCGCGAATCCGGTCGCGCACATGGGCGAGCGTCTGCAACTTTCATTTCAGTTCAGGACCGATGGCGTCGAGGTGAAGATCGAGACCATCGCGATCGTGCGCCATGTCGGCGCGACCGATCCTGCCGATGGCAGCGCGGCGTACGGGCTCGAGTTCGAAACGCTCGAACCGTCGCAGCGGATCGCGCTGAAATCGTTCATGGCCGAGCACAGCTAAGCGGCCTCGACGCGCTTCAGGCGCCCGGAAAGCCGTCGGGAAAGAGCCGCTCGACCGCCGCCTCGAAATGCTGAATCGGCGCGGCGCCGCGCAGCGCGATCGGCGGCGGCGGTTCCTGGCCGGGCGCGGGCTCGCGCGACAGCACAGCGAACGGCACGCCCGTCACGCCGAGCTTCTTCGCGAACTCTTCGTCTTCGATCACGAGATCGGTGTACGTGCCGTCATCGAGCGCTTCCTCGAGCAGTTCGGGATCGACGCCGCAGGTCGCCGCGATGTCGAGCAGCGCGTCGGTATCGCCGATATCGATGCCTTCCTCGAAATACGCCTTGAAAATCGCCCGATGCACGAGATCGTAACGGCCGGATTCGCGCGCGAACATCGCCGTCTCGAATGCCTTGCGGCTGCGCGGCGCGACCGGCGGCATACGCATCGTCACGCCGCGTTCTTCCGCGAGCGGACGCACCGATTTCTCCCACGATTCGACGATCTGCTCGCTGTTCGGATCGACGAGCGGCGTCGGCTCCGGACGCAATTCGAACGCGTGCCAGCGAATCTCGACCGCATCGCCGTATGCGTTGCGGAACTGGTCGAGCACGGGCGTCTCGAGATAGCAGAACGGACACACGAAGTCCGACCAGACGTCGATATAAAGAACTGACGTGGATGCCATGTGAGCCTCAAAAACGAACGGCGCGTGTTTGCGCCGTTTGACTGAACCGGGCGAACGCCGCGTCTCCGGCGACGTCCGCAAAACCGGTATGTTAGCGCGTGCGCGCGGCCGACGCGCGGTCGCGCGACGCATCAGAATCCGCCGTCGAGCTCGATCTTGCTGCCGTCGAAGAAGCGCGACAGGCGAAACGCGCGCGGATCGACGATCGGTGCGTCGTTCGCGACGATATCCGCCATCAGTCGGCCCGCGCCCGGACCGATGCCGAAGCCGTGCCCCGAGAAACCCGTCGCGATGAAAAGCCCCGGTTTGCCATCCACGCGGGAGATGACCGGCACGGCATCTGGCGTCACGTCGATATAGCCCGCCCACGCTTGTTCGATGCGCAATGGATTCAGCGCCGGAAAGAGCTTGCGGAACTCCGTGACCGCCGCTTCGTTGAACGATTCGACCGGCACCGGATCGAGCGTGCGCGCGGTTTCGAAGACGGTCGGCCGGTCGAGCGGCCAGCGGCGCGGGCGTCGAAGTTCCTCGAAGAAGCGCGCGTTGAGTCCGAGCTTGATCGAACCGATCTGGCTCCTGAGCGCGGGCAGGAATTTGACGAGGAGCCGAAAGCTGTCGGGCGTGATGTCGTGATAGCTGTGAAACGCATTCGCGATGGTGTAGCCGCCGTCCAGACGCTTGCGATAGCCCATTTCCTGATTGCACGCGCTGACGTCGGGTCCGCCGTCGAGCGGCGCGGTGCGCATGACCGACGAACGCACCATGAGTTGCGGCACATCTACGCCGAGACTGCCCGCGAAATAGCGCGTCCACGCGCCGCCCGCGATGACCACGCTCGAACAGCGGATGCGTCCGTGTTCCGTGACCACGCCGTGTATCGCGCCGCCGCTCGTTTCGATGCCGCGCACCGCACAGGGCGTGAGCACTTTCACGCCGCGTTCGCGCAGCGCTGCGGCCACGGCGGGCACGGCGCGTTGCGGTTCCGCGCGGCCATCGCTCGGTGTGTAGATGCCGCCCGCGAAGCGTCGCGACGTGCCGGACATCAACGCGCCGGTTTCGTCGGGCGACGTGATACGCGAATCGAGCGCGTCGCGGCCGACGAGCGCGACGGCGCGCGCGAGCCATGCTTCGTGATCGGCGAGGGCTTTGGCATCGTCGGCGGCGTAGAGAATGCCGCATTCGCGAAAGCCGGTGTCGATGCCCAGTTCCGCATCGATGCGCCGCCAGAGCTTGAGGCTTTCGAGGCTCAGTTCGAGTTCGCGCAGGTCGCGATGCGTCGCGCGGCACCATCCCCAGTTGCGGCTCGATTGCTCGCCGGCGATATAGCCCTTTTCGCACACGGCGACCGACAAGCCTTTTTCGGCGAGCGCGCGCGCCGTGCTGATGCCGATGACGCCGCCGCCCACGACGACGACATCGACGTGATCGGGCGGCGTGCGGTCTTCGGTGATGCGTTCGGTAGGTGGACCCATGTGATGTGGTGTTGTGTTAAACGCGAACGGGCGATGATAGTCCAATGCGCAGGCTCCCTGCACCCGCTCGAGCGATCGGCTACGATGCAAGCGCTCGGGCTATCGAAGGGCGCCGTTCGGGCACGGCGCGTGCGAATCGTCGGTTCCAATTCATCTTCTGGAGAACTCTCGTGCAAAAGACAGCATCGGCAAAATGGAGCGGCGGCATCAAGGACGGCAAGGGTTTCATCTCGACGCAGACCGGCGTGCTCAACGAGGCGCCGTACGGCTTCAAGTCGCGCTTCGAGGAAGGTCCGGGCACCAATCCGGAAGAGCTGATCGGCGCGGCGCACGCGGGCTGCTTCACGATGGCGCTCTCGCTGCAACTCGAGCTGGCCGGCATGAAGGCCGAGAGCCTCGAAACCAAGTCGACCGTGACGCTCGATAAAGACGGCGACGGCTTCACGATCACCGCCTGCCAGCTCGATCTCAAGGCGAAGATTCCCGGCGCCGACAAAGCCGCTTTCGACAAGGCTGCGCAGGCCGCGAAAGAGGGCTGTCCGGTGTCGAAGCTGTTTGCGGGCAACGCGAAGATCACGTTGAACGCCGAGCTGGTGTCGTAAGCGGCGTGGCAGTCGAAGCCGAAAACGCGGACGGGCACATCACCCGTCCGCGTTTTTTTCGCGCGTCAGTTCCTCGATGATGAGCCGCGCGGGCGCCGGCAATGCCGCGCCTTTTCTGGTCACGACGCCATACGGCTCCGTGCGCGAACGCACCGCGATGGCAAGCCGCTTCGCGAGTCCGTGTCCGGCGAGAAACGTCGCCATGTCGAGCGGCATCATCGCGACGAGCGTCGGATCGCGCTGCAGCAGCAGGACGGTCGTGATGGTCGATGCCGTTTCGATCGGATGCAAGGGCAGCGGCAGCCCCGCTTCCTTGAACTCGCGCTCGTAGAGGCTGCGGATCGGCATGATGGCCGGATAGACGATCCATCGGCTCGAAGCGAGTTCGCTCAACTCGACGCGCGGTGCATCGACGAGCGCATGGGAGACGCCCGCGACGATCGCGAGCGGTTCGTCGCGCAACTCGACGTAGTGGTAATGATCCGGCTGACGCGCGACGCTCGCACGGCAGATCGCGACGTCGAGCCTGCCCTGATCCAGCAGCGCGAGCAGGCGCGCGCTCGTGTCTTCGACGACTTCGATGGTCAGCGCCGGCTGCCGCTCGCGCAGTCGCGCGAGTGCATCGACGAGCACGCCCGACACCGCGCCGGTGATCGCGCCGATGGCGAGCCGTCCGCCCGTGCCTTGCAGAATGCCCGCCATTTCCTCGCGTAAATGCGCGACGTCCATGTGAATCAGCCGCGCATAGCGGATCACGCAGCGCCCGAGTTCGTTCGGCTGAATGCCTTGCGCCGAACGCGTGAAGAGCGTGGCGCCGAGCGTCGCTTCGATCTCGCGCAGCGCCTTGGTCGCGCCGGGCTGCGTAAGCGCCATTTCGTCGGCGGCGCGATGCAGCGAGCCATGATCGTCGAGCGCGATCAGCAGGCGCAGTTGCTTGAGCCGCAAGCGCGCGGCGATGGAATCGGCATTCGGCAGCATGGTTTCGGCAGGCATAGGGACAACGAGAAGATAACGGAAAGTTATTGCCCCGGCAGCAGCTTTCATTATTCAAGCGATGCAGCGTTCTCTACATTGTGGGTTCCGTTCACCTCGTCAAGGAAATACCGACTCATGAAGCTGCTGCGATACGGCGCTCCCGGCCGCGAAAAACCCGGCCTTCTCGATTCCAGCGGCGCGATCCGCGACTTGTCCGGCGTCGTCGGCGATATCGCGGGCGATGCGCTCCTGCCCGAATCGCTCGCACGTCTCGCGAAGCTCGATCCATCGACGCTGCCCGTCGTGCCTTCGAACGAACGCATCGGGCCGTGTGTCGGACGCATCGGCAAGTTCATCTGCATCGGGCTCAATTACGCCGATCACGCGGCGGAATCGAATCTGCCGGTGCCGTCGGAGCCGGTCGTGTTCAACAAGTGGCTCTCGGCGGTCGTCGGCCCGAACGACGATGTGCGCATTCCACGCGGCTCGAAGAAGACCGATTGGGAAGTGGAACTGGGCGTCGTGATCGGCAAGGGCGGCGCGTATATCGACGAAGCCGATGCGATGAGTCACGTCGCCGGTTACTGCGTCATCAACGATGTCTCCGAGCGCGAATATCAGATCGAGCGCGGCGGCACCTGGGACAAGGGCAAGGGCTGCGATACGTTCGGCCCGATCGGTCCGTGGCTCGTCACCGCCGACGAAGTGCCCGATCCGCACAAGCTCCCGCTCTGGCTCGAAGTCGACGGCAAGCGTTATCAGAACGGCAACACGAGCACGATGATCTTCAAGGTCGGCGAGATCGTCGCGTATCTCTCGCGCTTCATGAGCCTGCAACCGGGCGATGTCATTTCGACGGGCACGCCGCCGGGCGTCGGCATGGGGCAGAAGCCGGACGCCATCTATTTGCGCGCGGGACAGACGATGCGCCTCGGCATCGAAGGTCTGGGCGTTCAGCAACAACGCACGGTGGACGCATGAACCGATACGACTTCACGAATCGCGCGGCTGTCGTGACGGGCGGCGCGCAGGGCATCGGCTACGCGGTGGCGCAGCGTCTCTTCGAAGGCGGCGCGCGCGTCTCGTTGTGGGATCGCGATGAAGCCGCGCTGGCGAATGCCAGCGCGCGTCTGGGCGACGTTCAGACCGTGCTCGTCGATCTGACGGATCGCGATGCAGTTGCCAACGCGACGTCGCGCACGCTGGAGCGCTTCGGGCAAATCGACGTGCTCGTGCACAGCGCGGGCATCGCGGGCGCGAACGCGACGGTCGCCGATTACGCGCCGGAAGAATGGTCGCGCGTGATCGACGTCGACCTCAACGCGGCGTTCCATGTGAATCAGGCGATCGTCAGGGCGATGATCGCGCGCGGCTATGGACGCATCGTCAACATCGCGTCGATCGCGGGCAAGGAAGGCAATCCGAACGCGTCGGCGTACAGTGCGGCGAAGGCGGGCGTGATCGCGCTGACGAAGAGTCTCGGCAAGGAAACGGCCGGCCTCGATATCGCGGTGAACGCCGTGACGCCCGCCGCCGCGCGCACGAAAATCTTCGAGCAGATGAAGCAGGAGCACATCGACTACATGCTGTCGAAGATTCCGCGCGGACGCTTCGTCGAAGTGAACGAGATCGCATCGATGGTCGCGTTCCTCGCTTCGTCGGAGAACTCGTTCACGACGGGCGCGGTCTTCGATCTCTCCGGAGGACGCGCGACTTACTGAACACACGCGTCAAGACAAGAAAATCAAGGAGACAAGCCACATGAATACCTTCGCCGCCCCGCGCGAGGCGACGCTCGACGACAGCCGCATCTACAAGAAAGTGTTCTGGCGCTTCGTGCCGCTGTTCGTCGCGTGCTTCGTGTTTTCGTATCTCGATCGCATCAACATCAGCTTTGCGAAGCTGCAGATGCAAAGCGAGCTCGGCTTCTCCGACGCCATGTACGGCTTCGGGGCGAGCGTATTCTTCGTCGGATACTTTTTATTCGAAGTGCCAAGCAATATCGTTTTGCATCGCGTCGGGGCGAAGCGCTGGATCGCGCGCATCATGATTACGTGGGGCATCGCGTCGGCGTGCATGATGTTCGTGCGCAGCGAAACGTGGTTCTACGTGCTGCGCTTTCTGATCGGCGCGCTCGAAGCGGGCTTCGTGCCGGGCGCGCTGTACTTCTTCACGAAGTGGTTTCCGTCGTCGCGGCGCGGGCGCATCAACTCGTTTTTCATGGCGTCGATCGCGCTGTGCGGGATCATCGGCAGCCCGCTGTCGGGCGCGATCATGAAGTTCTGCGATGGCCTGAACGGCATGCCCGGATGGCAATGGCTCTTTCTGCTCGAAGGCATTCCGTCGGTGCTGCTCGGCTTTGTCGTGCTCGCGTTCGTCGATGACGACGTCGATCACGCAAAGTGGCTCGACGCCGGCGAAAAGCGCGCGCTGAAAGCGCAACTCGCGCGCGATCCGAAAGTCGGCGAAGTGCATTCGCTGAAGGCCGCGTTCAGCCAGCCCGTCACGCTCGTGATGGCGCTCATCTATCTGTTCCTCGCGATGGGCATCTACGGGCTCGTCTTTTGGATGCCGCAGCTCGTGAAAACCGCGGGCACGAGCGATCCGTTCATGATCGGCCTGATCTCGATGCTGCCTTACGCGGTCGCGGGCATCGGCATGATCCTGATCGGCAAGCATTCGGACCGGACCGGCGAACGGCGCTGGCACCTCGGCGCATGCGCGCTCGCGGGCACGATCGGTTACGTGCTGTGCGGCTTCTTCCCGACGAACACGGTGATGCTCGTGATCGGCCTCACGATCGCCGCGACGGGCATCATTACGTCGCTCGGGCTGTTCTGGATTCTGCCGACGCGCTTTCTCACCGGTATCGCGGCGGCGAGCGGCATCGCGCTCATCAATTCGGTCGGGCAGTTCGGCGGGATCATCAGTCCGTACATGGTCGGCAAAGTGAAGACGATGACCGGCAGCGCGACGCCCGGCCTCTATGCGATCGCGTGCGCGTGCCTGCTGGGCGCGATGCTGATCGTGTGGGGCCTGCCGCGCCGCCTGTATTTCCGCGAGAGCGGCAGCGAGTGAAGCGAACTCGACCGCCCGTCAGTGAGGCGCGTTGACCACCACGTACTGAACGGACGTGCCCGAGTATTGCGGCTGATACCACGTCGAGCCGCATTGCTGATACGTCACGCCGTTGACGCTGATCGCGGAGCAACTGGGCGGCAGTGTATGAACGATGGAGCCGACTATGGCTGCCGTCGCGACTACGGTTGTCGTGACGGCGGCAGCGGTTGCCACCGGATGGTCGTTGTACCAGCCGCCGTTGTTGTAGCAGCAGCCGTGGTTGTCACTGATGTTCTGCGCCGCATTCATCCGGTTATTGCTGATGTTTGTCGCCGCGTTCGTTCGGTTCGAACTGACCTGCTGAACGGTGTCCTGCCGGTTGCCCTCACGCGTCGTGCGGTTGGCTTGCCGTGTCGCGACATTGGTTTCATGCGCGCTCTGCCAGGCGCCGCTATTCACGGACGTTTGAGCGCCGCCGCGGACTTGAAAGGCGCTTGCCGTCGACGCGATTGTTGCCAGTAAGAGCGCCGCGCATGCCGTGCTTGAGAAGTTCTTCAAATTCATGATGATGATCTCTACATTAATCGATTATTGCGTGTCTTTGACCTGCACGATTTTGATTTCGCGCGCGTTCTCAGGGGCCGAGAATGCGAATGCGCCATTTCGGATTTCAGGATTGAGGTTCCAGCGATAAATCGCCGTGTATTGCGGCCGCTCCTTGTCCGACAATGTCACGATATTCAACTTGCACGGCAGCGGTTTATCGCCTTTCTGAACCCAGAGCTGCCAATCGACCGATTTTTCGTGGTATGCATAATGTGAGCACGTCGCGCCGTTTATTGTCTCGTCACCGAGATAGGCGGCGGAAAGCACTCTTTTCATGTCGTCCGGATTCGCTCCCAGCGTGAAAATATCGCTTAACGGCAACTCGATTCCGTACTTGTCGCCGAGATCGTTGATCAGTTCCTTGATGGTGGCCGGCGCCGGCACCGTCGCATAGTATTTGCCCGGCTCAGTGTAAAGCGTGAAGTGCTTTCCGTCGAAATAGGCGTGACGACTGCTGCCAGGCGCACCGCCGGAAATATCCGCCTTGAGATGATCGGGGCGATTTACGGTCAGCTTCGTCGTGTGCGACAACTGGACCAATTGTGCCGTTTTACCGTCCACCATGATTTGATCTGTCGTCGAATCGACATCCAGAACGAACTGCTTCACGGTTTGCATATAAGCGCTCATTTTGGCCAGCGCTTCCATTGCGGCGGGATCTGGTTTATGCGCGGTCGCCGTTTCCTTCGCCGATGCGCTTACCATGCTGCATAACGCGCCTGCAACCGCGGCGCACAGCGCGAGTTTCGCGAAGATAGTCGTCATTGTCTTCTCCTGAATTGATCATTGAAATTCGACGAGATAATCATCAGAGAATACCTTTTTGTTATAGGAACATGATTTAGTCCGCGTAAATTTTCTTTGCCGATTGAAATAAATTATATGATGGAAGTGCGTCAGTTCAACTGAAACACTGATTTTCGGTTTTTGCTTCGTGCCCGGCTGACGCGATTATTACGTTTTTTGACGTCGAACTTATTCCCGCCGTATTTTCGGCGCGTTGAATAAGTATTTCGTTTGGCGTCGCGCTGGACAATCGCTGCCTGCGACGCCGTTTATTTGAATAAACGCAATCTGTTTCGGATCAATGCACAGATCGCAATGCTCGTTGGCGCTAGCGCGCCGGAGCGCTTTTGCGCGCGGCTTTCTGCGCGTACATTTTGCTGTCGCTTGCCGCGAGCAGATCGATCACCGACGAATGCCGAGCGGCGTCGAACTGTGTCTGCCCGACGCTGAAGCGAATCCGATAACCCGGCGCCGATGCCGCATTGCTCGCCGCGAGCAATTCGCGCAGGCGATCGAGCGCGCGGCGCGTTTCGTCTTCGCGGGCGTCGGTCAGAAGGGCGACGAATTCGTCGCCGCCCAGACGGCCGATGACATCGCTCTCCCGCAGCGATTCGCGCAGCGCGGCGGCGAAGGTCACGAGCGCGCGATCCCCTTCCGCATGACCGAAGGTGTCGTTGATCTGCTTGAAATCGTCGAGATCGAAGAAGAGCAGCGACGCGTCGCGCTCAAGGCGCTTGCAGACGTTCAGCGCATGCTGCGCGAGCGCTTCGAAGCCGCGCCGGTTCGCGATGAGCGTCAGCTCGTCGACGGTCGCGAGCTCGATCGCCGCGATCTCCTGTTCCGCGATATGCGCGAGATCGCGCAACAGGCCGCGTTCGTCGCCGTCCAGCTCGCGCGGGCGCGTGTCAATGAGACAGAGTGTGCCGAGCTTGCTGCCGTTGGGCACCATGAGCGGCTGACCGGCGTAGAAACGGATGCCCGGATGGCCCGAGACGAGCGGGTTGTCGTGAAAGCGGACGTCTGCGCGGGCGTCGGGAATCATGAAGACGTCGTCTTGCAGGATCGCGTGTCCGCAGAAAGAAATGTCGCGCGAGGTTTCCTGCACGCCGAGACCCGCGCACGACTTGAACCACTGACGGTTTTCGTCGATGAGCGAGACGAGCGCGATGGGTACGTCGAAGACGCGGCGCGCGAGACGCGTCAACCGGTCGAAGCGTTCTTCGGCGGGCGTATCGAGGATGCCGAGCGTGCGCAGGGTGGCAAGGCGGGCGGATTCGTTCTCGGGTATCGGTGCGACGAGCATGTGTCTCCGTGCTTAACGTAACCACTGGAGCCGTTATTCTCTGACAATTGCGCAATAAATACACCCGTTCGTGCCGAAGGCGCGCGGTTGCGTTTTCGCTATGATGCCGATGGTCTGCGGCCCTTTGTCACGGCAATCCCTTCGCACGCGCGGCGCTCGCGCAGGTCCGATGCATTCGGCGCGTTTTTGCTGCAACCTCGTGGCTACATCGCAAGAGCCGACGATCCCATTCAACCGATCCGCCCGGAGCGCCGATGAAATTCAAGCTGGACTGGACCCTCGTTTCCCCGATTCTCGCGCTCGTCGTGCTGGCCGCGGCCGCTTTCATACACAGCGGCGCGCTGATCGTGCTCGCGGCCATCGCGCTGGCGTTCGCCGTGTTCGCGGCGGTGCATCACGCGGAAGTGGTCGCGCATCGCGTCGGCGAGCCGTTCGGCACGCTGGTGCTCGCGGTCGCCGTCACGGTGATCGAAGTCGCGCTGATCGTCTCCGTGATGCTTTCCGGGGGTCCGGAAAAAGCCGGTCTGCCGCGCGACACGGTGTTCGCCGCGATCATGATCTGCAGTTGCGGGATCGTCGGGCTGTGTCTGCTGATCGGCGGCTTGCGGCATCACGTGCAGGATTTTCAGCTGCAAGGCGCGAGCGCCGCGCTCGCGATCCTGTGCGCGCTTTCCGTGCTTACACTGGTCTTGCCGAATTTCACGAGCACGGTCGCCGGTCCCGCGCTTTCGACGTCGCAACTGATCTTCGTCGGCGTGATTTCGCTCGTACTGTACGTGACGTTCGTGTTCGTGCAGACGATCCGCCATCGCGATTATTTCCTGCCGTTCACGCCGCCGGCCGCCGCGGGCGTGCAGGACGAGGACGAGGCGCCGCACGCGCCGCCGCCGAGCAACCGGGAGGCGTGGGTCGCGCTCATCTTTCTGATGCTTTCGCTGGTTTCGGTGGTCGGGCTGGCGAAGCTGCTGTCGCCGGCGGTGGAAGCGGGCGTCGCGGCGGCGGGCGCGCCCGAGGCTGTGGTCGGCGTGGTGATCGCCGCGCTCGTGCTGCTGCCGGAAGGACTCGCCGCCTTGCGCGCGGCGCGCCTGAACCGCCTCCAGACGAGCTTGAATCTCGCGCTCGGTTCGGCGCTCGCGAGCATCGGATTGACTATTCCCACAGTGGCCGTCGTGTCGATCTTCATGGGCCAGCCGATTTCGCTCGGGCTCGCGCCCAAGGAAATCGTCATGCTCGCGCTCACGCTGCTCGTGTCCGTCATTACGCTCGGCACGGGCCGCTCGACCGTGCTCCAAGGCGTCGTGCATCTCGTGATCTTTGCGGCTTTCCTGTTTCTTTCGGTCGTGCCTTGACGCGCGTCGTCCGATCAATCGTGCGATTTTGTTACCATTCACGGTTTTTCGCGCGCGTCCGCGCGCGACGTTTCGCGGTCTCATCGAAATTCCTGAAGGAAAAGCATGTCATTGAAGAAGTCCGCATCGTTCGCGATGCTTGCAGCACTCGCCGCCGTGTCGTTCTCGGCGCAAGCGAAGGAAATCACGCAAATCCGTTTCGCCGTCGATCCGTCCTATCCGCCGTTCGAATCCAAGCAGGCCGACGGCAAGCTCGCCGGCTTCGATATCGATCTCGGCAATGCGCTCTGCGCGCAGATGAAGGTCAAGTGCGTGTGGGTCGAAAACAATTTCGACGGCATGATTCCCGGCCTCAAGGCCCGCAAATTCGACGCCGTGTTGTCCGACATGGGCATCACCGAAGAGCGCCTGAAGCAGATCGATTTCACCGATCCGCTCTATGACACGCACGCGCAACTCGTCGCGCGCGCCGGCTCGGGCATCCTGCCGACGCCGCAGGCATTGAAGGGCAAGCGCGTCGGCGTCGAGCAAGGCACGGTGCAGGAGCGTTACGCGAAAGTGAAATGGGAGCCGCAAGGCGTGACCGTCGTGGCTTACGGCGATCAGGAACAGGTCGAGGCCGATCTCGTCGCGGGCCGCATCGACGCGATCTTCACCGACGCCGCGCAAGCCGCCATCGGCTTTCTGAAGAAGCCGCAGGGCAAGCCGTTCGCGCTCGTCGGCCCGATCGTCGAGGACAAGGCGATCATCGGTCCGGGCACGGCCATCGGTCTGCGCAAGGGCGACGCCGATCTGAAGAACGGCCTGAACAACGCGTTCGCCGAGATCAAGAAGAACGGCACGTTCAAGCGCATCATGGCGAAGTATTTCGAGACGGATATCTCGATCCGGTAAGCGCCGTCCGCCGCATTCGTTTTCGACCGGAAAGGCATCGTTCGCGATGCCTTTTCTTTTCGCTTTCGACGAGAGATACATCGAAGATGCAGGTTCATCATCATCCGCTCGTCGGCGCGTCGCTCGGCACAGGGCGCGCGATCACGAGCTATCGATTCGGTCCGCAAGACGGCGACGCGGCGCCGAAGGTCTATATCCAGGCTTCGCTGCATGCCGACGAATTGCCGGGCATGGTCGTCGCGTGGTATCTGAAGCGGCGCTTCGCCGAACTGGAAGCAGCGGGGAAGCTGAACGCGCGTGTCGTAGTCGTGCCGGTCGCGAATCCGGCGGGATTGAACCAGCATTGGTTCGGCACGCAAATGGGCCGCTTCGAGATGCGCTCGGGGCAGGACTTCAACCGGCGCTTTCCCGAGTTCGGCGCGGAATTGGCGCTCGAACTCAAGAACCGTCTGACGGGCGACGCGACGCGGAACGCTCGGCTCATCCGCGCGGCGCTGCGCGAGCATCTGGCGGCGCTCGAAGCGGCGACCGAGCTCGAATCGCAACGCATCGAGCTGATGAAACTCGCGTGCGACGCGGATCTCGTTATCGACCTGCATTGCGACTGGGAAGCCGTCGCGCATCTCTACACGACGCCCGGCGCGTGGCCCGCGATCGAACCGCTCGCGCGCTATCTCGGCAGCGAGGCACAATTGCTTGCGGATGTGTCGGGCGGCGAGCCGTTCGACGAGGCGTGCACGGCGGCGTGGCGCTATCTACGCGGTGCGCTCGGCGAGCGCTTTCCGATTCCGATGGGCGCGCAAGCCGTCACGCTCGAACTGCGCGGCGTGCGGGACGTGTCGCACGAGATGGCGGCGCGCGATGCACAGGCGATCGTCGACTATCTGACGCACATCGGCATGATCGCAGGCGATGCGCCGAAGCCGCCGCCGCTGCGCAATCCCGCGACGCCGCTTGCGGGATGCGAGTACATTCACGCGCCGATGTCGGGCGTGATTCTGCATCGGCGCGAAATCGGCGAGCGGATTCGCGCGGGCGACGTCATCGCCGACGTGCTCGATCCGCTCGACGATCGCCTCGTGCCGCTCGTGGCGCAGACGGAAGGGCTGCTCTACGCGCGGCACTGGACGCGCTTCGCGACGGCGGGAATGCTGGTCGCGCGCATCGCGGGCGCGGACGCGGCGCGGCAGGGCGACCTGCTCGTGCCTTAGCTGCGCCTCGGTTGCGCGGCGGCGGGTACCATAGATTCGGCTGGCCTTACGTCATGGAGAACAAGAAACATGCTCAAGAACATCGATCCGCTGCTCAACGCGGACATCCTGCACGCGCTCTGCGCGATGGGTCACGGCGACGAAGTCGTGATCTGCGACGCCAACTTTCCCGCCGATTCCGTCGCGCGACAGACGGTGCTCGGGCGCGTGCTGCGGCTCGACGGCGTGAGTTCGCCGCGCGCGGTGCGGGCGGTGCTGTCGGTGCTGCCGCTCGATACGTTCGTCGATCATCCTGCTCAGCGCATGGAGGTCGTCGGCGACGCGGCCGCGCTGCCCGCCGTGCAACGCGAAGCGCAGCGTGAAGTCGATGACGCCGAGGGGCGCGCCGTGCCGCTGGCGTCGATCGAGCGTTTTGCCTTCTACGAGCGCGCGAAGAACGCGTATTGCGTGATCGCCACCGGCGAATCTCGGGGTTACGGCTGCTTCATCTTCAAAAAGGGCGTGCAGTTGGCGCCCGACGCGCCGGAGAAAAATTGACCGATCGACTTAGGGAATACCCTGTTGCTTTTTTGAAAACGTGTTGCGGTGCAGCGAGAAAAGCGTATAGTTAGGGTTATTCCCTAGCTACTTACCCTGAGAGACCCACATGAAAACCACCGCACAACAATCCCTGGTCGTTTCGTTCGGTTCCTGGCTGCGCGCGGCAAAGGCTGCGGTGCGTCGTGAGTGGAACCGTGCGCTGCAACTGCATCTTCAGAACTGCGAGATTCTCGTCGAATCGTATCGCCGCAAGTAAGCCGCGCGCGACAGCATCCCGGTCAAGAGCATCATCCGCAACGCCCCGGAAGTGAAGAGCTTCCGGGGCGTTGTCGTTTTTGCGCTTGACATGCAACCAAATGGTTGCATAATCCGTTCATGGATGACGATTCGGTTTTTCGCGCGCTCGCCGACGCGAGCCGCAGGCAACTGCTCGACCGGCTTCGCGAGGCGAACGGCCAGACGCTCGGCGATTTATGCGACGGCCTCGGCATGACGCGGCAGGCCGTGTCGAAGCATCTCGCGATACTCGAAGACGCGAATCTCGTGTCGACGCAGCGTCATGGCCGCGAGAAGCGTCATTTCCTTAATCCGGTGCCGATCCACGAGATCGCGCAACGCTGGATCAGCAAGTTCGAGCGTCCGCGGCTGGACGCTTTGTCCGACCTGAAACGCTCGCTTGAAGGAGACGATCATGAGTAGCGACACGTTTGTGTATGTGACCTACATCCGCACGACGCCGGGAAAGCTGTGGGAAGCGCTGACGACGCCTGAGTTCGTTCGGCAGTACTGGTTCGGGATGCATCAGGAATCCGACTGGTCAGCAGGCTCCGCGTGGAAGATGCTGTTTTCCGATGGACGCGTCGCGGATGCCGGAGAAGTGCTCGAATCCGAGCCGGGCAAACGCCTCGTGCTGAAATGGCGCAACGAATTTCGCGACGATCTGAAGGACGCGGGCTGGTCGCGCTGCACCTACGACATCGAGGCGCTCGGCGATGCGGTCAAGCTCACGGTCACGCACGTCAGCGAGAGCAAACCGTTCATCGAGGCCGTGTCGGGCGGATGGCCGAAGATTCTGTCGAATTTGAAGTCGTTGTTGGAGACGGGTTCCGTCGCGCTCGTCACGAAGTAACACGGCCATGAAAAACGGCGCGCTGTCCTCTCGGGCAGCGCCCCGTTTCGCTTCACGGGATCGAGCCGTCGATCAGATCGCCCAGCCGCCGAGATAGAAAACCGCGAGCACGACCGCGATCGCCACCGTGCCGACATTCAGCTTGCGCCATTCGCCCGCGACGATGCGGCCGATCACGAGCGTGCAAAAGCCGAGCATGATGCCCGTCACGATATTCGCCGACAGCACGATATACACCGCGCAAACGAGGCCCGACATCGTGTCGACCGTGTCCTCGAAATGCAGCTTGCTCACGTTGCCGAGCATCAGCAGGCCGACGTACATCAGCGCAGGCGCCGTCGCGTAGGAAGGCACGAGCGCGGCGAGCGGCGACAGGAACATCACCACCAGGAACAGCACGCCGACGACGCTTGCCGCGAGACCCGTCTTCGCGCCCGCCGCCACGCCCACCGACGATTCGATATACGCCGCAGCCGGCGCGCCGCCGAAGCAGGCGGAGAAGATCGAGCTGAGCGAATCGGCGGTCAGCGCGCGGCCGCCGTTGACGATGCGTCCGTTCTTGTCGATCTGGCCCGCTTGGCCCGCGACCGCGCGGATCGTGCCGGTCGCGTCGAACACGGCGGTCATCACGAGCGCGAGCACGCTCGGCAGTACGGCCATCGAGAGTGCTCCCTTGATGTCCATCGCACCGATCAGCGATGCATGGCCCGGCGCCGACAACGCCGGCAGCGCGAACACGCCATGAAAGCGCACGGACGGATCGAAGATCAGGCCGATCGCCGACAGGCCGATCACCACCAGCAGGATGCCGCCCGGCACGCGCCGGCGCTCCAGACCGAAGATCGCGGCGAGGCCCGCCACCGACATCAGCACGGGAAACGCCGTGATATGCCCGAGCGACACCGGCATGCCGGGCGCGGGATTCTTGATGATGAGCCCGACATCGTTCGATGCGATCAGCAGCAGGAACAAGCCGATGCCGATGCCCGTGCCGTGCGCGACGCCCGTCGGCAGATTGCGCAGGATCCACGAACGCACGCCGGTGACGGAGATCGCGGTGAACACGACGCCCATCAGGAACACGGCGCCGAGCGCGATGTTCGGCGTCAATCCCTTGCCGAGCACGAGACCGAAGGCCGTGAACGCAGTCAGCGAGATTGCGCAGCCGATCGCGATCGGCAGACGCGCCCACACGCCCATCAGCAGCGAGCCGAACGCGGTCGTGAGGCACACCGCGACGAACACCGCGCTCGTGTCGAAGCCGGCCTTGCCGAGCATGCCCGGCACGACGAACACGGAGTAGACCATCGCGAGGAACGTCGTAACGCCCGCGACGATCTCGCGTTTTTCCGTGCTGCCGGTTTTGGAAATGCCGAAATAGCGATCGAGAAATCCGCCGCTGGCGGTCTGAACGCTTTCCTCTCGTTCTGTGGGGGTGATGTCGATGTCGCCAAGCTGCTGGGCGGAGGATTCCAACATGAGCTGCTCCTTTATCAGCACGCTGAAACGGAACGCCGTGCGCCGCGCTTGTCAGCTCGCCGGCACCGCGGGTCCATCGTCAGGGTCGTCTCGTATGTAGTTCTGGATGAATGCCGGGTGACGCGCTCTGATGGCTGCACTCGGTCAGGACAGAGACTAGGGGAACAGAACGCGGGGTCCAATCCCATGAAAAACATGCCGCTCATGCCGAGCGGCTTATATGCCGCGAATCCCGCGCGGGGCGGGGCTCTCGCATGAGCGAAAAAAGGCCGGACTAGGGGAAACGCCTAGTCCGGACCGGGCCGCTATTTTACTCGTTCGACGTTGTAAGGCGCGTTACTGGATGACGCGCGACACGCCGCGTCCGCGCGGATCGGACATCGGTTCGGGCTTGTCGCCGTCGATGCGGATCGCCTGAATGTCGCCATTGAAGTTCTGCATCGTGAACTTGTAGCCCTTGTCTTCGAGCTGCTTGACGACGCTCGCGTCGAGCTGATGGAACGGCTCCTGATAGATGGTGTCCGGCGGCAGCAACTGATGATGGAATCGCGTCGCGCCGACGGCTTCCGCCAGCGGCATGTCGAAGTCGTACACGTTCGTGATGACCTGGAAAATCGACGTGAAAATGCGCGAGCCGCCCGGCGTGCCGATCACCATCGCGACCTTGTCGTCCTTCGTGAGGATGGTCGGCGTCATCGACGAAAGCGGGCGCTTTTTCGGCGCGATGGCGTTCGCATCGCTGCCGACGACGCCGAACATGTTCGGCACGCCCGGCTTCGACGCGAAGTCGTCCATTTCGTCGTTGAGCACGACGCCCGTGCCTTCCGCGATCACGCCCGAGCCGAAATAGCCGTTGATCGTGTACGTGTTCGACACCGCGTTGCCCCATTTGTCGACGACCGAAAAGTGCGTCGTTTCCGCCTTCTCGGGCATCGACGTGCCGAGTCCCGGCTGCACGCTCTTCGTGTCCGAAGGCTTGTCGGGATTGACTTCCTGCGCACGCTTCAGGATGTAGTCGTCGTTGGTGAGCTGCGCGACCGGCACCTTGTAGAAGTCCGGATCGCCGAGATATTGCGCGCGGTCCGCGAACACGCGCTTCTCGATTTCGGCCACGAGATGGATGTACTGCGCGGAATCGAGCGGCACGTCCTGGAACTTGTCCTTGAGGTCGGCCTTCATCTTGAGCAACTGCACGAGGCCGACGCCGCCGGAGCTCGGCGGCGGCGCGGTGATCACGCGATAGCCGTTCCAGCTTGCCGTGATCGGCTGACGCCACACCGCCTTGTAGTCCTTCAGGTCGCGCGTCGTGATGAGGCCGTGGCCTTCCATCGACTTGGCGATCAGCTCGGCGGTTTCGCCTTCGTAGAAGCCTTTCGCGCCTTTATCGGAGATGCGCTGCAAGGTCTTGGCGAGATCCGGCTGCTTGAACACCTGACCGGCCTTCATGCCGCCGAAGTACAGATCGAAGTTGGTCTTGCCGGCGAACTCCTTCGATGCGTTGTCGCGTCGCGAAACGAGCTGATCGTCGACTTCGAAGCCGTCCTGCGCGTACTTGATGGCCGGCGCGAGCACCTGTTTCCACTTCAACTTGCCGAAGCGCTTCTGCGCTTCCCACATGCCCTGGACCGTGCCCGGCACGCCCACCGCGCGATGCCCGATGAGGCTCATGCCCTTGATGACCTCGCCCTTGTCGTCGAGATACATGTTGCGCGTGGCCGAAAGCGGCGCGCGCTCGCGATAGTCGAGGAAGTACGGACGATGATCGACGTAGAGCGTCATGAAGCCACCGCCGCCGATATTGCCCGCTTCCGGATACGTCACGGCGAGCGTGAAGGCGATCGCGACGGCCGCATCGACCGCATTGCCGCCCAGCTTGAAGATTTGTTCCGCGGTGTCGGCGGCGTATTTGTCGGCGACCGCGACAGCCGACGCGGTCAGCACCGCCGGCTGATTGTCGGTGGTTTTTGCGTAAGCCGGCGCCGTCTCGACGAATCCCGCCGTCATGAGCGCCGACGCGACGATGGCGCCGAGTGCGACCGAGCGGATGCGAAGTTCCTTTTTCAAAAGCATCTCCTGCGTTCTCCTTTATTGCATGCGACGAAAGACCAGCGCTTTATATACCACGAGCCGCGCGACGCTCAGGGCATCAACTGGCCGCCGTTCACGTCGATGATCTGGCCCGTCACATAGCGCGACATCGCTTCCGACGCGAGATAGAGGAACGCGCCGCTGCAATCGTCCGGCTCGCCGATGAAGCCCATCGGAATTGCCTTGCGGAAGGATTCGAGTTGTTCCGGCGATGTGAAGCGCTCCTGAAACGGCGTCTGGATCACGCCGGGCGCGACCGCATTCACGCGGATGCGATCCGGCATCAGTTCCTTCGCCATGCCCTTGGTGATGGTGCTGACGAAGCCCTTCGACGCCGCGTAGAGGAGCGCGCCCGGCCCGCCGCCGTTGCGCGCCGCCACCGATGTCACGTTGATGATCGAGCCGCCGCCGCCCGAGCGCAGCGACGGCAGCGCCGCGCGCGTGAACGCGACGACCGAGCGCGCGTTGATGTGCATGATCTCGTCGAAGAGCTCGTCGCTCGCGGACGCGATCGGCTCGCGTTTCACGAGACTGCCCGCGTTATTGATGAGCACGTCGATCTTGCCGAAGGTATCGGCGACTTGCGCGACGGCGGCATCGATGGCTTTTGAATCGCGCACATCCGCGCCGACGGTGATCGCCGTGACGCCGAGCGCGCGCACGTCCTTCGCGACTTCCTCGGCCTTGTCTTTCGAGCTGTTGTAGTGCACCGCGACATTCGCGCCGTATTGCGCGAACGCCCGCGCCGCCGCGGCGCCGATGCCGGTGCTCGCGCCGGTGATGAGAATCGACTTGCCTTTCAGATCGTGCATGTGTGCTCCGTATGGATGAGGGTTTGAAGCGGGCGCAACAGACGAGAGTATGAAACGGAAAACCGATCGGCGGCCGAGTGGCGCGCGGCGCGTCAGTCCTCCGCGAGAGGCGCTTCTTCGGCGGCCTCGAACGAATAGTGCTCGACCACGCGCTTCACCGAACTTCGGAACGATGCGACGAGATCGGAGCGGATGCCGCTGCTCGGATACGACAGCACGTATTCATATTCGATGTCGGTCTCGAACGGCCGCACGACCACGCCGTGCGCGCGCCAGACCTTGGCCGCGAACGGCTCGACGATCGAAATGCCGAGCCCGCCCGCCACCATCGCGTAACGCGTGTGCGCCGTGTCGGTGAAAACGGTGTAACGCGGCCGGTCTTCCGTCGATGAAATCAGCGATTGCTCCGCCTCATACGGCTGGCGCGCGTTCGGCAGCCAGCCGATGAGCTTTTCGCCGCGCAAGTCGGAAGGGCGCACGATCTTCTTCTTCGCGAGCTTGTGCGTCGTGGGCATCGCGCACGACGCGCGCGCCTTGAGCAGCGTCTCCACCTCGATGCCCGCGACCGCCGGAAACGCCAGGCTCAACGCGACATCGGCCTTGTGGTTCTGCAGGTTCACCAGCACTTCCGGCACTTTCACCGAATCGACCTTGATCGGCACGCCGGGATGACGTTCGGTGAAATCGGCGAGTACGGGCGGCAAAAGCGTGGTCGCGAGCACGGGCATGCATGCGACCGTGAGGCTGTCTGAAGCTTCCTCGCGAATCATTGCGGCGACCTGCTTCAAGCGCTCCAGGCCGAGGAAGTTCTCCTCGACGGACTTGTAGAAGCGCAGGCCGGCGGTCGTCGGATTGAGACGGCCGCCGATGCGCGAGAACAGGCTGAAGCCGAGATCGGCTTCGAGATCGGCGATCAGGCGGCTGATTGCGGGCTGCGTCACATGGAGTTTTTTTGCTGCGCCGACACTGGTGCCGGTCATGATGAGGCTGCGAAATGCCTCGATCTGGCGGAAACGGATCATCTTTCGGACGGCTCTGAAGCGGCGGTTATACAGCGACGCAATCTTATAGGAAACAAACACTTGCTGCCTTAACCCTGTTCAGCTAACCAAAGCCCGAAAGTGCGTTAAACCAACAAATTGAACGACTATTCGAAAAATTTAGTGACTATAAGCACATGTGAGTGGCATCCGTCTTATTGATACGAAATACTCGCCGCCAGCCTGAAGCACGAATGAAAGCGTCTACGTAAGAAATATCCGCCAGACGCGCGGTTTTCAACGAGTTATCGGCATTGGCGCGCGCCGACAGAAGTTAGAAAGCAATACGTTAGATTCTCCGGGCTTGAAGCCGCTTTGTTTATCCCAACGGCGATAAACGATCCGCTACACGAAGGACTGCCAAATTCCGAAAGCCCGGCGAAAGGCAACAATCGATAAACGAGACAGGAAAGAGGATTCCCCATGACGTTTTTTGCCGTTCCCCACGCATCGATCCAACGCACGAAACTCGCCGCCGCCGCGGCGCTGCTCGCGTTCTCCGCGCTGAACGCGTCGGCCGCCATCGTGCCGCCGGGTGTTGCGCTCGCCGCGAAGCAGGAACTCGTGCGCAACAACGGCTCGGAGGTCGAGACGCTCGATCCGGCGCTGGTCGAAACCGTGGTGGCGGCCAACGTCTCGCGCGACCTGTTCGAGAGCCTGACCGCGACGAATTCGGACGGCACGGTCGTGCCCGGTGTCGCGGAAAAATGGGAACAGAAGGACGCGACGACCTGGATTTTCCATCTGCGCAAGAACGCCCGCTGGTCCAATGGCGACGCCGTCACCGCAAACGATTTCGTGTACGGCTGCCAGCGCTTCCTCGACCCGAAAACGGCGTCGTCGTATGCGAGCGTGTACGGCCCGTTCCTGCTGAACGGCGCGGATATCGCCGCGGGCAAGAAGCCGGCGAGCGCGCTCGGGGTGCGCGCCATCGACGCGAGCACCGTCGAAATCAAGACCGCCGGACCCGTGCCGTTCCTGCCGGAACTGATGTCGAATCCGAACCTCGGGCCGGTGCATCGCGCGACGATCGAGAAATTCGGCAAGGAATGGACGAAGCCGGGCAACATCGTCAGCAACGGCGCGTTCCAGTTGAAGGACTGGCAGGTCAACAGCAAGCTCGTGCTGACGAAGAACGCGAACTACTGGGACAAGGCGAACGTTCAACTGACGCAAGTCACGTATCTGCCGGTCGAAGACGAGAACACCGACGTCAAGCTGTTCCAGTCCGGCGAGAACGACATGACGTATCAGCTTCCGACCGGCACCTACGCGAAGTACAGCCAGCAGTTCCCGAAGGACATCCGCAACTCGCTGATTCTCGGTACGCGCTACTACAGCTTCAACAATCGCGATCCGCTGCTGAAGGACGTGCGCGTGCGCAAGGCGCTCTCGATGGTCATCGACCGCGACCTGCTCGCGCAACGCGTGACCGCCGATGGTCAGACGCCGCTTTACGGCCTGCTGCCGAAGGGCGTGAGCGGCGCCGACGTGTCGAACTACGAATGGGCGACATGGCCGATGGCCAAGCGGGTCGAGGAAGCCAAGAAGCTGCTCGAACAGGCGGGCGTGAAGCCCGGAACGAAGCTGCGATTCGCGATGAACACGAGCGATTACAACAAGAAGATGGCGATCTTCGTCGCATCGGAATGGAAGTCGAAGCTCGGCCTCACGATGGACATCGAATCGATGGAGTTCAAGGTGCTGTTGAAGAAGCGCCATGAAGGCGACTATCAGATCGCACGCAACGGCTGGGTCGCCGATTACAACGACGCGACGACCTTCCTCACGCTCGTGCAATGCAAGTCGGAGCAGAACGACAATTTCAGCTGCAACCCGAAGGCCGACGCGCTCATCAAGGAAGCCGGCGAAACCACGGATCAAGCCAAGCGCACGCAGTTGCAGACGCAGGCCGCGAAGATCGTAATGGACGACTATCCGATGCTGCCGCTCCTGCAATACGGCCTGCCGCGCCTCGTGAAGAGCTACGTCGGCGGATACTCGCTGAAGAATCCGATGGATCATTACGGCAGCAAGGATCTCTACATCGTCAAGCACTGACGGCAAGGAGCCTTTCATGTGGTCCTATACCTTGCGGCGCGTGTTGCTCACGCTGCCGACGCTGCTGATCGTCGTGACGATCTGCTATCTGCTCCTGCACGCAACGCCGGGCGGTCCGTTCGATGGTGAGCGCAAGATTCCGGCGGAAGTGCTCGCGAATCTGCAGGCGAAGTATCACCTCGACGAGCCGCTGTGGAAGCAGTATGTGTTCTATCTTCGAGACCTTCTGCACGGCGATCTCGGTGCGTCGTTCCGTTATGCCGACTGGAGCGTGAACGATCTCGTGCTTCGTGCGCTGCCGGTGTCGCTGACGATCGGCGGCGTGTCGATGCTGCTTGCCATCGTGATCGGCGTCGCGCTCGGCATCGCCGCGGCACTGCGCCGCAATAGCATCGCGGACTATGTGCTGATGCTCGCCAGCAACGCGGGCAATGCGTTCCCGTCGTTCGTGCTCGGGCCGGTGTTGATCCTCGTCTTCGCGATCCTGCTCAAGTGGCTGCCCGCGGGCGGCTGGAACGACTTCCAGTTGCGCTATATGGCGCTGCCCGTCGCGCTGCTCGTGATGATCAACGTCGCCACGGTCGGCCGCGTGACGCGCGCGAGTCTGATCGAAGTGCTGAACACGAACTACATCCGCACCGCGCGCGCGAAAGGCTTGCCGATGCGCACCATCGTGCTGCGCCATGCGCTGAAGCCGACGCTCATTCCTGTCGTCTCGGTGATCGGCCCGCTCGCGATCTCGTCGATCACGGCGGCGGTCGTCACGGAATCGGTGTTCTCGCTGCCGGGCATCGGCAAGCTGATCGTGAACGGCGCGGCCAATCGCGATTACACGCTCGTGCTCGGACTCGTCGTGCTCGTCACGGTGGTGGCCGTGCTGCTCAACCTGCTGGTCGATCTCGCGTATGCGTGGCTCGATCCGAAGATTCGTTACTGAAAGGGCGCGCGATGAAATCTGCTTCTCTTGCACCGATGCTCGAAAGGGCGGTCGCCGGCCGCAGCCCGTGGCAGGACGCGCGCGCGCGTTTCCTGCGCAACAAGGCGGCGGTCGTGAGTCTCGTGCTGCTCGTGCTGATCACGCTCGCGTGCATCGTCGGACCGTGGTTGTTGCCGAACGAATTCGACTCGACCGACTGGAACGCGACGAGCGTCGCGCCGACGCTCGCCAACTGGCATCTGTTCGGCACCGACGACACTGGCCGCGATCTGCTCGTGCGCTGCCTGATCGGCGGGCGCGTGTCCCTGATGATCGGCGCGCTCGCCACGCTCACGTCGGTGACGCTCGGCATCCTGTGGGGCGCGGTCGCGGGCTTCGTCGGCGGACGCGTCGATAACGCGATGATGCGTATCGTCGACATGATGTACGCGATTCCGTATCTGCTCATCGCGATTCTGATGGTGACGCTGCTCGGCCGCGAGTTCTATCTCGTCGTCATCACCATCACGATCTTTTCGTGGATGGACATGGCGCGCGTCGTGCGCGGCCAGACGCTGTCGATCCGCTCCAAGGAATATGTCGAAGCGGCGCGCGCGATCGGCGTGCCGACGCGGCGCATCATCGCGCGGCATGTGGTGCCGAATCTGCTCGGCATCGTCGCGATCTATACGACTGTCACCGTGCCTGCCGTCATCCTCACGGAATCCGTGCTGTCGTTCCTCGGCCTCGGCGTGCAGGAACCGATGACGAGCTGGGGCGTGCTGATTCAAGACGGCGTCGGCGTGATGGAGTCGTCGCCGTGGATTCTGCTGTTCCCGGCGGCGCTGCTCTCGATCACGCTTTACTGCATCAACTTTGTCGGCGACGGGCTGCGCGACGCGCTCGATCCGAAGGACAGGTGAGCCATGCCGCTACTCGAAGTCAACGATCTGCAAGTCGAATTCAGGACGCACGACGCCGCCGTGCGCGCCGTCAACGGCGTGAATTTCACGCTGGAAGAGGGCGAGACGCTCGGCATCGTCGGCGAGTCGGGCTCGGGCAAGAGCCAGAGCGTGCTCGCGATGCTCGGCCTGCTCGCATCGAATGGGCGCGCGAGCGGACGCGCGATGTATCGCGGCGAGAATCTCATCGGCATGACGAATCGCGCGATGAACCGCATCCGCGGCAATCGCCTGTCGATGATCTTCCAGGATCCGATGAGCTCGCTCAATCCGTATCTCACGATCGAGCGGCAGATGACCGAAGTGCTCGAACTGCACAAGAACGTCACGCGCCGCGAAGCGAAGAAGCGCGCAATCTCGATGCTCGAAGCCGTGCGCATTCCCGAGGCCGCGCATCGCATCGGGCAGTATCCGCACGAGTTGTCGGGCGGCATGCGTCAGCGGGTGATGATCGCAATGGCGTTGCTGTGCGAGCCCGAAGTGCTGTTCGCCGACGAGCCGACCACCGCGCTCGACGTCACCGTGCAAGCGCAGATTCTGCAATTGTTGCGCAATCTCCAGCATGACTTCGGCACGTCGATCGTATTGATCACGCACGATCTCGGCGTCGTCGCCGGCTTGTGCGAAAAAGTCATGGTGATGTACGGCGGGCGTGTGATGGAGCAGTGCGATGCGAACACGTTGTTCGCGCAGCCTTCGCATCCGTACACGGTTGGCCTATTGCGCGCGTTGCCGCGTCTCGATCACGACGGCGGCGAGCTGACCGGCATCCCCGGCAATCCGCCGAACATGGCCCATCCGCCGGCGGGCTGTCCGTTCCACGAACGATGCGCCGATGCAAGCGATGAATGCGCCGTCGATGCGCCCGCGCTGAAGGCGATCGGACCGGGCTGGCTGCGGGCCTGTCATCGTCCGGTTCATCTGATCAAGAAGGAAGCGAGCCATGTCTGACGCGACGATTCTCTCCGTGCGCGACATGCGCGTGCATTTTCAGGTGAAGCCGAAGAACCGTCTGCCGTGGGCGGCGCGCCGCACGCTAAAGGCCGTCGACGGCGTGAGCTTCGATCTCAAGGCGGGTGAGACGCTCGGCGTCGTCGGCGAATCGGGTTGCGGCAAGTCCACGTTGTCGCGCGCGATCCTCAATCTCATTCCCGCGACGAGCGGCGACATCGTGTGGATGGGCGCGCGCTTGTCGGGCGCTTCGACGCGTGAATGGCATCGCGTGCGCGGCGACGTGCAGATGATCTTTCAGGACCCGCTCGCATCGCTCGATCCGCGCATGACGATCGGGCAGATCATCGCGGAGCCGCTCGTCGAGCATCGGCCGGGCATGAACACGCGCGAAGTCGAAGAACGCGTGCGCGCGATGATGGCCAAGGTCGGTCTGCGCGAGCAGATGATCAACCGCTATCCGCACGAGTTTTCGGGCGGGCAGTGTCAGCGCATTGGCATTGCGCGGGCGCTGATCGTCGAGCCGAAGCTCGTCATCTGCGATGAACCGGTGTCCGCGCTCGATGTATCGATTCAGGCGCAGATCGTCAATCTGCTGAAGTCGCTGCAAAAAGAGATGAAGCTCGCGCTCATCTTCATCGCGCACGATCTGGCCGTGGTGCGGCACATCTCCGATCGCGTGATGGTGATGTATCTCGGCCGCGTGATGGAGCTCGCGGAGAAGCACGCGCTCTATGACACGCCGCGCCATCCGTATACGCGGGCGTTGCTGTCGGCGGTACCGGTACCCGATCCGGCCGTCGAGCGCGCAAAGACCGTGCAGATTCTGTCGGGCGACATTCCGAGCCCGATCGATCCGCCTTCGGGCTGCGTGTTTCATACGCGCTGTCCGATGGCCGACGCGCGTTGCGCACGCGAAGTACCGGTGTTGCGCGCGCTTGGTGAGAGTTCGTCGGCCGCCTGTCTGTATGCGTGATGGCCCCGGCGTAACGGGACACTTTCTCTTTTACTAGCGCGTCCCTGAACGGACCGTTCGTGCCGATCCTTCGCGATCGACGGGCACGGTTCACTTCATCAGGTAATTCGGAATCCTTTGTAGTTGTTCATTTCATGTTGTTTGCGGGTCGAGTCAGTGGAGATACTTTTCATGAAAAAACAAAAAACGTCAGCGGCATTGTCCATTTTGCTTTTCGGCGCTTATATCGCCGCAGCCGTTCCGGCACATGCGCAACAGGCGCCGACGCAGACCGCGCAGGCGCAGCAGCCATCCGCCGACGATGATCTGCTCACGCGTCAAAAGGCGCTGGCACCGGATTCGCCGCCCAACACGGAAGCCGATGCGCCCGTCAGCAATCAGGCGAAATCGAAGGGATTCATCGAGGATTCGCACTTGAATCTGTTGATGCGGTCCTTCACAGAGCATGACGAATTCAAGGGCGCAGGCAAGAAGGACGCGTGGGTGCTCGGTGCGCAGGCCGTGTTCGAGTCGGGCTATACGAAAGGGCTGATCGGCGTGGGTGCGGACGTGTCGCTCTTCGGTGCGTTCAAGCTGAACGGCGGGCAGGGCGCGGGCAATCGCGTGCACGTTTCCTCGAGCGGCGACCCGAGCGGCGCGAACCAGCTCGCGTGGGCGTACCCGGGTGTGTGGGACGTGAAGGCGCGCGTGTCGAACACGGTGCTTAAATACGGTCAGCAACTCTTCGATAACCCGTTCCTCGTGCCGCACGACAACCGCGCGTTGCCGCCGACGTATCGCGGCTTCTCGCTTGCCAGCGACGAGATCAAGAACCTGACGCTCAAGGCCGGCACGGTCGATGGCGTGATCGCGCGCGGCATGACGACCGTCACCGGCCTCACGACGGAATACGGCGGCACGCACGTCTCGCAGTTCACGTACTTCGGCGGCGACTGGACACACGGTGACGATACGGCCGTCTCGCTCTACGGCAGCGTCGCGAACAACGTATGGCAGCAGTACTACCTGACGGCGACGCAGAGCATCGGCGATCCGAAGAGCATCCGCTGGACGGGTTCGTTGAACTACTACTACACCGGCGCGATCGGCGACAAGCGTCAAGGGTCGATCAACAATAACGCGTATTCGCTCGCGCTCGCCGGCACGCACGGCGCGCATACGGTGCAGTTCGCGTTCCAGCAGATCGTGAGCGATCAGACGTTCGACTACATGGGGCAATCTGCGGGCGATTATCTGTCGAATTCGCTCGATGTCGACTACAACCAGCCGCATGAAAAATCGGTGAGCCTGTCCTATTCGCTCAACCTCAAGGAATACGGCCTGCCCGGCGCGAAGTTCGCGTTGTGGGGTGCTTACGGCTGGGGCGCGGATGGCAGCGCGATGGCTAACGGCGACAGCGCTCAGGCGGCTAACTATCTGGTGAACGGCAAGCCGATCAGCGGTACGCACTACGAAATCGGTGTGATCCCGAGCTACACGATTCCCGACGGCAAGTTCAAGAACACGTCGATCAAGTTCTACTACATGCATCATCACAGCAATAGCGCGTACTATCCGGACGGCACGAGCGACGTCTACCGGCTGATGGTCAATGTCCCCGTGAACGTGTTCTGAAAACGCCTAAAAACACCGCAGCGTAAACCCTACAAAAATACCCGTTTACATTACGTTTAACTTTCATTTATAAAGAGAGGGCGTGCTGCGGATTGCCATGTCTCGCCCACGCTCATCGCCCGGCAGGTCTCCCTCTGCCGGGCTTTTTTTCGTCTGTACGATCCGCGCCCACTGCAGCTTTCATGCGCTTACACCGTTTCATCCTCTAAGTGAAAACCCCGCCATTTCTTTCGCTTGACTTACTTGATATATCACATACTGTGTATATGCGCGCAGCATGAATGGGCGTCGCGGGAGGCGTCGTTCGACGTCCGCATACACAAGGCATATTTGCCAAGGAGACAGGCATGGGAATGAACCAGATGGGCCGCGATGACAAGGCGTCGCGCCTCGCGTCGCCGTGGGTGCAGTTGGTTTTCGGCGTGATTTGCATGGCGATGATCGCGAACATGCAGTACGGCTGGACGCTCTTCGTCAATCCGATCGACGAGAAGTACCACTGGGGCCGCGCGGCCATTCAGGTGGCGTTTACGATCTTCGTCGTGACGGAGACATGGCTCGTGCCTATCGAGGGTTATCTCGTCGACAAGTACGGTCCAAGGCCGGTGGTGGTCGGTGGCGGGCTGCTATGCGCGATCGCGTGGGCGATCAACTCGGTGGCGTCGTCGCTGCCGCTTCTGTACTTCGCCGCGGCGGTCGGTGGCGTGGGTGCGGGCGCGGTGTACGGCACGTGCGTCGGCAACGCGCTCAAGTGGTTCCCGACGCGGCGCGGACTTGCTGCGGGCATCACGGCGGCAGGCTTCGGGATGGGTTCCGCCGCGACCGTCGTGCCGATCGCGCACATGATCAAATCGAGCGGCTATGAAGCGACGTTCCTGTGGTTCGGTCTCGGCCAAGGCCTCGTGGTCTTCCTGCTCGGCATGGCGCTCTATGCGCCGCCCGCGCAGTTGCTCGCGACGGTGAAGAGCACGGTCAAGGCCGCGGTCTACAACGCGAGTCCGAAGCAGGTGCTGCAGTCGCCGATCTTCTGGGTCATGTATCTGATGTTCGTGATGATGGCCGCCGGCGGGCTGATGGCGACCGCGCAGCTCGGTCCGATCGCGAAGGACTTCGGCTTGCACGATTCGCCCGTGTCGATACTCGGCTTGACCTTGCCCGCGCTGACCTTCGCGCTCACGATCGACCGCGTGCTCAACGGTCTGACGCGGCCGTTCTTCGGTTGGGTCTCGGATCGCATCGGACGTGAAAACACGATGTTCGTCGCGTTCGCGATCGAGGCGGTGGGCATCGTCGCGTTGTCGAAGTACGGGCATAGCCCGATCGCGTTTGTCGTGCTGACGGGCATCGTGTTCTTCGCGTGGGGCGAAATCTACAGTCTCTTCCCGGCGACGTGCGGCGATACCTTCGGTCCGAAGTTCGCGGCGACGAACGCGGGCCTGCTGTACACGGCGAAGGGCACGGCGGCGTTGCTGGTGCCGTTCTCGAGCGTCATCACGACGATGACCGGCAGCTGGCACGCCGTGTTCATGCTTGCGGCGGGGATGGCGGCGATATCGGCGCTGCTCGCGCTTTTCGTGCTGAAGCCGATGCGCAATGCACATTCGCAGACCCAGCAAAGTCTCATGCAACAAGGGCTAACCAAAACGAACCAGATATCTTCCTGAAATTAGCCTGGTTTTCACTGTCGTCCGCGAACGTCCTTGTGCCGGTTCGTGGCCGGGCAGTGCTCGTGTGAAGGTTCTCTCCGCGCGTCTTCGGCTGAAGCCGCGCGGAGAAGGGAGCGGGTCAAACGGGCCGCCGCTTCGGCAACTTATTAATTTGTGTCACACCGCGTTACAATTCCGCCTTCCAAATAGGCGGCATTCATGAGAACGCTGGGACAAGCTTTTAATAAGAACGGCCGAGAGGACAGTAATAATTTCCTGCTGTTGCGTCTTATCGCCGCTTCGCTCGTTGTCTATGGGCATTCGTTCGCGCTTGCCGCCACGACCAACGGTCTCAGAGATTTCACGACGTCGATCCTGCATTACCGATATTCGGGCGATCTCGGTCTGCATATCTTTTTCGTCATCAGCGGATTTCTCATCACGTTCAGCTTCGATCGTCGGCACAGCGTGAAAGACTTCGTCATCTCGCGCGCCCTGCGTCTGTTCCCGGCGCTGGTCGTTTGCATGGCGCTGCTCGCCTTCGTGCTCGGACCGTCGTTGACGACGCTTTCGCGCGGAATCTACTTCGAGTCACCCGAGACGTACGGCTTTGTCTGGCGCAACGCCTCTCTGTATGAGTATGCCGAGCGCTTGCCCGGCGTCTTCGCGGACAATCACGCGCGGAACGCCGTGAACGGAACGCTGTGGAGCATCTGGGTCGAGGTCCGGCTTTACGTCCTGGTACTGGTGTTCGGCGCGCTCGGCGCGCTTCGCAGTCGATGGGTCGCTAACCTTTGCATCGCCGCCCTGGTCGCGATCGGACTCTTCGCGCCGACGTACATGCCGTTCATCACGGGCGATCCGTCCAACCTTCGCGTTGCCGTGTTTTTCGCCGCTGGTGTCTTTCTCTACGTCAACCGGGATTTCATCCCGCTGAACCGCCAGGGTCTCTTCGCGCTGCTGCTTGCGGCGGTGCTTTCCTACCGTCAGCCGGCGTTCGAGATTGCCTGCGGCGCGGTGATTGCCTATGGCGTGTTCATGATCGCCTTCGCGCCAAAGCTCAATCTCGGACCCATCGAAGACTATTCGTACGGGATCTATCTCTATGGCTGGCCGATTCAGCAGGTCGTGAATCACTTCCATCCGGACGGCTCCGCGCTACAGATGATGCTGATCGCGCTGCCCGGTTCCTGGCTCGCGGGCGCGCTCTCTTGGTATTTGATCGAGAAGCAGGCGCTCGGATTGAAGGCGAGGTATTCGGGCGCCAAAAAGGCGAAGGCCGCGGGCGGCGTTGCGCTGTGATGACGATGATCCTTGCGACCCGGCTTGTCGCCCGCCTCGCGCCATCGAATCAGAACCGCGTGCCGACGCTGCAGCCGCCGAAGCCGCCGCCGTTGGTGGCAAAGCCGCTGCATCCGAAGAGGCCGCAGCCGGAAACGGCGAGCAAAGCGGCGATGAGCGTCGCCGCGGCGCAAAGAGAACGAAGGTGCTTCATGGCGGGATCGGAATCGGAATCGGGAAAGCCGGACGCGATTCTCGCGGAACCCTCGCTTCCCGATGTCAAAATCCGTCGCCGTCTCAACCTGGCTTGCCATCCGCACGCGGCTTGAAGAGCGGCGCGGCATAAGCGGCGACGTGGAGCCCGAACGCAAGAACCCAGCACGACCCAGCCGCAAAGACCCACGTCGAATGCCACGAAGGCGCGACGAGCGGCCCGAGCACGCGCAGTGCGCCCGCTGACATCACGAGCGCGTAGCACGCGACATCGCGCGTGTCCGCGACGAGCGGCCGTCCGGTATGCCCGCGCGCGGTGCGCGTGATCATCGCGATAATCGCGCCGCCGATCGCGCCAGCCGCGAACGCATGCATCGCGAGACTGTGCGGCACGCGTGTCCATCCGAGCGCAGACAGCGCGAGCAGTGCGAAGCCGAGCGGCAGCCACGCATAAGCGAGATGCAGGATCGCGAGAATCGGCCGGCCGCGCACCGCGTACGAGCGCCAGCCGATCATCCGCGCGAGATGCACGCCGCAGGCCAGCAAGGCGATCGGCGCGACGATCGCGCCATCGAGCGCGAAGGCGTCCGCGACAAACGCCGCTATCGTGAGCGGCGCGGCCATCAACTCGACGAAGCGCCAGCGCCGTGCGATGAAACCGGGCATTGCATTGGCGGTGAACATCGGAATCACGCGTCCGCCGATCACGCCGACGAGCAACACGACGATGCCCGCCGACGCACACACCGCGCGCATCGCGAGATCGGGGCGCGCGTCGATCGCGAACGCGTGGAACGCGGCGTTCAGCGCGCCGAACGCGAACACAACGACCGCGATGAAGTAGTTGCGCCGGTTGCCCGCCTCGACGAGCACCCGCAGCAGCAGAATCGCGGCGACCGGCAGGAACGCGCTATCGACGATCGCCGCCGGCAGCGCCGGGCCGCTCCACACGAGCACGCGCCCGGCGAGCCACAGCAGCACGAGCGATGCGAGTGTCGCGCCCTTGGCCGTGTCGCGTCCGGTCCACGCGCGCACGGCCGTCAGCAGAAAGCCGGCGACGATCGCCGCCGCGAACCCGAACACCATCTCGTGCGCGTGCCAAGCGACCGGATCCGCGCGCAGCAGATAGCCGCCGAAGAGCGGCACGCCCGACAGCACCAGTAGCCACACCGTCACCGAGAGCGCGCCGAACGCCGCGCCGCACAGGTAGAACGGCCGGAAGCCGAGATCGAACAGCGCGAAACGCGGCCGATGCTCCGGCGAACGCTTCTGCGGCGTCGCGATGAAAACGGTGTCGGGTTCTGCGATCTTCATGTTGTCCTCAATGCGGGATCGGCTGCTTGACCGGATCGCCATCGCCGACGATCGCGAACACGAGCAGCTTTGCCGGCTTCGTCGCGCTCGCATTCTTCGACACGATGTGATGCGCGCCCGGCGGTTCGTACCACGATTCGCCGGGGCCATACGTCTTCGCGCTTCCGCCTTCGAGCTGCGAAGTCACGCGGCCCTCCAGCACGTAAGCGAAGATCGACCCCGGATGCCTGTGCGCTTCCGACGACTGTCCCGGCTTGTACGAGACGGTCGCCATCAGCACGTTCTTGCCGGCCACTTCCGGCACGGCCTGCTTGATCATCGGCGTGACGAGTTCCGCGCCCGCCGCGTCGTGCGCGCCGGCGCTCGCTGCACCGATCATCAGCGCGGCCGCCAGCACGAGAATTTCGCGCTTTCTCATGTCGATGCCCTCACGCCGGCAGCTTGCGGAAAGCGATCGCGAAACGGTTCCAGCTATTGATCGCGGAAACGAGCAGCGTCAGGTCGACAATTTCATCGTCGCTGAAATGGGGCTTCACGGCTTCCCACACGGCATCGGGTACGTGGTCTTGCGACACCAGCGTCAACGCCTCGGTCCATTCGAGCGCGGCGCGTTCGCGATCGGTGAAGAACGGCGTCTCGCGCCAGACAACGACCGTCGCCAGCCGCCGATCAGTTTCGCCGCCCTTGCGCGCATCGGTCGTATGCATGTCGACGCAAAACGCGCAGCCGTTGATCTGCGATGCGCGCAGCCGTACCAGTTCGGTCAGCGATTTCTCGAGCGCGGACTTCGCGATGCGCTCCTCGACGCCGACCAGCGCCTTGATTGCTGCGGGATTGGCTTTGTAGAAGTCGAGACGGGGTTCCATTTGCGTATCCTCTTTGCCTGGGTTCCGAAAGTGCGCCAGATCGGCGCGGCAAGAGCAGATTAGGCGTCTGGCTGGCCTTTTGTAATGACCGGTTTCTAAAAAATCGAGGTAACCACTTGCAAAGGCTGGAACGCGCAAAAAAACCCGCGGCCAAATGCGCCGCGGGTCGAGAGGGCCGCACCACGCACGGAATCAGTCGAGCGCGGCGGCCGGGCCGAAGAACTCGTAGCGGCTCTGCGCTTCGGGCACGCCGAGCGCCTTCAGATGCTTCTTCACCGCCTTCATGAACGCCTTCGGCCCGAGGAAGTAGGCATCGACATCGCGGTTCTTCGGCAGCCACGTATCGAGCAGCTTTTCGTCGACAAAGCCGATGCCGTGCGCATCGAGATCGCCATCGCGCTTGTGCTCGTAGCAGTAGAAGCGCTTCAGTTGCGGATGGCGCGCCGCCAGTTCCTCGATCGCCGCACGGAACGCGTGCACGCCGCCGTGCCGCGCCGAGTGGATGAAGTGCACCGGGCGTTGCGTTTCGAGCGCGGCTTGCAGCATCGCGAGCGTCGGCGTGATGCCGACCCCGCCGCTGATGAGCACGAGCGGCTTGTCGTTGTGTTCGAGCTTGAAGTCGCCTGCGGGCGGATAGAGATCGAGCACGCTGTTTTCGCCGACGTGTTCATGCAGGAAATTCGACACCTTGCCATTCGCCTCACGCTTCACGCTGATGCGATATTCGCGGCCGTTCGGTGCGGCCGAGAGCGAGTAGTTGCGGCGCAGTTCCTCGCCGTCGATGAACAGGCGCAAGCCGATGTACTGACCCGGATGGAAGTCGAGCAGCGCGCCGCCGTCTTCCGGCACGAGATAGAAGGACGTGATCTCGTCGCTTTCCTTCTCCTTGCGCGCGACGACGAAACGCCGCGTGCCGCGCCAGCCGCCCGGCGCGTTTTCGCGCTCGCTGTAGATGCCTTCCTCGAGTCCGATCAGCAGATCCGCAAGTTGCCCGTAGGCCGCGGCCCACGCCTCGATGACGGCGTCGGTGGCGATTTCCGCGCCGAGCACCTCACGGATCGACGCGAGCAGGCAGCGTCCGACGATCGGATAATGTTCCGGCTGGATGTCCAGCGCGACGTGCTTGTTGATGATCTGGCCGACGAGCCCGCCGAGCTTCTCGAGTTCGTCGATGTGCCGTGCGTACATCAGCACGCCGTTGGCGAGCGCGCGTGGTTGCGCGCCGCTTGCCTGGTGCGCCTGGTTGAACATCGGGCGGACCTCGGGATACTCGCTGAGCATCTTGTTATAGAAGTGCGTGGTGAGGGCTTCGCCGCCGCTTTCCAGAAGGGGAACGGTCGCTTTGACGATGGCACGGTGTTCTGCTGACAGCATTGTTCGTTTCCTCGTGTGATAAAGGCGAAAGCGGGGCGCTTTCGCGTCTGAATTCTTCGGCAGAATCTATACACGATCCGTGCCAGAGTAGAATCGTCGATAAATCAATCGTTTATTATCAAACATGGTCGATTCGACTCTAGTCAAAAGGACTGCTGACGTAGTCGCAATGACTTCACGCGTGCTGCTCGATGCGCTCGTTCCGCTTATCGAGGACCTGTCGAGCGAGATGCCCGACACCGAGCGCTACCGCCGTTTGCTGCACACATCGCGCGCGCTGTTTCCGAGCGATGCGTCCGCGCTGTTGCGGCTCGACGGCGACACGCTCGTGCCGCTCGCCATCGACGGTCTTTCGGGCGATACGCTCGGCCGGCGCTTTCGCGTGAGCGACCACCCGCGGTTCGCACGCATTCTCGCGCGCGCTGAACCGACGCGCTTCGCCGCCGGCTCGGACTTGCCCGATCCCTACGACGGACTGGTCAAGGGCGTGAGCGGCGATCTGGAGGTGCACGATTGTCTCGGCTGCCCGCTCGTCATCAACGGGCGCGCGTGGGGCTTGCTGACGCTCGACGCGCTCGATCCCGCGCGCTTCGACGGCATCGACATGGCTTCGCTGCAGGCGTTCTTGAGTCTCGCGGCGGCGACCGTGAGCGTCGCCGAGCGCATCGATGCGCTCGCGAAATCGAGCGAGGCCGAGCGTCAGCGTGCGGAGGTGTATCGGCAGGCGAGCGGGCCGCGAAGGCGCGAAATGATCGGCAGCAGCGAGCCGCATAACCGCTTGCAGGACGAGATCGCGATCGTCGCGTCGAGCGATCTGACCGTGCTCATCACCGGCGAGACGGGCGTCGGCAAGGAGCTCGTCGCGAGCGAGATTCACGCGCTTTCGCCGCGCGCCGACAAACCGCTCGTCAGCCTGAATTGCGCGGCGCTGCCCGATACGCTCGTCGAAAGCGAGCTCTTCGGGCACGTGCGCGGTGCGTTTTCGGGCGCGTCGTCGGACCGGCGCGGGAAGTTCGAACTCGCCGATGGCGGCACGCTCTTTCTCGATGAAGTCGGCGAGCTGCCGCTGCCCGTGCAGGCCAAGCTGCTGCGCGTGCTTCAGAACGGCCAGTTGCAGCGGATCGGCTCGGACAGCGAGCACAAGGTCGACGTGCGGCTCATTGCCGCCACCAATCGCGATCTCGCCGAGGAAGTGCGTGAAGGGCGCTTTCGCGCGGACTTCTATCATCGGCTGTCGGTGTATCCGCTCGTCGTGCCGCCGTTGCGCGAACGCGGACGCGACGTCTTGCTGCTCGCCGGCTACTTTCTCGAAGAGAACCGCTCGCGCCTCGGCCTCCTGAGCCTGCGTCTTTCCGCCGATGCGCAAGCCGCGCTGCTCGCGTATCGCTGGCCCGGCAACGTGCGCGAACTGGAGCATCTGATCGGACGCAGCGCATTGAAGGCGCTCGCGGCGCATCGCGAACGTCCGCGCATCCTCACGCTCACCGCCGCCGACCTCACGCTCGCCGGCGACACCGCACTGGCCGCCGATGCCGCGACGCGCGTCGAAGCCGCGCCGCTGCCCGCGCCGGGCGCCGACTTCCGCGACGCCGTGACGGCCTACGAACGCACGCTCATCCTCGACGCGTTGAAGCGTCACAACCAGAACTGGGCGTCGGCGGCGCGCGAGCTCGGTCTGGATCGCGCGAATCTCAATCGCCTCGCCAAGCGCCTCGGGCTCAAATAAGCAACACCTCGTTCATCTCGAAATGATGGACATGGCCGCGCAAAGCGACTATCTACAGTCCTTAGCAGATCGGGTCGACGTCGTTGCTCGTCTCAAAAAGATGCGGTTCATTGTTCGAACGCAAAAAACACTTGGATTTGTCACGCGCATCGATGTGACAGATTGAGACAATCTCTGAGTTGGGAAAAACGGGCGATCTCTTCTAAGATCAGAAAAGCCTAGCGCAACCCATCTGCAGCAAGAACATTGCAGCGCCTTGAAGAACCGAGCCGGACGAGCAGCACGCGCCCGGCACATCGAACACGGCAAATCGACAACGGGGGTTACGTGCGAAACGTGGCAAAGCTCGGCACATTCTTTTGGTCCGCGCTCTTCGCGTTTTTCAGCATCGGAGCGTTCGCGGCCGACAACGCGCCGCTGGAGCGCGCGCCCGACACGATGCAGGCCCGCGTGATGGGATGCGCCACATGCCACGGCTCGCAGGGCCAGGGCACCGACAACGACTACTTCCCGCGTCTGTCCGGCAAGCCCGCCGGCTATCTGTACAACCAACTGCTCGCTTTTCGCGACGGCCGGCGCAAGTATCCGCCGATGAATTACCTGCTCGCGTATCTTCCCGACGCGTATTTGAAGCAGATCGCGGAATACTTCGCGAGCGAACATCCGCCGTTTCCGCCGCCGTCGCCCGTCACCGTCGATTCGAAGACGCTAGAGCTCGGCAAGACGCTCGTCACGAAGGGCAACGCTACGCGCAACGTGCCCGCCTGCGTGAGCTGCCACGGCGCGTCGATGACCGGCATGGAGCCGGCGATTCCCGGTCTGCTCGGCCTGCATGCCGACTACATCAGCGCGCAACTCGGCGCATGGCGATACGGCACGCGCTCGACGGTCGCGCCGGATTGCATGGGGCAGGTCGCGAAACTGCTCTCCGACCGCGACATCACCGCGATCGCGGCCTACCTCGCGACGCTGCCCGCGCCGGCCGATCCGGTGCCGGTCGCCGCCGGTTCGCTCAAGATGCCGCTCGCGTGCGGCAGCGTCCACAACTAAGCGAGGACCCGACGTGCTCCGTTTTCGCCCATTCCGAGCGCTGACCGTCGCGGTCTTCATGGCGGCGTGCGCCGCGCCGATCGAACATGCCATCGCGCAGAGCGCCGACGCCGCGACCGTCAAGCGCGGCGAATATCTCGCGCGCGCGGGCGATTGCATCGCGTGCCATACGCTGCCGGCGGGCAAGACGTTCGGCGGCGGCCGTCCGATGGACACGCCCTTCGGCACGCTCTTCACGCCCAACATCTCGTCGGACAAGGAGACGGGCATCGGCAGCTGGAGCGCCGGCGAGTTCTACACGATGATGCACTCGGGCAAGTCACGCGACGGCTCGCTGCTTTATCCCGCGATGCCCTATACGTCCTATACAAAAGTCACGCGCGCCGACTCCGACGCAATCTATGCATTCCTGATGTCCACGCCGCCGGTGCATCAGCCGAACCGGCCGCACGAATTGCGTTTTCCGTTCAACCGACGCGAGCTGCTGTACGGCTGGCGTTCGCTCTTCTTTCGCGAGGGCGAGTATCAGCCGGACGCGACGCAATCGGCGGAATGGAACCGCGGCGCGTATCTCGTCGAAGGGCTCGGTCATTGCTCGATGTGCCACACCGCGATCAACGCGCTCGGCGGCAATGTGAAATCGAAGGCGTTCGAAGGCGGGCTGATCCCGATCCAGAACTGGTACGCGCCGTCGCTCACGTCGAACAAGGAAGCGGGTCTCGGCGACTGGAGCATGGAGGACATCGTCGGCCTGCTGCATGCGGGCGTGTCGAATCGCGGTGCGGTGTATGGACCGATGGCCGAAGTTGTCTACGACAGTCTGCAATATCTGAGCGAGGAAGACGTGCGCGCGATGGCCGTCTATCTGAAGGCGCTGCCCGCGCGTTCCGGCGACAAGCCCGCGCCGCCGAGCCAGGCGGCCGTCGAGGCGCGCTCGGATCTCGCGCCGCTCGGCAAGAAGGTCTACGACCAGCACTGCGCCGAATGTCACGCGACGCAAGGCCAGGGCAAGCCGCCCGATTTCCCGCCGCTCGCGAACAATCAATCGATCGTGATGAACTCGTCGGTGAATCCGATCCGCATGGTGCTGAACGGCGGCTATCCGCCGGGCACGTTCAAGAACCCGAAGCCTTACGGCATGCCGCCGTTCGCGCAGTCGCTCTCGGATGTCGAGGTCGCGGCGGTCGTCACGTATATCCGCACCGCGTGGGGCAACCACGGCACGCCGGTTTCCGTGAAGGAAGTGAACGAGCTGCGTTCGGCGCCACTTTATTGAGCATCGACGACACCATGACCGAAGACCCGAATGAACTCGCGAAGGAAGACGCGCAACTCGACGAGATCGTGAAGCGCGGCCCGTCGGGCGCGATCGCGCTCGCGGGCATTTCGACCGCGATCGTGATCGGCATCTGGTTCATCTTTTACTTCGCCGTGTTCCTGCCGCGCGGCGTGATCCAGTGATTCATTAAGGCGTCGCATATGGCCATCCATCCAAGCTCGCACGATGTCGCCGAACGGGTCGAACGGCGCTGGGCGATTCTCGTGCTCGCGATCGTCGTCGTGCTGGTCGGCATGGTCGTCTACACCGGCGTGCACTGGGCGATGATGCCGCCCTCGCGCGTCGAGACGGTCCGCCCGGAAACGCTGCACGTATCGGGCGAATTCATCGAAAGCAATCTCGGCAGCGCGCCCGAGGCGGACGGCTCCGTGACGGTGCGTATCGTCGCGCAGCAGTATTCGTTCACGCCGCAATGTCTTGTCGTGCCGGCGGGCGTGCCGGTCACGTTCCGCGCGACGAGTTCGGATGTCGTGCACGGCTTTCTGATCACCGACACGAACATCAATTCGATGCTGGAGCCGGGCTATGTCTCGACCTTCAAGACGACCTTCGACAAGCCGGGCGACCATCTGATGCCTTGTCACGAGTATTGCGGCACCGGGCATCAGAACATGTGGGCGCATGTGAAGGTGGTGGATCGCGCCGAATTCATGCAGATGGCCGACAAGATGCCGGCCAATTCGCGGAGAGTGTCCTGTGTTCAATAGCAAGCGCCTCGTCCTCGCGCATTTCTGGCTGGCGTTCATCGCCTTCGGTGTCGCGCTGCTGCTCGGCGCATGGCAGATGCTCGTGCGCAGTCCGCTGCATCCGTGGCTGCAGAATCCGGAGCTTTACTATCGCTCGGTGACGGAGCACGGCACGGTGATGGGCTACGCGTTCCCGACGCTCATCGCGATGGGCTTCGGCTATGCGGTCAGCGAGCTTGCGTTGAAGCGCCCGCTCGTGGGTTTGCGCTTCGCGTGGCTCGGCTTCTGGCTCGTCGCGATCGGCGCGGTGACGGCTACTGTGCCCGTCGCGATGGGTCTCGCATCCGTGCTCTATACCTTTTATCCGCCGATGATCGGCAACGTGTTCTATTACGTCGGCGTCGTGTTCGTCGTGGTCGGATCGTGGGTCTGGGTCGCGCTGATGTCGGTGAATCTCGCGTCGTGGAAGCGCGAGAATCGCGGCAAGCCGATCCCGCTCGCGATGTTCGCGACCGTCGCGGGCGCGTATCTGTGGGGTTGGACGGCGGTGGGCGCGGCCATCGAAGTGCTGTTCATGATTCTGCCTGTCGCGATCGGCTGGAAGACGACCATCGACGCGGGACTCGCGCGCGTGTTCTTCTCGTGGACGCTGCACGCGATCGTCTACTTCTGGCTGATGCCGGCGTATATCGCGTATTACACGATCATTCCGCGCGCGATCGGCGGCCGTCTCTACAGCGATGCGATGGCACGCATCTCGTTCATCCTGTTCCTCGTCGTGTCGATGCCCATCGGCATTCATCACTTGTTTGCCGATCCGCAAGTCGGCTCGGGCTTCAAGTTCATGCATTCGGTCTTTACGACGCTCGTCGCCGTGCCGACGTTGCTGACCGTGTTCACGATCTGCGCGTCGGTGGAGATTGCGGCGCGGCTGCGCGGCGGACGCGGCCCGCTCGGCTGGATCAAGGCGTTGCCGTGGGACAACCCGATGATGCTTGCGCTCGCGTTCTCGTTCGTGATGCTCGGTTTCGGCGGCGCGGGCGGGCTCATCAACATGAGCTATCAGCTTGATTCGACCGTGCACAACACGCAATGGGTGACGGGGCATTTCCATCTGATCTTCGGCGGCGCGATCGTCATCATGTACTTCGTGATCGCCTACGATCTGTGGCCGCATCTGACGGGCCGCGCATTGCAGAGCGTGAAGCTGATGCGCTGGCAATTGTGGCTGTGGTTCATCGGCATGATCGTGCTGACTTTTCCGTGGCATTTCGTCGGCATTCTTGGCATGCCGCGACGCATGGCGTTCTACGACTACAACGATCCGGCGCTTGCGGCGCAGGCGCTGTCCGTCGTGATATCGGTTGTCGGCGGGCTGATTCTGGTTGTGTCGGCGGTGCTGTTTTTCATCGTGCTGATAAGGGGACATCGCGCGCCGCTGGTGCAGCCCGAGGCGTTCCGCTTCAGCCGCGCGGTGCATGAGCCGCGCACGCTTCCGGTGGCGTTGAACAGCTTTGCGCTGTGGCTCGTGCTGATGATCGGGCTTACGCTCGTCAACTACGGCTATCCGATTGCGCAGTTGCTGGCGCGTTCGGACACGGCGGTGCCTGCGGTGCCGATCGGAGCGCAGCGATGAGCGACGAACGCCTCTTCACATTTCGCAATCGCTGGTTCACGGTCAGCGTGTTGGGGACGATCGCGGTTGCGGTGGTATCGGCGCTGATAGGGTTCGTGTGGCTGCCTTCGGTGCAGCGCGATGCGCAGTTCGCCGGCATCTGGAATGCGATCTGCAGCGCGGCGGGCGTGCCGCGCGAGTGGTATGCGGGCGGCGCGGCGGTCGAGCCGAAAGAGAAGCTGACGAGCGTGGAGATGACGCCTCAACTGCTCGACAAGGTGAGCGCGAATTCGATCGGACGTGGCGCGACGCTGGCTCTACGCTGCACGATGTGTCACGGCGAGCGTGGCATGAGCGAGGCCAACTCGCCGAATCTGGCGGGGCAATATGCGTCGGTGATTTACAAGCAATTGATCGATTTTCAGAAGGGCGCGCGGAACAACGCGGTGATGTCGCCGATGGCGATGAATCTTTCGGATCAGGACATGCGCGATCTCGCTGCGTATTACGCGAACTTGCCGCGGCCGCCGGCGCAGCGCAAGGTGAGCAGTGCGCTTGCGCCGCCGATCGTCGCGCACGGTGCGCCGATGAGAAATATCGCTCCTTGCGCGGTGTGTCATGGGGGCATCGATACGAAGGCGGGGAGTCCGTGGCTCGATGGCCTGCCGGCGGCTTACACCAAATCGCAGTTGCTGGCGTTTGCCAATGGGACGCGGGCCAACGATATCGATGGGGTCATGCGCAATGTCGCGCGCAACATGACGCCCGAGGAGATCGATGCTGCTGCCATGTATTACGCGCGGGAGTTGAATTCGGGGGCGAATGCGAAGTGATGTTTGGTTTGCCTTCGGCTTCTATCAAATCCGATTACGCGTCGGTCTATTGGCACTTCCCCTGTGCGGGGCTGCAGTAACTAAAACTAAAGAAAGCAGCTACTGATAGGCCCGCGGTCATGCGCGATTTGGCAATCGGGGATGCGTGTGCTTCGCTAGTGACATCGCTATCGCACTGCGTGCGCAAACCGATGGTTTCCCTTGAATGCCCGGCGGCAGCGCGTAGCGCTGTGCCGATGCTTTTTCGTGCTGAACCAGCGCGCTCAACGCATTCGGGCGGCAGACCGTGCGCGATCCAAGCTGGATTGGGCCTATGAGGGCACTCTTTAGACGAGTGCCATCTGCGATGAGAGAACTACCCAAATTGCGTGTGACCGCGGGCCTGAAAAGCTGCTTTCTTTGCTTACTTTCTTTGCAGCGGCAAAGAAAGTGAGTGCCGCCCCGCACAGGGGCAACGCCAACAGACCGACACGAAAACGGGATCCGGCGACATAGCCCAGAGCTAGAATGCACGCCTCACCACCGCAAGACAGAGCACGCTATGAAGGCATCCACAACAATCCGCCACGAGCAACTCAGCGACATCGACGCGATCGAAATACTGACCACTGCCGCATTTCTCGATATGCCCTATTCGAGCCACACCGAGCAGTTCATCGTCAACGCATTGCGCAAAACGGGCCGCCTCACGCTATCCCTCGTTGCGGTGGAAAACGGCGACATCATTGGGCATATCGCGATCTCGCCCATCAGCATCAGCGCAACCGCGAGCGGCTGGTTCGGCCTCGGTCCGCTTTCCGTGACGCCCGCGCGTCAACGCGAAGGCATCGGCGGCGAACTCGTGAAGGAAGCGCTCGCGCACCTGAAGCGCGATGGCGCCGCGGGCTGCGTCGTGCTCGGCGATCCAGGTTATTACGGACGCTTCGGCTTCCGACCCGAATCCGCGCTCACGCTCCCCGGCGTGCCCGCCGAATACTTCCAGGCGTTAGCTTTCAGCGAAAAAGTCCCCGCCGGAACCGTTTCTTTCGACGAAGCCTTCGATGCCCGCGCCTGACGCCTGAAAGCAATCGCCGCTAAGCCGCAAGGGGTTTCGTTGCCGCGAGAGAACGCTTTCTGTATCGTGGCCCGAAGAATGCTGAAAAAGTCAGCAGGCCAAGGAAAGAACCCCGAAATGGAACCTCAAAGCGAAGCGATAAAAACCGACGTGTTGATCATAGGCGCGGGCCCGGTCGGGCTATTCGCGGCCTTCGAGGCGGGCGTCATCGGCCTCTCGTGCCAGATCGTCGATACGCTCGGCCGCATCGGCGGACAGTGCATCGAGCTCTACCCCGACAAGCCGATCTACGATATCCCCGCGATTCCCTCATGCACCGCGCGCGAGCTCGTCGATCGCCTGCTGGAACAGATTCGTCCCTTCGACGTGCCGATCCACCTCGATCAACGCGTGCAATCCGTCACGCAGCGCGATGACGATCATCGCTGGACCGTGACTACCGAAAACGGCATGACTTTCGATTGCGCCGCGATCCTCATCGCCGCGGGCAACGGCGCGTTCGTTCCGCAGCGTCTGCAGTTGCCCGAAGCCGCCGCGCTCGAAGGCCGCGACGTGCATTACAGCGTCTCGCGCGCGGCCGATTTCGCGGACAAGGAGATCATCGTCGCGGGCGGCGGCGACTCGGCGCTCGACTGGGCGCTCGCATTGAAGGACATCGCCAGGAAGCTCACGCTCGTGCATCGGCGCAACGGGTTTTCAGCAGCCGCGAATTCCGTCGCGACGATGAAGCGCGCGGTCGAAGCCGGTGAGATGTCGTTCGTCGTCGGCATGATCGAATCGCTCGATGCGCCCGATGGCGTGCTGCGCGGCGCACGCATCAAGCAGGTGGAAGGCTCGACCGATCTGGCCGTCGACAAGATCGTCGCGCTCTACGGTCTCGTGTCGGAGCTCGGGCCGATCGCGACATGGAATCTCGACGTGCGCGGCGGCCGCATCGAAGTGGATACGTCCAACTATGAATCGTCGCGGCCGGGCATTTTCGCAGTCGGCGATATCGCCAACTATCCGAACAAGCAGAAGCTCATTCTGTCGGGCTTTCACGAAGCGTCGCTCGCGTTGCGCAAGGCGTATTCGTACGCGTATCCCGAGAAAAAGCGCGTGCATGTACATTCGAGCTACGACGCCAAGCTCGCCGAGCGCGTGAGCGCGGCGCACACGGCCGATCACGCGTGATCGCACGCATCGTCGGATGGCTGTTGCTCGCGTTGCTCGCCGGCGCGGCGATGTTAGGCTACGCGGTCTATTCGAAACGCATCGTGCTGCCCGAGCGTTACGATCCTTTCGCACCGCTCGACGTGCGCGCGCCGCAAGGTCCGCTCACGCGCTTCAAACTATGGCGCACGATGCACGACGCGCAACGCTGCGATGCCGCGCTCGCACGCTCGGGTCTCGTCTATCGCGAGATGGCCGATGCGACCGGACCGGGCGGATGCGCGCTCCAAAGCGTCGTACGCGTCACGCAATCGCAAGACGTGCGCTTCAGCGCGCCGTTTCTCGCGACGTGTCCGCTCGCGCTCGGCATCGCCTACTTCGAGCATCAATATCTTCAGGCGGCCGCGCTCGATACGTATGGCGAGCGCATCGCGCGCATCGAGCATGTCGGAAGTTATGCTTGCCGCAATGTGAATCATCAGCAGGACGCGGCGCTGAGCCAGCACGCGAGCGCGAACGCCATCGATCTGACCGGCTTCGTGCTCGATGACGGACGCCGCATCACGCTCGCTCGTTGGGACGATGCCGCGTCGCCCGACGGCCAGTTCCTGCGCCGCGTTCACGAAGGCGCGTGTCATGCCTTCGATACCACATTAGGCCCCGACTACAACGCCTTGCACAAGACGCACTTTCACGTCGACATGGGTCCGTATCGCGTTTGTCGCTGAACTACGCGTGTCGATGCGAAGGATTGCGGCACGTCGCATGATCGTGCGGCTGATCGTTCCACGCCGATCCGAGGATGATGCTGCAGAAGTTCAGGCGCCTGTAGTTCGGGTCTTTCAGCGCGAGGACATCGGCCTTGACGTTGCCGAAAGTGGATTCCGGCTTGGCGATCGTCCCTTTGGCGAAGGCGTCGATGATGCCTTCCTTGAAGTTCGCCTCGCGCGGATGCGCCGCGACGACGAGCCGGCGTTGATCGGCGCTGAACTCGTCGTAGGCGAGACCGAGCACATCCATCTCGACGCCCGCCGTGACGAGCGCGACCACCGGTTTCTTGTGCTGCGGAATGCCGGGCGTCGTGTGCAGCGCGATCGCATCCCACACCTGCTCGATCTCGCTTTCGCCGATGCCATGCCCGCGCAGGAAATCGCGCGCCGCGTTCGCGCCATCGACTTCGAAGCGGTCGTGCGGGCTGCTGTATGCATCGGTGAGGCCCATGTCGTGGAACATCGCGCCGATATAAAGCAGTTCGGGATCGTATTTCAGCCGCTTGCGTTCGCCCGCGAGCGCGCCGAACAGGAACACGCGGCGCGAGTGATGATAGAGCAGGTCGGGTTCCGTATCGCGTACGAGTTGCGTGGCTTCGCGCGCCATCTGGCTGTCGGGAATGCTGATGCCTGCGATGATTTCGCTCATGTTTGAAGCTCCGGAATGTGAGTCGATGAAAGCGCGCAGCGGCGCGGCGGACAATCACAGTTCAGCCCGTATCTGAGCGCCCCCGCCGACGACACGTCGCCGGTCGCGAAAGTGCAGGCGTACGTCATGGAGCACATCGGCGAGCGGCTGTCCGTCGCGCGCATGGCGAGCGTCGCGGGCATGAGCGAGCGCAACTTCGCGCGCGCCTTCGTGCAACTCGCGCAGTTGACGCCGCACGAGTTCGTCGGACGGGCGCGCGTCGACGCGGCGCGCAATATGCTCGAAAGCAGCGACACGCCGCTGAAAACCATCGCCTACGACTGCGGCTTCGGCACGGCGGACCGCATGCGGCTCGTGTTCACGCGGCGGCTCGGTGTATCGCCGAATGATTATCGACTGAGCTTTCGCACGCGCTTTGTGAAGTGATCGGGGCGCTGGCGCGCCGACGCGTGACGCCGGGTTCGCTAAAATTCGAGATGAACGCGGCCCGTGCGACAGTGCGCGCGCCGCAGAATCCACCCTCGACATATCGGAACAGCGAATGACGAAACAAGAGACCGCCACGCAAGATCCCTACGAACGACGCGCACTGCTGCTGCATCTCGGCGACGTGCTGGAGTCCGTGTTTTGCCTGAGCCAATGCGCCGACGAATACGCGAGCATCGGCGAAGCGGTGAAGGGCAACGACGCGCTCGCGGGCTTCACGCTGCTCGGCTTCGTCGACGCGACCATGCCGCCGCGCGATTTCATCCGCCGTGCATCGGGCGCGTTTTTCGTTTGGCCGAAAGCGCTGCTCGATGAAACGCTGAATCGCCCGATGCTGGCGAACACCGTGAAGCACGATCTCTTCGCGGACAACGCGAAGGGCTGGAACGCCTACATGGAAGAGCGGCGCAAGGAAGTGCCGTGGTTCGGCGAGGATCTCCCCGAAGTCGCAACGAGCGCGGCGCCTGCGCACGAAGCCACGCCGGCAGCGGAAGCGGAAGCGGAAAAGCCGTCGCGCTATTCGACGTGGCCGTGGCCGGACAAGCCGGCCGACGCGTGATCTACTGCTTCTTGCTCATGCCGCTCGCGCCCGAGTCGAAGCCGAGTCCGTTCGGCCGGTCGGGCGCTGCGCCCTTGCCCGATGACGTCTTGCCCGGCCGCGTCTTCAGCGCATCGCTGGCATTCGCGGCGGCCGCAGCGGGCGGCGTCACGTTTTTCTCCTGATACGCGGGCGTACTGTCGTAATCGAGCTTGTTCGGTTTTTGCGGCGCCTGCTGCGCGCTCGCCACGACGGCCAATGTGCCGCCGAGCAGAATCCCCGTCATGCGCCCGAGTGTGCCGATTGTGGGTCTCATCTGCTTCCTCCCTTTGTTCTGCACGTTCTCTTCGTTCAGCAAGGCGCGGACCCGCCCGCAAGTGGCGCGCGGTCGCAGACCCGCCGATGCGTAAAGCATGCTTGTCCGCGCGCAAGGCTTGCCGCGATAGGCGGCGCGCGTCTGGCGCGCGTTGATTGTGGTCAAAGGCGCGACCGACCCTCGCTCGGACAATTCTCACTTTTAACGTGAGTGAGCTAAAAATGAGAAAGGGTCTCGGGGCAATCGTCATGGCATGCGCGGCGTTGTTCGCGGGCGCGGCGCAGGCGGCAGGCGATGCATCGTCGAGCGATGCGATGGGCGGCATCCACGCCGGCGATGTGCTGGTTCGCCTGCGCGCGATCAGCATTCAGCCCGATGTGACAGCGGGGGGCACGCTCGGCACGCTCGGTGTCAACGTCAACAACGCGATCGTGCCGGAGCTCGATTTCACGTACATGATCCGCGATGACATCGGTGTGGAATTGATTCTCGGCACGTCGCGGCATCAGGTGACGTCGAACATCGGCGGGCTTGGCGGCGTAGGCGTGCTGCCGCCGACGCTGCTTCTGCAATATCACTTCAATCACGCGGGGCGCGTGCGTCCGTATGTCGGCGCGGGCGTGAACTATACGTACTTCTACAACGACAAGCTCAAGGCGGGCGACACGCCCGTGTCGATCAAGCACAGCAGCTTCGGCCCGGCGTTGCAGGTGGGCGTCGACGTACAGGTGGCGAAGAATTTGTTCGTCAACGCCGACGTGAAGAAGATCTGGATGCGAACGAGCGCATCGGCGGGCGGCGCCGATCTCGGCTCGCTCAAGATCGATCCGTGGGTGATCGGCCTTGGCGTCGGCATGAAGTTCTGATGCGCGGTTCATCGCGGCAAATGTGCGCCGCGCCGCGCATCGTCTGAAAGTTGGCGGAAGATGCCAGTGCTTCTGGCGTGGACGGTTCGGCGGGCGCGGTATCCTTGACAGCAGGCCCGGCGCAGACTCGCGTCGCTCGAAGTGTGTCCGAGCGGCGCAAGAAACTGCAACGACTAATAAAACCGCATCGGGGAACTGCAAGCCAATGAGACCTTCCACTTACGCGGGATTCGTTTTGCTCGCGGCGTGTGGCGCCGCCTTCGCGCAACAGCCGCTCACCGTGCCAGGCCGCAGCCAGAGCGCGTGGCAGCAATCGATCGATAACGCCGCCTGCTACGGCTACGCCAATCAGACGACCAAAGTGAACATGGCGCGCGAGTCGCAAGCGCCATCGCGCGACGCTCAGGCGCAGCGCGACACGCGCACGCTCACGCCGCCGCGTCCGGTCGAGCCGCCGTTGCCGGCGAGTGCGGCGGGCGCATCGGGTGCGCTCGCGGCGTCTGCGGCGGCGCCTGCATCGGGCGCATCGGCGGCGATCGCCGCGTCGGGTGCGTCCGGCGCGACGGGCGTGACCGCCTTGCCGCATCCCGCATCCGGCGCGATGCCCGGCATGCCGGCGATGCCCGCATCGATGGCGGCGGGCGCATCCGGCGCATCCGACGCGATCTACGGCGGCGACATGAAGATGCCGCCGCTGCCGCCGCCCGAGCCGCCGATGACGCGCTACTGGCGCGCCTACAGCGAATGCATGCAGAACCGCGGCTACTTCACCCGATGAATCAGCCGCTTCACGAAGGGGGATGTGCGTGCGGCGCGGTGCGGGTGCGCGTCGCGGGCGCGCCGAAGGAAGTGAATCTGTGTCACTGCATGACGTGCCGGCGCATCCACGGTGCGCCGTTCGGCGTTTACGCGATCTTTCCGCGCCATGCGTTTGCCGTGACGGGCGACACGGTCGCGTGGGCGAGCTCCGCGACGGGCAGGCGGCATCATTGCCCGCTGTGCGGATCGCCGGTCTATCTGGCGTTCGACGGCGTCGACGAAATCGAGGTGCCGACCGGCATCTTCGATGAAACCGGCCTTTATCCGCCGCAGTACGAAATCTGGTGCAAAAGCGCCGAGCCGTGGCACGACGCGCAAGGACGGCCGCGCTTTGTACGCGGCGCGCCCTGATTCAACCCGTCAGCATTCGACGATCGCTTTCACGACGCCCGCTTTCGGATCGAGCAGCGACGAGAACTGCGTCGGCACATCGCTCAGCGTCAGACGATGCGTGTTGAGCGCATCCGTCGGCACTTCGCCCTTGCGCATCGCGGCGAGCACGGTCTCGAAGTCCTCGGGCGTCGCGTTGCGGCTCGCGAGCAGCGTCGCTTCGCGCTTGTGGAACTCCGGATCGGCGAAGGAAATGCGATCCGGCACGATCGACACCAGCACGTACTTCCCGCCGTGCGCGATGAATTCGAAGCCGCGTTCCATCGCGCGCGAATTGCCGGTCGCGTCGAACACCACATCGAAGAATTCGCCATTCGTGAGCGTCGACAGTTGTTCCTTGTCCTGCTCGCCGATCTGCACGGTCGCGTCCACTTTCAGTTCGCGCTTGCAGAACGCGAGCCGGTCTTCGCGCGTATCGAGCGCGGTGACGTTCGCGCCGCGCAGCCGCGAGAAGGTGATGGCCGCCATGCCGATCGGACCCGTGCCGACAACCAGCACGCGCTGCCCCGGCTGCACGTCCGCGCGACGCACGGCGTGCGCGCCGATCGCGAGGAATTCGACCATCGCGGCCTGATCGAGCGTGACGCCCTCGGCCTTATGGACGAATTGCGCGGGCAGATTCAGATATTCGGTGAACGCGCCATCGCGATGCACGCCGAGCACCTGAATGTTCACGCAGCAATTCGTCTTGCCCTGACGGCACGCGATGCACTTGCCGCACGACAGATACGGCATCACGTAGACGGTGTCGCCCGCCTTCAGCCCGCTCGATGCGTCCGCTTCCTCGATCACGCCCGACAGCTCGTGGCCCATCACGCGCGGATACGACAGATAAGGCTGATTGCCGGTGAAGATGTGCAGGTCCGTGCCGCACACGCCGACGCGCTTCACGCGCAGCAGCACTTCGTTGTCGGCGCGCTGCGGTTTCTCGCGCTGTTCGGCTTTCAGGGTTCCGGGCGTTTCGCAGATGACGGTCAGCATGCTGGATGTCTCGATATGTCGTTGGAGTGGGGCGTCCGTCAATCTAACGATGCGCGCCGATTTGGTCAAGCCAATTTCAATATCGAAAAAGTGGTAAGGCCGGATGCGCAGCCAGCGGCGCGGGCGGTTTCGCCTTATATTTCCACCAGAGCAAATCGCTCGGACAAGCGAAAAAAGGACGGCAAGTGCAGCAGCTTCATGAATTCGTCGAGCGGCATCCGCGGCTTTTCGTGCTGTCGGGCGCGGGCATCAGCACGGAATCGGGCATTCCCTGTTATCGCGATCGCGAAGGCCAGCGCACGGGCCGCACGCCCATTCTGCTGAAGGACTTTCTCGGTTCGGACTACGCGCGCCGGCGTTATTGGGCGCGCAGCCTCATCGGCTGGCCGGTCGTGCAGAACGCGCAGCCGAACGCCGCGCATCACGCGCTGCGCGCGCTCGCCGCGCGTTCCCGGGTACATCGGCTCGTCACGCAGAATGTCGACGGATTGCACACGCGCGCCGGCAATCCCGATGTGATCGAGCTGCACGGCAATATCGGGCGAGTGCGCTGCATCGAATGCGGCGAGCGGCATACGCGCGCGGCCGTGCAGCGGATGCTGGAAGCGGCGAATCCGGATTTCGTCGGCTATACGGCGCCCGCGGTGCCCGACGGCGACGCGCATATCGAAGATCTCGATTTCGCCGCCTTCGACGTGCCCGGCTGCACGCGCTGCGGCGGCGTGCTCAAGCCCGACGTCGTGTTCTTCGGCGAGAGCGTGCCGCGCGCGCTCGTCGACGACGCGGCACGCTCGCTCGAAGCCGCCGATGCGATGCTCGTCGTCGGCTCATCGCTGATGGTGTATTCGGGCTATCGCTTTTGCGAGTGGGCCGCGAAAAGCGGCAAGCCGATCGCGGCCATCAACATCGGCAAGACACGCGCCGACGCGCTCCTCGCGCTGAAAGTCGAAGCGCCGTGCTCGGACGCGCTCGAACGCCTGATCGAGCATCTCGACGCACGGCCGGTGACGCGCTGACGCTTACTTCGCTTCGCGCGCAAGCGCCGCGATGCCTTCGACGAGACGCTCGGCATCCGACATGCGCGAGAAGAGCGCGGGCGTCACGCGGACGACTTCGCCCGCGTCGGGGCCGGGCCGCGTCACCGTGAAGACGCCGAAGCGATCGCGCAGCGCGGCGACGATCGCATCGCAACCTGCTTTCGTCGCGCGCCCGTTCAGGCGGAACGCAGTGATGCCGGCGGTCATCAACGGATCGTGCGGCGTCAGGATCTGCACGCCGGGAAGCTCGCTCGCGGGCTTCGCCCAGGCATCGCGCAACGCACGCAGACGCGCTTCCTTCGCCTTCGCACCGATGCGCCGATGCACGTCCAGCGCCGACGGCAGCGTGAACCACGCGGCGAAGTTCGGCGAGCCGGTGTGCACGCGCGCGCGGATATCGTCGGCGGGCCAGGAGCGGTCGCCGAGATACGGATCGATCGACGCGACGTGTCCCTTCCGGATGTAGATCGCGCCGCAGCCGAGCGGCGCGCCGATCCACTTGTGCAAGTTCAGCGCGGCGAACGGCGCGTTCAAGTCGGGCACGTCGAAAGCGAGTTGCCCCCACGAATGCGCGGCATCGACGATCACGTCCGCGCCGGCTTCCTTCGCCATCGCCGAAATCTCCGCGACCGGGATCACGAGGCCCGTCGCGAAGCAGACGTGCGACAACAGCACGAGCCGCGTGCGCGGATGCGCGCGCAGCGCCTTCGCGTAGGTGTCGAGCACCGCTTCGCGCGTCGCGGGCTCCGGCATCGTAATACGCACGGGCGTGACGCCGCGCCGCTCGCGCAGCCATTCCATCGCGTCCTTGCCGCACGGGTAATCGAGATCGCTGTAGAGCACCGTGTCGCCCGGCGCGAGGCGGTTGTAGCCGCTGATGAGCGCGAGCAGCGCTTCGGTCGCGTTGCGCGTCAGCTCGATCTCCTCGACCGCGCAGCCCATTTCGATCGCGACGCGCTCCCGCAAACCCTGATACAGCGACATCAGATGCGGGCGGATCAGAAGCGTCGTCTCGCGGTTCACGCGCTCGGTCCAGTAATGGAACATCGCCTTGACCGGCTCGGTCATCGCACCCCAGAAGCCGTTCTCAAGGTTGATGAGCTCGTCGGAGTGACGCCACAGCGCGCGCACCGCATCCCAGTAGCGTTCGTTCGTGGCGAGACCGGCGGTTGGCGTCGGCGGAAGCGTCGCGAGCGCATCGGCGAATCCGGGCGTGCGGTGATCGAGGATCTCGGGCATCGGAATGTAGAAGTTCGTGGAAAGAAAATGAAATGCTTACCTAACTTCGCGCATCTGTATGGTAACGGTATTACCGAACGTCGTGGACAAAGTGCAGACTATTTGCATCTTTTCCCTTCAGTCCAAAAATCGTGAGCCGTAATCAGCTTTAGAGCGTCGCGCATCTTTTGCGCTCGATCGTTCGCTCGCGTAGCAGTATGCCGCGCGAAGCGATCACACGGACGCCGTATGTCCCCCGAACGGACCCTGAGAGAACCCTGAAAATGAACCTCAAGAACATCACGATCAAGAACAGGCTGATCGCTGGCTTCGGCATTCTGGCGGTGCTGGTCGTGCTGGTGGCAGGCATGTCGCTGCGCGCGCTGTCCGTCGCGACGGACGGCTTCGCGCACTATGTCAACGGCATCAACGCGCGCGCCGATGTCGCCGGTCAGATTCGCACGGCCGTCGACCGCCGCGCGATCGCCGCGCGCAATCTCGTGCTCGTCACGAAACCGTCCGATATCGAACTCGAGCAAGCCGAAGCCACGCGCGCCCACGAGGACGTGCAGGCGCGCCTGAAGCAACTCAACGACATGCTCGCCAGCGCGAGCGATACGAGCGACAAGGCGAAGAGTCTCGCCGCCGAAATGATGCGCGTGGAGGCGCTGTACGGTCCCGTCGCGACGAAGATCGCCGGGCTGGCGCTCGCGGGCAAGCACGAGGAAGCGGTGACGGCGCTCGACGACGAGTGCCGTCCGCTGCTCGCGCAACTCGTCAAGGCCACCGACGACTACGCGGCCTACACCGCGACGCGCCGCGAGGAAATCGTGCGCGCGGATCAGGCGAGCTATCGGACGCAGCGCAACGTGCTGATCGCGCTATGCGTGGTGGCGGCGCTCTTCGCGGTGATCGGCGGCGTGCTGGTCACGCGCTCGATCACGGCGCCGATCGGCGAGGCGGTCGGCATCGCGCAGACGGTGGCGCGCGGCGATCTGACGAGCCGCATCGTCGCGAATACGAAGGACGAAACGGGCGATTTGCTGCGCGCGCTCGCCACGATGAACGCGCGCCTCACCGACATCGTGAGCCGCGTGCGCGAAAGCAGCGGCGCGGTCGGCGGCGCGGCAAAGGAGCTCGCGACCGGCAATACCGATCTGAGCCAGCGCACCGAAGAGCAGGCCGCTTCCCTGCAGGAGACGGCGGCGAGCATGGAAGAGCTCACGTCGACGGTGCGTCAGAACGCCGAGAACGCGCAGCAGGCGAGTTCGCTTGCATCGAACGCGTCGGATATCGCGAAGAAGGGCAGCGATGTCGTCGGCCGAGTCGTGAACACGATGAACGGCATCAGCGACAGCTCGGACAGGATCGCGGATATCACGGGCATCATCGAGGGCATCGCGTTCCAGACCAACATTCTCGCGCTCAACGCGGCCGTGGAAGCGGCGCGCGCGGGCGAGCAGGGCCGCGGTTTCGCGGTCGTCGCGAGCGAAGTGCGCAGCCTCGCGCAGCGTTCGTCGACGGCGGCGAAGGAAATCAAGGAACTGATCGCCGATTCGGTGGGCAAGGTGCGCGACGGCTCGCTGCTGGCAAGCGAAGCGGGCACGACGATGGCCGAAGTGACGCAGGCCGTCGCGCGCGTGACGGACATCATGCAGGAGATCGCGGCGGCGTCCGCGGAGCAGGGGCGCGGCATCGAGCAGGTGAATCTCGCGATCACGCAGATGGACGAGGTCACGCAGCAGAACGCCGCGCTCGTCGAAGAAGCCGCCGCCGCCGCGACGTCGCTCGAAGAGCAGGGGCGCAGGCTCAACGAGGCGGTCGCGTTCTTCACGGTGGACGGCGCGGCGGCTGCGATCACGCAGGCCGCGCCGCGCGTGGCGCACGCGCCGCGCACGCCGGTTGCGAAACCCGCGCCGCGCGTCGCTCAAGCGGCCGTGGCGCAGCCCGCCACCGCCGACGGCTGGAGCACGTTCTGACGCCGCTTCAGGCGTTCACGTCGACGATCACGCGCCCCTTCACCTCGCCGCGCAGCAGACGCGCGGCGACGTCGGGCGCATCGGCGAGCGGGATCGTCGTCGCGACGCTTTCGATGGTCGCGACCGGCACTTCATCGGCGATTGCCCGCCACGCCGCGATGCGCCGCTCGCGCGGCACGTAGACGCTGTCCACGCCGAGCAGCGCGACGCCGCGCAGGATGAACGGCGCGACCGACGCCGGCAGATCCATGCCTTGCGCGAGGCCGCACGCGGCGACTGCGCCGCCATAGCGCAGGCTCGCGCAGATGTTCGCGAGCGTGTGACTGCCGACGCAATCGACGGCCGCCGCCCAGCGCTCTTTCTGCAGCGGCTTGCCCGGCTCGGAAAGCGTCGCGCGCTCGACGATATCCGCCGCGCCCAGTTCGCGCAGCCGCGCGGCTTCCTCGGGACGGCCCGTCGACGCGATCACGCGATAGCCGCGCTTTGCCAGAATCGCGACCGCGAAGCTGCCGACGCCGCCGTTCGCGCCCGTCACGAGCACGTCGCCGTCCTGTGCGCCGATGCCGTGCTTTTCCAGCGCCTGCACGCAAAGCATCGCGGTATAGCCCGCGGTGCCGACGGCCATCGCCTGGCGCGTCGTGATGTTCGCGGGCAGCCCGATCAGATGAGCGGCGCTCACGCGCGCCTTCTGCGCGAGCCCGCCCCAATGCGTTTCGCCGGCGCCCCAGCCGTTCATTACGACTTTGTCGCCGGGCTTGTAATCCGGATGCGAACTCGTCTCGACGACACCCGCGAAGTCGATGCCCGGCACCATCGGCCAGGTGCGTACGACGGGCGCCTTGCCGGTGATCGCGAGTCCGTCCTTGTAGTTGAGCGTGGAGAAGTCGACGCGCACGAGCACGTCGCCGCCATCGCCGGATGAAGCGAGTCGGGCTTCGTCGATCGACTGAATGGACGCGACCGTGCGGTCGTCCTGTTTGTCGAGGATGAGGGCTTTGAACATCGGCTGGCTCCGGTTGAGTTCGGGCGAGGCGGCGCGCGGCCGCCCCGTCAGGCACTACGGCGAATCAATGATGCTCGAATTGCGCGCGCGGGATCGGCGTCGCCTTCACCTTGTTGTACTGGAACTCGGGCAGCGCCTTGATCGCCTCCTTGGTCGCGCCCGCGAGCACGAACTGACCGTTTTTCACGTCCAGTTGCTCGATCGGAATCGCGACGTCGTGACGCGCCACGCCGAGGAACTTGTTAGCGGCGATGATCGCGAACGAAACGGACTTGTCGGGCGCGACGATGATGTCGTTGATGACGCCGACGCGTTGTCCCTGTTCGTTGACGACCGGCTTGTTCAACACGGATTTCTTGATGCTCCAGCCATCGATGATGGCGGTCGATACTTCGACGGATACGCCGAGCGGCTGCGTGCCTGCGACTTGGGCGAACGATGCCGTGGAAGTCAGGCCAAGTGCCGACGATGCAACGAGCAGTGCCACGAGTTTCGATTTCATTGGTTCGATTCCTCAAAGGATTGGGGCAATCCGGTTCAATTGAAATGCGCGATTCAAGCTTCCAGCGCGGTAGAAGTTTGAACGTTTATCATGGTTTCTGCAGGAACGGTGTCAGGTGGCGTCGCGCGCACTGCAATAGTGCGAACGTGCGGTGCGCGCGGTCAATGCGAGATCCGCTTGAGCGCGTCGCCTTTGTGAACGGCGCGCTTGCCGCTCTTGTCGCTTTCGACTTCGAAATGCGGATCGTCGTGCGATGCGTTGACCGTGTGGCCGTCGAGCGTCGCGCGCTCGGTGACGATGCGCACGATGCGGCCCGTCGTTTCGCCTTGCGGCGTATTCCAGCGGACGTGATCGTGCAGCTTGAAGGCTTGGCCCATGGCTTGCGCTCCCGGAAAAAGTCGACGTTTCCCGAAGCGCAACGGCCATGCCCGTCATGTCAGGCGGGAAAGCGTCGCCTCGTCGGACTGGCCGTCGAAATATCGGCGCAGCGCTTCTTCGAAGACGGCGGGATCGTCGGCGGCGTGCGCGAAAAGGGTCATCGACGAATGGAATTTCATGTCGTCCGGATAGCCGAAAATCTGCCCGGCAGTGCGTCCCTGCAGCCCGTTGACGATACGCGTCAGCTCGACGAGCCGCGCGCCCAGCACGGGATGCGCGAGATAGGCGCGGGCTTCGTCGCGCGACGAAATCGCGTAGTGCTGCGCCATTGCGCTGTGCCCGAGGCCGACGATCTGCGGGAACACGAACCACATCCAGTGCGTGCGCTTGTGGCCGGCGGAAAGCTCGGCGCGCACGTCGTCGATGACGCTTTCCTGTGCGTCGACGAAACGCTGCAGGTCGTACGGATCGCTCATGCTCATCTCCTTACGCGACCGCATCGGCGATGCGCTTTCGCATCGCTTCATCGGGATAGTTGCCGATGCCCGCGCGCGCGTTGTCGATCATGTATTCGCGGCGTCCGGTGCCGGGGATCACGCAGGTCACGGCCGGGTTGCCCAGCACGAACTTCAGCAGGAGCTGTGCCCACGACGTGCAGCCGATTTCCTGCGCGAAATCCGGCAGCGGCCGGTTGCGCAGGCCCGCGAGCAGCGATCCGCCGCCGAACGGCTGATTCACGATGACCGCGACGCCGCGCTCGGCGGCGAGCGGCAGAAGGCGCGCTTCGGCATCGCGGTCGTTGGCGGCGTAGTTGATCTGCACGAAATCGATGCGCTCCGAGCGCAGCACCGCCTCGACCTGCGCAAACGCGCTCGACGTGTAATGCGTGACGCCGATGTAGCGGACCTTGCCGGCGGCTTTCCAGTCGCGCAGCGTGGCGAGATGCGTGCGCCAGTCGAGCAGATTGTGAATCTGCATGAGATCGACGCGATCGGTCTGCCACAAGCGCAGCGATTGCTCCATCTGCGCGATGCCGGCCTCGCGTCCGTCGGTCCAGACTTTCGTCGCGATGAACGCTTTGTCGCGCGTATGCGATTGCGCGAGCAGCGCGCCCGCGACGGCTTCGGAGGAGCCGTACATCGGCGATGAATCGATTACCGAGCCGCCCGCGGCGAAAAGCGCGCGCAGGACCTCGGCGAGCTCGCGGCGGCGGGCGGGGTCGTCGCCGGCGTCGAAGGTGCGCCAGGTGCCGCAGCCGATGACGGGCAAAGGCTCTTTCGTCGACGGGATCGGGCGGGTGTGCATGGGTTGGGCTGCCTGTGCCGTGTCGAATGCCTGCGTGGCGAGCGCGGCGGCGGTCAGGCGGAGGAAAGCGCGGCGGTTGGGCATGGGCGGGGCGATGTCAGCGGGAGAGTTTGCATAGTAGAGAACATCGGGCGATCCGTTTCGAACGTTCGTCAGCGAACGCGCAATCCGACGCCGATGCTTTCATCGGCACAGCCCAGTGCAACCCACGATTCTTTCTCTTCCCGAAACGCCTTTTGACGCAAAGTGCCTTCCCCCATTGGGCCGATACATCTACCTTGGATTGACGCTTTTTTGCGCTCGCGATGCATCGGGGAACTAACATACCGCCTCCCGCCCGCAGCCTTCCTACAAAAAATCAGCATGGCCGATATCGACAACATACGAGACATGGCGCCGCTCGACCTCATCCGCACTTTGCGAGCAGCAGGACGCGCCGCCGAAGCCTGTGCGCTCGCCGCGCAACTCGCCGCGTCGGCGAACCCGGATTGCTGGCTTGCCCAACTCGGCGTCGACCTCAGCTTTCTCGGGATGCACGCGCAAGCCGAGAAATTCCTGAAGCTCGGACTCGAAGAGCCGCTTTCGCAGGCCAATCGATACGCGCTGACCGAAGAGCTATGCATGGTGCAGTTCGCCCTCGGCAAGTTTCACGAGGCGAACCAACGCTATCGCACGATCCGCGGCAGATCGTATGCCGAAGTCTTTCATCAACTCGTTCTCGAATCCGATCCCGATTGGGCCGGCGCGCTCCCGGACAAGCTGCTCGGCATGGACGAGTCCGTCGCGGGCAAGCGAATTTTCATTCCCGCGGAGGGCGGCTTCGGCGATTTCGTGCAGTTCTCGCGCTACATCGACGCGCTGCTGCGCGAAGGGGCGAGCATGATCGTCTCCGAGCAATTTTCGGGTTGGGAGGAAGTCTTCCGACAGAGCGAGCAGGTCAGGCTGTCGATGGCGACGCAAGAGCAGCGCGCGGCCGAACTCGCGTGCTGCGATCGCGTGACCTTCGGTTTCAGTCTCTACGCGCGCTATCAACGCTCGCCATACTTTCCGATGGAAAATCCCGCCGCGCGCATCGCCATCGATCCGGCCAAGCGTTTGTCCGATGACGCCAATGCGCTGCTGAACGTCGAAACGACGCGCCCGAAAATCGGCCTGATCTGGAGAAGCGCGAGCGGCGTGCGGCACGAACCGTATCGTTCGATGCCGCTTCAGCGGCTCGAATCCTTGCTGACGAATCAGGCTTGTCAGTTCTATTCGCTGCAAGTCGGCGAACTCGGCGACGACGAACGCGCGATCATGAACCGCCACGGCGTGACCGATATCGCGCCGCATCTCTCGACCTTCGGCGACACGGCCCGCGTGCTGGAGAAGCTCGATCTGCTCGTCACCATCGATACAGGCACGGGGCATCTCGCCGGCGCGCTGAATCGGCCGGTGCGGGTGTTGCTGTCGCGGGCCTGCGACAGCCGCTGGCTCGACTGTCAGCGCTTCACGCCGTGGTATCCGTCGATGCGGCTCTATCGTCAGACCGAACTGGGCGACTGGACGCAGCCGCTCGCCGATCTCTGCGCCGACCTCGTATCCTTCAGTGCTTCTTCAGCGCCGGCGCCGTCCGCCGAAAGCCCCTGAAGCGCTCGCGCCGATGTTCCTCGTCGAAGTGCGCGCGTGCGGGCTTCACGAGATCGCTGCGCGACACGATGCCGACGAGCCGCCGCGACGCCTCGTCCGCGACTACCGGCAGGCGCTCCAGTTCATGCACGGCGAGACGCGTCGCGGCAAGGCGGCACGGCTCGCCCGGCAGCGCGAACGCCGGCGCGCCGTGCTCCATGCGCTGCAAGGCATCGCCGATGCTGACGCCCGACTGCGCCACCGGCGACGCCCCGATCAACGTCGCGAGCGACGCCCGGTCCAGCATGCCGACGAGCACGCCTTCGCGCACCACCGGATACGCCCGATGCACCTGTTGCGGCCCGAAATGCTTCGCGAGCACGTCGGAAAGCGGCGTGGCGGCGTCGATCGTCAGCACGTCGCGCGTCATGACTTCATCGACGTGATGGCGCTCCAGCGGATCCACGCCGTATTCGCGATAGATGTGATAACCGCGCCGCGCGATCTTCTCGGTCATGATCGAGCGCTTCATGACGACGGTCGCGAAGCCGTGCGCGACGAGCGTCGCGGCGAGCAGCGGCAGGAGCGCGTTCGCATCGTGCGTGAGGCCGAAGGCGAAGACGATCGCGGTGAGCGGCGCGCCCAGCGTCGCGCCGAGCGTCGCGGCCATGCACACGAGCGGCCAGAGCGCGGTGTCGTGGCCGGGCAGGATCGCGCCGAGCGCGGTGCCGAGGCCCGCGCCGAGCATCAATAGCGGCGCGAGCACGCCGCCCGAGGTGCCCGAAGCCAGCGCGACGACCCAGATGATCGCCTTCACGGCGAGAATCGACAGCGCCACCTGAATCGCGATGTGCTGATGCAGCAGATCGCCGATCACGTCGTAGCCCACGCCGAGCGCGCGCGGCTCGAGATATCCGCCGATACCGACGATCACCGCGCCGAGCGCCGGCCACCACATCCAGTGAATCGGCAGCTTGTGGAACAGGTCTTCGAGCTTGTAGAGCGCAGCCGACAGCCCCGACGCCAGCGCGCCCGACAACAGCCCGGCCACGAGGCACGAAAGCAGCGAAATCATGTGCGGCGGCGGCGTTTCGAGCGGAAAGAGCGCGCCCGTACCGAACACCGCCGCGCGCGCGAAGCCCGCGACCGCGCAAGCGAGCGCGACCGGCAGAAAGCTGCGCGGCCGCCATTCGAACAGCAGCAGTTCGACCGCGAGCAGCACCGCCGCGACCGGCGTGCCGAACACGGCCGTCATGCCCGCCGCTGCGCCCGCGACCAGGAGCGTCTTGCGCTCCGCGGCGGTCACGTCGATGCATTGCGCGATCAGCGAGCCGAGCGCGCCGCCCGTCATGATGATCGGGCCTTCCGCGCCGAACGGCCCGCCGCTGCCGATCACGATCCCCGACGACAGCGGCTTCAGGATCGCCACCTTCGGCGACATGCGGCTCTTGCCGAACAGGATCGCCTCGATCGCCTCCGGAATGCCGTGTCCGCGAATCTTGTCCGAGCCGAAGCGCGCCATCATGCCGACGATCAGTCCGCCGATCACCGGAATGCCGATCACCCACGGCCCGAGCGTATTGAGCGCGGGCGAGTTGTCCTCGAGCGAAAGCGTGCCGAAGAAAAACAGGTTCGTGAACAGATGGATGAGCGCAAGGAGCACGACGGCCGCGAGCGTGGCGATGCCGCCGATGACGGCGGCGAGTCCGCATATCTTCAGCAGCCGGTCGTTGACCGAAAAGTCACGTTTGTGATGGTCCATGAAGGCGCTCCAGGAATTCAGAAATCGATCTGCGGCACGCGGAACGCGCCATCGAGAGACTTGATCTCCGCGCGATGCAGCGCGGCGAGGCGCGTGAGCACTTCTTCGCCGCGCGCTTCGAGATGCACTCGCACCTGACGGCGATCCTCTTCGCTCTGCGCGCGTCGCACGAGCCCGGCCGCCTCGCAGCGCGTGACCAGCGCCACCACGCCGTGATGATGCGATTGCAGCCGCTCCGCGAGTTCGCCGACCGTTGCCCATTCGCGGCCCGGATAGCCCTTGATGTGCAGGAGCAGCAGATATTGCAGCGGCGTGATGCCTTCGTTCTGCGCGGCCTGCTCGGAGAAGCGCTCGAAGCGCCGCATCTGATAGCGGAATTCGGACAGTTGCTCGAAGTCCGGCTTGTCGAGTTTGCGCGGAGTGTTCATCGGATTTCAGTGGACGCGCTCAGGCGGTCTTGCGCTCGCCCGCGAACGATTGTCGATAGAGGCCGGAGATCAGATCGGCTTCGGTGATCATGCCCGCGAGCTGATCGTGCGCGCCGACCACCGGAATGTGGTGATGCCCCAAGTGCGCGAACATCGGCACCAGATCGGCGATGGCGGTGCTCGTCTTCACGGTGCAGACGTCGGTTGTCATCAGCGAGGCGACGAGCGGCGGCGTCGTCGACGGACCGCGCATCAGCCGCTCGATCGCCTGCTGCGCGCGTTGCCCGATGCCGTCGCGGCGCACCGGCGCCAGGTCCGCGCGCGTGACGATGCCGCACACGCGGCGCGTCGCGTCGATCACCGGCAGCGCCTTCACCTGATGCCTGTCGATGAGCGCGAGCGCCGCCTGCGCGCTCGTCTCGGGCGTGACGGAGACGATCGCGCGCGACATGATGTCGGCGCACGTGAACTCCGTGAACCGGCGCGCGTAGGCCTGCAACTGCGCTTCGCGAAGCAGCGCTTCGAGATCGTCCGGATCGACGTCGAGCAATTCGCTGCGGCGCGACAGCACGGCCTGCAGGTCGGCGCGCGTGAACGAGTCGGCGCCGGGCGGCGCGACCGCGGGTTTCGGCGCGGCGTGGCCGTGCGGATAGCGATGCCCGGTGAGCGCGTGAAATGCGATCGCCGACACGAGCAGCGCCGCCGACTGGATCGCCACCGGCGCGAACACGAAGCCATAGCCGAGCGCGTGAATCGACGGCCCGCCGAGCACGGCGGTCAGCGCGACCGCGCCCGAAGGCGGATGCACGCAGCGCAGCGCGAACATCGCGCAGATCGCGAGACAGATGGCGAGCGCGGCAGCGTCGACGGGATCGTGAACGAACATCGCGCAGCTGACGCCGACCGTCGCCGACACGATGTTCCCGCCGATGATCGACCACGGCTGCGCGAGCGGACTCGCGGGCACGGCGAAGAGCAGCACGGCGGACGCGCCCATCGGCGCGATGAGATACGGAATCGCGGATGCATCGCCGATCAGCAGATGCGCCAGCCCGCCCGTCAGCGCAATGCCGATCAGCGCGCCGAGCCCCGCGCGCAATCGCTCGGTCCAGCGCAGCGTGACCGGAGCGGGAAGAAAGCCTTGGAGCCAGCGAAGCAATGCGATACGCGTCACTTTTCAGCGTTCCGGGAAGAGTCAGTGGAAGGTCACACTGGCTGGCCGGATCGAGGGCGCGAAAAGCAAGCGTGCGACAATCGTGAAATTGTATCGCAATATGATACAAATTGTCGCGCGCTTCGATTCGTCCCAGGATTCGTCGCACTTTTGATCCGGTTGAACGGGCGTGCGCGGCCGCCATGTCCTCCTGTACGATGAGTTTTCCCTTGCGCGGCGCGGACACTTCGACATGGCACGTCGCAACATTTCCCGGATGGCGTGCTACATCGCGTTCGCGTGCGCGTGGCCGTGCGCGGCGGTCGCGGCGGACGAAGACCCGTCGACGATCGTCAGCGACGTTCACGAGTTCGTCGTCGCGAGCGACGGCTCGCTCACCGAAGACGACATCACCGTGCTGCGCGCGAACACGTCGGCGGGCGTCGACGAAATCGCGCAGCGCTACGTCTGGTATGACAAGAGCGTGTCGAAGGTGGAGATCGTCGAGGCCTATTCGATCGATGCGAGCGGCGCGCGCCACGACGTCTCGCCGGATCAGATCCGCGACGTTCAGGAGCCGCGCTCGGCGGGCGCGCCGACGTTTCAGGACGCGAAACTGCGCGCGGTGATCTTTCCGGCGATGGGCATCGGCTCGACCGTGCATCTGCGTTTTCGCAAGAGCCAGGCGGCGGCGGTCATTCCCGGGCAATTCAACTATTACGTCGATCCGGGGCAGCGGCCCGTCGTGCAGCAGACGCTCGTCTTCGATCTGCCCGCCGACAAGCCGCTTTATGCCGATGCGCGCGGCTATGTCGCCGAGCCGCCCGTCACGGCGAACGGGCGCACGCGTTACGCGTTCACGTACCGGCACGATCGTTTCGCGCGCATCGAAAGCGGCTCCGTGGGCTATGCGCAATACGGCGATCGGCTGATGGTCACGACCTTTCCCGATTACGCGAGCTTCGCGAAGGCCTACCGCGACGCCGCCGCCGGTCCGGGCGCGACCGATCCCGCGATCCGCGCGCTCGCGCAATCGCTCACGCAAAACGCCGCCGACGACCGCGCCAAAGCCAAAACGCTCTACGACTGGGTGCGTCACCATATCCGCTACGTCGCGATGTTCATCGGGCAGAGTCCGGCCGTGCCGCATCGCGTGACGGACGTGCTCGCGAATCGCTACGGCGATTGCAAGGATCACGTCGCGCTCTACGGCGCGCTGCTCGATGCCGTCGGCATTCGCAACGAGCCCGCGCTCATCGGGCTCGGTTCGGTCTATACGCTGCCGTCGGTGCCGGGTTACGGATCGGGCGCGATCAACCACATCGTCACCTGGCTGCCGGATCTGAACGTGTTCGCGGACAGCACGGCGGCGAGCGTCGAATTCGGCTTTCTGCCGCTCGCCGACATGGACCGGCCCGCGCTGCTCGTGAATACCGGCGCGCTGGCCCGCACGCCCGCGACGCAGCCGCTCGCGCGCACGGCACGGCTGCAGATCGAGGTCGCGGACAAGGGCGAGGCGAATTTCGCCTACTGGGTCGAGGACGCGGGATGGAGCGCGGAAATCGAGCGGATCAACCTGCGTCTCGCGAATGCGCAACGGCGCGACCAGATCGCGGCGGACCGGCTCCGTTACACGAATCTGCGCGGCGCGGGGGCGTTGACGACGAGCGACGTCGATGCAACCGGCGGCCCGTTCGCGACGACGCTGCGCGGCACGCTCGACGACATCGTCTGGCCGACGGGCACGACGGCATTGCCCGCGCTGTCGAGCCTGTCGGGCGGCATCGCGACCGCGGTGCGCAACTGGCTCGCCGAGCGCACGCGCACGCAGCCGTATCTGTGCATCGGCGGCACGTTCGACGAAACCGCGCAGATCACGCTGCCGAAGACGACGCACGTCGCCGAAGTGCCCGACGATCTCGATCTGACAAGCGATGTTTTTCGTTATCGCGCGCGCTATGTGTTCGATCCGTCGACCAACGTGATCCAGATATCGCGCACGCTCGACGCCCGCTTCGGCAAGCAAGTCTGCACGCCCGACGATTTTCGGGCGGCGCTGCCGCTGCTCAAGAAAATCGAGCGGGACACGCAGGCGCAGATCATCCTGAAAGCGCTGGGCGGATAGACCTCACTCCATGTCCCGCGCGACGCGAAAGCCGTTCTGCGATTGCCGCACGCTCGAGCTGTACTTGAAGCGCGTCGCCGACTGCATGTAGGCCGCGCCTTCGCGCCACGAGCCGCCGCGAATCACGCGCACGCTGCACGACGGATCGTCCCAGGCGCGGCCATCGGCGGGCGCGTTCTTGTAGGAACTGTGCCAGCAGTCGGCGACCCATTCCCAGACGCTGCCGTTCATGTCGTAGAGGCCGTACGGGTTCGCGGCGAACGATCCGACCGGCGTCGGCGCTTCGGGCTTGTACGGATCGCCGCAATCCTTGCAGTCGGCGGTGCCTTTTTTCATCTGATCGCCCCACCAGTACGTCGATTGCGTGCCGCCGCGCGCGGCGTATTCCCATTCCGCTTCCGTCGGCAAGCGATACGGCTTGCCGCCCACCTTACTCAGCCATTTGACGTAGACCTGCGCGTCGTCCCAGCTCACGTTGCGCATCGGCGCGTTGCCGGGCGGCGTCGATTCGCCTTCGGGCGCGACGCGCGTGCATGCGCCCGCATCGGCGCAGGCGTTCCATTGCTCGACGGTGACTTCGTATTTGCCGATGGCGAACGCACGCCCGACCGACACGCGATGCGGCGGCTTCTCGGCGGGATCGTCGTTGTTGCTGCCCATCGTGAAGCTGCCCGCCGCGATCGGGATCAGCACAGGGCACGCCGGGCAATCCTTGATCTCGCCGCCGCTCGCCGTCTTGGCGGCCGGTTTGGTGGTCACGGCGGCGGGCGGCGCGGCAGGCGCTGCCGCCGTGCTCGGGCGCGGTTTTTCAGGCGCGGCAGCGGTAGCCGGCGCGGACGGCGCGGGCGTCGGCTTCGGCGCGGGTGCGGGTGCGGGTGCGGCCGGTGCGGCGGTCGCGGCAGGTGGCGCGGAAGCGGCGGGCTTTGCATTTCCGGCTGCGCGCAAACGCTCGATGCGCGCCTTCGCGAGCGCCGCGAATCGGCCGTTCGGATAAGCCTTCAAATAGGCTTCGTAATCGCTCGGATAGGTGCTGTCCTTGATCGAATCCCAGAACGTCAGTTCGTACTGCTCGTTGCTGTCTTTCGGCAGAATGCCGCGCGTGCGGACGATGCTGGCGGATTCGGCAGGCACGATGGCGGTCGCGTCCGCTATACGCATGTTCGACGTCGTATCGGCGATGGCGAAGCCGTCATCGAGCGTCGACGCGACCCACGGCCGCTGCGCGCCATGCGATGCCCGCGCGACATCCGATGCCGCCGCAGCGAACGCCGCCGGCGTCACCGATGACCGCGCGCCCAACGCGTGCAGCAACGCCGCGGTATAGCGCCCGTTGCGCGCGTCTTCGGATGCGGCATCGCCCGGCGCAGCCGCATACGCGACGAGCGTGCGCGGCGGCAGCGTCCACGTCCGCGCGCGCGTTGTCTCGAAGGGATCGGTGAGACACATGTCGAGCACGACGATGTTCGCCGCGTCCGGCCGCGCCCGCGTAATGCGCTCGACGATGTCCCGCGCGGAAATCGCATCGCGCACGAGCGTCGCGGGGCGTTGCTCGCGCGCGTCGAGCGGCACGAGCCACGCATCGCCGCCCGCCTGCAATCCGTGGCCGGCGAAATAGACGAGCGCCGTATCGTCGGGGCCGAGGCGCGCGGCGAACGCATCGAGTGCCTGGCGCATCGCGGCTTCGTCGAGATTCGTGCGGCGCGTGACGTCGAAACCGAGCGCGTTCAGGGCGATGCTCATGTCGTCGGCATCGCGCGATGCGCTCGCGAGCGGCTGATCGAGATAGTCGGCATTGCCGATCACGAGCGCGAGATGACGGGGCGCGTGTGCGATCGTCGAGATCGGGGAAGAGGGCGGCGCTGTGACCGATGCCGCGTTCGCTGAGACGAGCGTCTGGCCGATCGTCAGGACAACGCTCGCGATAAGAAGAGTTCGCCACATGTTCACACCCTGTCCGTCCGGCTTTGAGTGGAGGGCATCGCACTGCATTCGCGTGCGATGCCAACGCTTCGGGTACGGCATCAACAACGATAGCACGCGCTCAGACGCCGCTTAATCCCCTGAAAGGAGGTATCCGTCATGAGGTTAATCAGGCCCCCCGCGTGACCGTATCTTTTTTAAACGTTACGTCCTAATCTAAAAACCAGCGACGCAGCATCAGGTAATCCGCATCGCGCTCGAGCACGAGCGTTCGTCCGTGCCCGGAGCGATTTCCCTGGCCCATCCGCGAGGCCTTTCAACGAGAGAGGCGTGCATAACATGCTGAGAAGAACCGTGCTTGGCGCGCTGGCTTCCCTGGCCGCATTGGCCGCCGATTCGTCGTTTTCCGCCGCGCGTGCCCGCACGCCCGCGCCGCCGAACGCCGAGGCCTACATCATCTGGCCGCCGGACGGGGCCGTGATCACGGGCGGCAAGCTATGGGTGCGCATGGGCTTGCGCAACATGGGCGTATGTCCGAAGGGCGTCGATCTGCCGAACGTGGGGCATCACCATCTGCTCGTCGATACCGATCTGCCGCCGCTCGATCAGGAGATCCCGTCCGATCGCAATCACCTGCATTACGGCGCGGGCGAAACCGATGCTCGCCTCGAATTGCCGCCGGGCAAGCACACCTTGCAGTTGCTGATGGGCGACTACAACCACGTTCCGCACGACCCGCCGGTGTATTCGAAGAAGATCACGATCATCGTGAAATGAGCTGTGCACTTGCCGAGGGCACATGACATGAAAAAACGATCCGCTGATGCGCTCGCGCTGCCGCGTTCGCTCCTCGTCGCCGCCACGCTCGCGACGGCGTTCGCCGCGCCTCATGCACTCGCCGGGACGACGCCCGCGCCGGCCAACGCGTATGCGTACATCGGCTTTCCGAACGATGGCCAGACCGTGCCCGCGGGCAAGCCGTTCCGCGTCTGGTTCGGGCTGCGTTTCATGGGCGTCGCGCCGCGCGGCGTGAAGTTTCCGAACACGGGGCATCATCATTTGCTGATCGATGTGGACCTGCCGCCGATGGATCAGGAGATTCCATCGGATCGCAATCATCTGCACTACGGCGCCGGTGAAACCGAAACGATGATCGAACTGCCGCCGGGCAAGCACACGCTTCAGCTTTTGATGGGCGATGACAAGCACATACCGCATAACCCGCCCGTCTATTCCCGAAAGATCACGATCTACGTCAAGTAAGTCCGGGCGCCGCGTGATGCATCGAGCGGCGCCTTTCCCGGTTGCTTTCATCCAACTCGTATCCGCGTGCGTATCGCGGAGGGGGTCGTTCGTCCCCTGCAAATCGCACGGGTGTCGCCGGGCAACCGACAGTGAAGATCGGAAGTGTCGGGCGGGCAGCATCATCGGCTTAGAAGGACAGATGCAGCGTAAATCGGCGCAGCCCATATGCAGCACGGCGCGCAGAGAAAAACGCATGACGTATGACGCGATTGGCACAGCCTGTGCATTGAATGGCGGCGAGCAGACAAGTTGCTCCGAGCCACCACCGAATGCGCGACGCGCACCCAAGGAGAGCGGAAATGAAGACGCTGACCATCAAGGACCTTCCCGTCACCGAAGATCTCGACACGCGTGCGATGTCGGCGGTGCGCGGCGGCTCCGCGGTCCTGTTTCCCGGCTTCATCTCGATGAACGGCACGACGCTCTCGATGCCGTTCAATCCGCAGCAGATCATCAATCAGACGCAGACGACGTTCAATCAGAACGGCAGCAACATCGCCTTCGCCGAAGCGCTGAAGTCGCAGTCGACAGTCACGCCGACGCAGAGCGCGAAGAACATCGCCAACGTGAACTTCGGCATCGCGGGCGATCTCGCATAAGCGAAACGTCGCGAGGAATGAACCGGATATCGGTGCGGTAAGCATCGAGGTAGTCGCAGCAAAGGCGGGGCGCGGGGAGCTTCGCCGTAACACCGCCCTCAGCATCGGGCGTAGTGGTTCGCGCGCGGGTCGCATCCGTCGCCGGACCGCGTCACGACGACGCGCGACGTGCCTCAAGAGCACGCGCGCGCAACGTGACTTAACCCGTATGGAGTCGCGGCGCGCCGTGTGATTTACTTGAATGACCGGACGGCCGGCGCCGTGCTTCTCACCTATGAAACTGACCGTCGGTGCGCGTTCACCGGGAGCGAGATCGTGCGAGCCTTGTTGCCATCGTTAGGGCTGGTTGCAGCCGCGCTGCTTTCGGGCTGCATCGACGTGACGCCGCCGACGTATCAGCGGCCCGACACGCCCGAGAAAACCGCCTTCACGAAGACCGACGCAGCGAAGGTCGCCGCATCCGACACGATCCGGCCCGACTGGTGGAAGCAGTTCAACGACCCGTATCTCGACTCGCTGGTTGAAAAGGCCATCAGCGGCAACTTCGACATCAAGGTGCTGGCCGCGCGCATCCAGGTGGCGGGCGCGCAGATCGGCGAGGCGCGCGCGGGCGCGTTGCCGTCGATGGATCTCGGCGCGGGCGCGAGCTTCGAGAAGACGACCGGCCAGCAGTTCTCGAAGCAGTACAACCTGGCGACGCAGGTGAGCTGGGACATCGATATCTGGGGCTCGGTGGAGAAGGGCGTGCAGGCGCAGAAAGCCGAATTCCGCGCGACCGAGGCCGACTGGCGCGCCGGTTATCTCGAACTCGTCGCACTCGTCTCGACGACGTACTTCCAGATTCTCCAGTTCGACGATCAGATCGATCAGCAGAAGCAGACCATCGCGACCAACCAGCAGATCCTGACGATCTTCGAAGGCATGCAGAAGAACGGCCTCGTGCCGAAGACGCAGGTGCTCACGCAGCGCGCCGAACTCAACCGGCTGACGCGCGAGTTGCTGGAGTTGCGCCGCTCGCGCGATCTCGCGAACAACGCGCTCTCGACGCTGATGGGCGTGCCGGCAGGCGAGTTCCGGATGCCCGACGGCAAGCTGCAAAAGCGTGTGCAGATTCCGCCGGTGCCGGAGGGATTGCCATCGCAGTTGCTCGCGCGTCGCCCCGATCTGATCGCGGCCGAATATCGCGTGCTCGAAGCGTATGACCTCGTCGGCCAGGCGAAGCTCGCGCAACTGCCGACCATCAACCTGACTGGACGCGCGGGCACTGCAAGCTTTCAACTGACCGATCTCCTGAAGATCTTCACGCTGAGTTTCGTGCCGAGCATCAATATCCCGATTCTAGATCCGTCCGTGCGCGCTCACGTCAAGACGACCGAGGCGCAGACGACGGTGGCCGAACAGCAATATCGCAGCACGGTGATGAACGCGTTCGAAGAAGTGGAGAACGCGCTGGTCAATCTCGATTCGCATACGAAGCAGCGCGTCGAGCTGCAACAGGAAGTGGACCAGTTGACGATCGTCGCCGCGCAGATCGACGCGCAACTGAAAGAGGGCGTGATCTCGCAGCTTCAGGTGTTCGAGACGGAGCGCACGCTGCTCGCGGCGCAACTCGCGCTGCTCGCGAACCATCAGCAAATTCTGTCGGACACGGTGACGCTTTATAAGGCGCTCGGCGGCGGCTGGCCGACCGTCGATGTACAAAGCGCAAGCAAGGACGGATTGAAGTGAAGCACTCCATGAATAATGTGCACCAAATTAATAATATGAATTGCTAACGATCGTGCCGAATCGCTCATGGATGGCGTGATGCAGCGGTGCAGCACGATTGACTACGACGATGCGTGACTTAAACTCTCAACAGCCGCCGGCTGCAAATGACTTCGATTACGGCGCGGTCCAACTTGTCCATGCGCCCGACGTTGCCGGGCAATCCTCTGGCGCGTCGGCGGCAGCGGCTGGACGTACCTCGTGACATGGACATGGCTCAAGGCTTTTCCGTGGCGGATCCGCAGCCGAGCGTGGGCGAGGCGTTCGACGTCGTCCTGAAGCCCGCGCCGCATGGCGAGCTTGCGCGCGAGCTGGCGGAGAGACTCACGGAGATCCGTATCGACGAAAATCTCTTCGCTATCGGCCGCGCCGAAGCGCCGTTCGATACGAGTCCGCCCGAAGCCGTGGCGCAGCTCTCGCGCCGTCATGCGCGCATCTTCATCGAGCACGGGTTCGTCTATATCGCCGATCTCGCCAGCAAGAACGGCACGGCCGTAAATGGCACGCCCGTGCGCGAGACGCCCGCGCGCGTGCGAAGCGGCGATGTCATTTCGTTCGGCAGCAAGCTGTCGTATCGCGTGCAGTTCGCGCCGCGCGCGCGGCGTCCGAATGCGCCGAAACCAATCGGCCTCACGCTTACGCCGCAGCGCGACGATCTCGGTCTTCGGCCGATCGAACTCGCGCAGTTTCCGTTTCTCGTCAGCAAGACCGACGACACGTTTTCGCGTTATCGCGATGAGTATCCGCATCAGGTCAATTACGTGTCACGGCGCCACGCGCATGTGTTCATCAAGAGCGGCGCGCCGTTCGTCGAAGACCTCGGCAGCACCAATGGCACGTTCGTGAACGGCGAGCGGCTCGGCGCGTCGGCGGTCGAACTGAAGAACGGCGATACCGTCGCGTTCGGCGGAACGCACTTCGCGTACGTGGTGCATCTGCACGGCGACGAAAGCGAATCGACGCTCACGGAAATTGTCGCGCAGGTCGCCGCGCCATCGCACGACGACGAATCCGACAGCGACAAGACGACCTTCGTCGGCTCGGCGCATTCGTTTCTCGACATCTTCTGCGTCGATCAGGCCGCGGCGCGCGAGGATGAAGTCAACGAAGAGGCGCAGCCGACACCCGCCGAGGAAAAGCGCCCGGACGCGCGCGCCGCGAAGCGCAGCAAGTTCGGGCTCTTCGTGTCGGAGTTGCGCCGTGTGCTCGCGAACGACGATGCGCGCGCCGCGCGCCGCACGCGCATCATCGTGGCGTGCGTGCTGACGGCGCTCGTTGCAGTCGGCGGCGCGCTTTTCTATAGCGGTTCGAACGAGCGTGAGGCCAAATCGCTGATGGAGCACGGCGAGTACGCCGAGGCCGCGGCCGTCACGAACGAATATCTGAAGACGCATCCGAAGGACGCGCCGTTCACGTCGATGAACACCGAGGCCGTGCTCAAGTCGAACGTGCCGCGCTGGCTTGCTGCACTGAAAAAGGGCGATTTCGCGAACGCGGACGCGATCATCGCGCAGATGCGTTCGCTCAGCGAGCACAACGCAGACGTGCATTCGCTTATCGACGAACTCGAATGGATCGGCAAGCTGGAAAGTTTTGTGATGAGCCGTGGCGGCGCCGAAGCGCCGATCCGCATGTACGGCGACGAGCCGCGCATCGGCGCAATCCTGAAGCATTGGGAAGCGGACGCGGCGGGACATCAGCGCGATCTGGACCGCATCGCGGGCTATGTGCCCGAGTTCCGCGATCCGTACGCGCTCGCGCTGAGTCATCTGCGCAAGCTGCAAAGCGACGATTCGGTGTATCTCGCGGCCATCGAGAGGCTCGATGCGAGCATCGCGAAGAATCTCGGCCAGGACGATCCCGATGCGATCGGCGCGGCGTTGAAGGAATATGCGGACAAGTATCCGCGGCTCGCGGGTCTCGATCGCGTGCGCGCCGATCTCGATGCCTACGCGGGCTTGCGACGCAGCATCAACGGTGCGAGCCTCGCGCCGCTCGCGGGTTCGGTCAGCGAGGCCCATTTCTCGACGCCGCCGTTCCAGGAAAAATTTCGGCAGATGACCGCGAGCCAGTTGCCGCCGCCCGACGTGCTCGCGCAATACACGAGCGTCGCGGATGCATGGAATCGCGGACAGAGCGCGCAGGCGATCGACGCGCTGCAAAAGCTGCCTCAAGGCTCGTGGACGCAGACCGTGCAGAAGGAACTCGCGCACAAGAAAGCCGTGGCCGCGCAGTTCGCCGAGCTGCAAAAGGCGCGCGGCTCGAAGGGCTACGAAGACGCGCTGCTGTCGTTCTACGAGACGCTCGATCTCGAGAGCGACGCGTTCTACGCGAAAGCCGTCGCGCCCGAATTCACCGCGTTGAAGGACAGGGCGACGGCCCGCGCGCAAGCGTTGATGACGCAGGCGCAAACGTCGTGGCAGCAGTATCGGACGAACGGCGGCATCGGCGGATCGCAGCGGCTCGAATCGGGCGTGTCGGATGTGTTCCGGACGCAGGCACGGCTGCTGTCCGACGCGGAAGACGCGGCCACGCGCGGCATGCGTATTTTCCGGCAGGTGAAGGCGGACAGCGCGACGGCGAAGTGGACCGCGCTCGCCAATGAGATCGACACCGAAGCGGATCTGCAACGGCGTTCGCTGCAGGATCTGCGGATGGTGCTCGAACCGGGGCTTCTCAATACCAAGCTGAGTCTGATCGGCGGAGGCACGAGCAGTGAAGAGAGACGCACACCTTAAGCCGCTGTCGGAGGCGCTAGGCGAACACGGCGCCGAAGGCATCGCGATTCTCACGGCGGAACCCGCGCGGCTCACGCAGGGCCTTGTCTTCGCGATGGTGGCGCTCGTCGCGTCGGCGCTCGTGTGGTCGTTCGTCGGCCATGCGGACGTGATGGTGACGGCGCAAGGCACGCTCGCGCCGGAATCGGAAGTGCGGCGTTTCTATGCGCCGATCGACGGCGAGCTCGCCGATCTCTATATCGCCGAAGGGCAGCCCGTGCGCAAGGACGATGTCGTCGCGCGCCTGAATGCGCGCGGTGCGATCGAAGCGGCGACCAATGCGCTCGAAGCGCAGCTCAAGCTCGACGATGCCGAGCGCGAATGGAAGCAGTTCCCCGAAAAGAAGCTGCTGATGGAGCGCAAGATCGCCGCGCTCAAGGATCAGATGGATGTGGAAGAGCACCAACATCAGCAGCGCGTGGCCGAAGGCACGAGCAAGCTCGCGGAAGGTCAGAAGGCGCAGTTGCAGGAAGCGCGCAGCACGCTCGAAAACGCGCGCCGCGCCCGCGATGCCGCGAAGGTCGAACTCGACCGCTTTCAGCGTCTGCTCGCGTTGCCGGGCGGCGGCGGCATTGCGGAAGCGCAGGTCGATCAGAAACGCAATGCCTATCTCGAAGCGGACGGCGCGTATCGCGTCGAGCAATCGCGGCTCGCGGAACTCGACTTCCGTCTGAGTCACGATTTCACGCAGGCCAAGCGTCAACTGGAAACGAGCGGTCAGGAAGCGACGAGCCTGCGTCTGCAATACGAAGCCGCGATGCGCGAAGTCGCGAGCACCGAAGACAAGTTGCGTTTGCAACTACAGACCGCGCGCCTCGTCGCGGATGCGGCCGCGCGCATCAAGTTCGAGAACATCGACAAGGACAATTTCCTGTTGATTCTCGCGCCGGTGTCCGGCGTGGTGACGGACGTGACATCGACGCAGCCCGGCGACAAGATACAGGCGAACACGCCGCTCGGCGGCATCGCGCCGGCCAATGCGAAGCCGGTGCTCAAGATCGAGATCGCCGAGCACGACCGCGCGTTTCTGCGCGAAGGGCAGCGGGTGAAGCTCAAGTTCAATGCGTTTCCTTATCAGCGCTATGGCGTGATCGAGGGCACGCTCGCGTTCATTTCGCCCGCGACCAAGCCGAGCCCGACGAGCAAGCAACCCGTCTACGAAGGACGCGTGACGCTCGATCGCGATTCCTATCAGATCGCGGACACGAAGTATCCGCTGCGTTACGGCATGACCGCGACCGCTGAGATCGTCGTGCGCGAGCGGCGCCTCATCGATCTCGGGCTGGATCCGTTCCGCAATGTAGCGGGATAAATATGGGGGGTTACACGGGCGCCGCAACGCGAACATGATGCGCAATTCAACATGGAACCGAACGGAGAACGATATGACGGCGATTGTGCGTATCGACGACGAAGTGGTCGACGTCGGCGAATTCATCAGGTTATTGAAGTTGAATGGTCAGTTCGACAGTCTCATCGAGCAGCTCGTGCGCGACAAGCTCACGGTGCGCGCGGCGAAGAAGTCGGGTATCGCCGTGAGCGACGATGAAATCCAGAATCGCGCCGATCAGTTCCGGCGCATTCGCGGTCTGCATCGCGCGGCGGACATGAACAATTATCTCGATGCGCTGCATGTGAGCCTCGACGAGTTCGAGGTCTTCATCACCGACACGCTGTATCAGGAAAAGATGCTCGACAAGGTAGGCACGGCGCGCGAGATCGAAGAGTACTTCCAGCTCAACTCGCCGAAGTTCGACAGCATCGAAGTCAGTCATATCCTGCTCGACACCGAAGGCAGCGCGAAGGAAATGATCTCGTATCTGAACGACGATCCCGACAGCTTCGCCGACATGGCGCGCGAGCACTCGCTCGCCGACACGCGCGACGCGGGCGGCGTGATCGGCCGCGTGATGCGCGGACAGATGAAACCGGACGTCGAGGCGAAAGTCTTCAACGCGGAGGTCGGCGATCTGCTCGGGCCGTTCGTATCGGCGGACGGCGCATCGTATGAGATTTTCGCGGTGACGGCGAAGTATCCGGCGAAGCTCGACGAGGACGTGTCCGCGGAAATTCGCCGCCTGCTGCGCGAAGACTGGATGATGGCGCGTGCGCAGGAACACGTCATCGAAGCACGCTGATCGACCGGAACGCGACACGACATGGACGCTCCATCGAGCCTTGATTCGCCTGCCGACTTTCTTTCGTCGGTGGAGATTCTTTCGCCCTTCACGCGCGAGGAAATCGAGCAATTCGCGGCGCAAGCGGAGTCGCGGCGCTTCGGTTTCGGCGAGACCGTGTGCAACGCGGGCGATGCGGCCGATGGACTCTATATCGTGAAAGCGGGGTCCGTGCGCATCTTCACCGAAGAGCACGGCAAGGAAATCAGCATGGGGGTGAAGAAGGAGCGCGAGACCTTCGCGGATATCGCGATGCTGCGCGACTATCGCCATGAGTCGTCGGTGCGCTCCTCCGGCAAGACCGAGCTGCTGTTCATCCCGCGCACGGCGATCGACCCCGTCATCGCGAAGAATCCCGCCGCGCTCGCCTTCGTCACGAGCTATGTCGCCATTAACTCGGCGGGCGGCTTCGTCGCAAAGCTCTTCGATCTGCGCGGCAAGCTCGACAAGGCCGAACTCGAAGAATGCGTGCGCAGCGTCGGCGTGAAGCGTGTCGCGGAAGGCAAGGAGATTCTCAAGCAGGAGTCGCGCGACGACCGGCGTCTCTATGTCGTGCGGCAAGGCGAAGTGCGGATCGTGCGCGAAGAGGGCGGCGAGCGGCATGTGCTCGCGACGCTCGGTCCCGGCGAGATCTTCGGCGAGAAGGCCTGCGTGATGCGCCAGGAGCAGATGGCCTCCGCCATCGCGAGCACCGATACGCGCCTGCTCGTGATTCCCGAGAAGACCGTGCACTTCATCATCGAGCGAAACGTGAAGCTGCGCGAAGTGCTCGAAGAGCGCATCCGCTTCACCGAGCGCGAATTGCAGCGGCAGAAGAAGATCACCGAGCGCCGCAAGCTGCCCGCAATGCTCGATCTGCACACGAAGCCCGAACTGGGCGAGCGCGTCATCAAGCGCTTCGCGTGGATCGAGCAGGCGGAGGAGATGGATTGCGGCGCGGCCTGTCTCGCGATGATCTGCCGTCACTACGGCATCAACATGACGCTCGGCAAGCTGCGCGAACTGGCCAACGTCACGACATCCGGCGCGACGCTGGATTCACTCGCACGCGCCGGCGAATCGCTCGGCTTCACGACGCGCGGCGTGCAGTGCACGTTCGAATCGTTGCGCGGCTTCGAGATGCCGTTCATCGCGCATTGGGAGGGATACCACTACATCATCGTCTATGGCGTGTCGAGCGAGAACGTATGGGTCGCGGACCCGGCGATCGGCTTCAGGAAGATGACTGTCGGCGAGTTCGAGCGCGGCTGGAGCGGGACGTGTCTGCTTTTCACGCCGGGGCAGGATCTTACGCAAAAGGCCGTGTCGCGTTCGCCGTGGCTGCGTTTCGTCGGCTATCTGAAGCCGTACAAGAAGATCCTGCTGCATCTCTTTCTCGCGACCTTCGTCATTCAAGTGCTGGGCGTGATACCGCCGCTCATCATCCAGAACATTCTCGATGGCGTGATCGTGCATCAGAACGTGAACCTGCTTCATGTGCTGATCGCAGGGCTCATCATCGCGAGCCTGTTCACGCAGCTCATGACGACGATACGCGCGTATCTCGCGAACTTCATGGTCCGCAACATGGACTTCGCGATGATGTCGCAGTTCTTCAGGCACACGTTCTCGCTGCCGTTCGGCTTCTTCGCGAAGCGCAAGACCGGCGATGTGTTCGCGCGCTTTCAGGAGAATCACACGATTCGCGCGTTTCTCACCGAATCGACGGTATCGACCGTGCTGAACCTGCTGATGATCTTCATCTACTTCACGATCATGTTCCTCTACAACGTGAAGCTCACGTTGCTGCTGATCGCGTTCGTCATCCCGATGATGGTGCTCACGGTCGTCGCGACGCCGCGCATCAAGCAGAACGCGCGCGAAACGTTCTCAGCGGGAACGGATGCGCGTTCGTATCTGATGGAAGCACTCGGCGGCGTCGAGACGGTGAAGGGCATGGGTATCGAGCGCGCGGTGCGTCTCAAGTGGGAAAAGAAGTATGCGAAGTCGCTCGAAGTGCAATACAAGTCGCAGCGCTTCAATATCGTGGTGGGCTTGTGCAGCCAGTTGCTCAATGCGGCGACGACCATCGGCGTGTTATGGGTCGGCGCGAATCTCGTGCTTGCGCGCGAACTGACCATCGGGCAACTGATCGCGTTCAATGCCTACATGGGCAGCGTGCTCGCGCCGCTGATGGGTCTCATCAACTTGTGGAGCCTGCTGAACGATGCGGGCGTCGCGATGGAGCGGCTCGGCGACGTGCTCGATATCGAGCCGGAGCAGAAGCCCGAAGACATGCAGCAGCGCGTCATGCTGCCCGACCTGCAGGGCGATATCAGTTTCAACGGCGTGTACTTCCGTTATGGCGAAGGCGATGCGCCCTACGTGCTGGAGAACATCAGCTTCGATATCAAGCCGGGCGAGCTGATTGCGATCGTCGGGCGCAGCGGCTCCGGTAAAACGACGCTCGCGAAACTGCTCGTCGGCTTCTATGCGCCGAGCGAAGGCAAGATGACCGTCGATGGCTACGATATCAACGTCGTCGATAAAGGGTTCTTTCGCGCGCAGATCGGCTATGTGATGCAGAGCAACCTGCTGTTTTCGGGGACGATCGCGGAGAACATCGCGAGCGGCGATGAAGCGCCGGACAGAAGGCGTATCGAAGAAGTCGCGAAGATGGCCGACGCGCACGCGTTCATCGCGAAGATGCCGCTCGGTTATGAGCAGGTGGTCGGCGAGCGCGGCGTAGGGTTGTCGGGCGGACAGATTCAGCGCTTATGTATCGCGCGGGCGCTGTATCACGATCCGCGTCTGCTCGTATTCGACGAAGCGACGTCCGCGCTCGATACGCAATCTGAAAGCAATATTCTCGGCAACATGCAGGAGATTTTGAAAGGGCGCACGGCGGTCATCATCGCGCACCGCCTTTCGACGATCATGCGCGCCGACAAGATTCTCGTGCTGTACGAAGGCGGCATCGTCGAACAGGGCAAGCATGACGAACTCGTCGCGAGAAAGGGCATGTACTACCAACTCGTGCAAAAGCAACTGAGCGCAGCATGAAAATACTCGACCAACCGGAAAGCGATAGCAGCGCGCCCGCGTCATCGGCGATTTCGTATGCGGGGCTCATCGAGAAGATCGAGATCTTGCGCTCGACGCTTCGATGGACCTCGCGGCTCGAGCGTCCCGAGATCGAAAAGCTGTTGCGGCAGGCGAGCACCCTGCGCGACGAAGTCATGCAACTGTCGCACAAGGAGCGCTTCGTGCAGGCGGCGGCCGCCGAACCGAAGCGCGATCTTCCGCCGGGCGCGCGGCGGCAGGCGCTGATCGAACGCAGCTTCGTATTCGAAGGCACGTTCGGCGATAACCCGAAGTTGCTGGAAGCGCTGGAAATCGCGGAAAAAGCCGCGCCGACGGACTTGCCGGTATTGATCGATGGCGAAAGCGGCACCGGCAAGGAATTGATGGCGAAGGTCATTCACGCGAACGGATCGCGTGCCGACAAGCCGTATATCTCGGTGAACTGCGGCGCGATTCCGGACAATCTGCTGGAGTCCGAACTATTCGGGCATCGCAAGGGCGCGTTCACCGGAGCGAGCAATGATCGCAAGGGAAAATTCGAAAGCGCGCACACGGGCACTATCTTTCTCGATGAGATCGGCGAACTGCCTTTGCAGGGGCAGGTGAAGCTGTTGCGCGTGCTGGAAGCGCATGAAATTCAGCGCGTGGGTTCGGACGAGCCCATCGCGGTGGATACGCGCATCGTCGCGGCAACGAATCGCAACTTGCGCAAGTTCTGCGACGAGGGGCGTTTTCGCGAGGATCTGTTTTATCGGCTGAGCGTCATTCATCTGACGCTGCCTGCTTTGCGTGAACGGCGCGATGAAATTCCGCTGCTGCTCGCGTATTTCGGCGACGAAGCGGCCGCGACATTGAAGCGCCGGCCGGTGAAGTTGTCGCCGCGGCTACGGGATTTTCTGCGCAACTATGACTATCCGGGGAACATCCGCGAGTTGCGGAACGTGGTGTACCGCCTCGCGTGTCTTGCGGGCGATATGGCCGACATCGATCATCTGCCGGTCGATATACGGCCGAAGTCATCGCTCTCGCTCGCAATGGGCGGGCCGGCGGCGAGCGGAAACGGAATCGCGACGGCGAGCTCGCTCGCGGAAGCGAAGCGCGTCGCCAGCGACGAAGCGGAGCGCGCGTTTCTCGAACGAGGCTTGCAGGAAACCGGCGGAACGGTGGCCGAGCTTGCGAGACGGTACGAGATGAACCGCTCGCATCTGCAGATGCTTTTGAAAAAGCACGGGCTGCATTCGAAGGAGTTTCGAGCGGCGGCGCAGAAGAACAAGGAGGCGGGCGGTTGAGCCGCCTTTAAATCGACGGATTCACCTGCGTCTTATCCGTCGCCATCAAATCGACCGCATGCGCGACGACCACTGAAATATTGTCGCGCCCGCCCCGCGCGAGCGCGATTTCCAGCAGCCTTTGCGCGGCGACATCGCAATTGCCCGGCGCGAGCTCGCTCATCATTTCGGCTTCGCTGACTTCGTTCGATAAACCGTCGCTGCATAGCAGGAACGTATCGCCGTCGTTCAGGGCGAGCGTGTTCTCGTCGAGTTCGAGCACATCGAGCGCGCCGACCGCGCGCGTGATCAGATGCTGCGCCGGATGATGCAGCGCTTCTTCCGCCGTGAGTTGCCCGCGCGCCTTCAGTTCCTCGACGTGGCTGTGATCGCGCGTGAGCTGCACGAGCCGTCCCTGGCGCAGCAGATAGATGCGGCTGTCGCCGGCCCATACATAACCGCACGCGCCATCGCGCGCAGCGAGCACGACGACCGTGCTGCCGATGCGCGACACCTGGCGCCGCGCCGCTTCCGCACGCAGCTTGTCGTTCACGTCGAGAAGACGCGCGCGGGCAGCGGCGATGGTGCCCGCAAGATCGTTCGCCGGCGATACCTTCGCGAGGCTCTCGATCACCATCCGGCTCGCCAGATCGCCGACCGCGTGGCCGCCCATGCCATCGGCGACGGCCCACAGTCCGCGCTCGGGCGCATCGAGCAGCGCGTCTTCGTTGATCTGCCGGACGCAGCCGGTGTCGGTGCGGGCGGCGGATGTCCATCGAAACTCGGTGGTGAAGGTCACGGCAACCTCCGGAATGCTGGGTGACGCGGCGTCGGGCGGGCCTTGCGGACGATCCCGCTCATTGTGTACCAACGCGCGTCCGAAGCGAATCTTGATCTGCACCGCTTTAGCCCGCGCGATTCCCCGCGACCGAATTCGGGCTGACGGTAAGGGTCGCGCCGTTGCCCGTATTGCTGACCGCGACGTTCTGAAACTGATTGACCATCTGGCCGACCGTGATGTTCGTCACGTTATTGGTGATGTTGTTCGTGACCGCGTAGATGTTGTTGGTCACATCGATCAGGGTAATCGCGCCGGCTGCGGCCCCGCCGCCCGATGAACGCTCCACGAAAGGCGTGATCCAGCCGAACACCCACGGCGCACCGCCTCCGCCGCTGATGGCCGACATCGCCGCGTGATCCAGCACGCGGTCGTATTCGAGATCGCTGACGGTCAAGGCGCACATGTCGTTTCTCCGGGATGGCCTGTGAGCAGGACGCACGGATCAATGCAAGGCCCATGCCGACGCACGCCAAATGGCGGAGATTGCGTCCGAATCGCCGATGGGACGGCGTTCTGGCGGCATCGGCGCAAACGAAATGGCAGGGTGCCGAATCGCATCCGTTGGATCGTCGCCAACAAGCGATGTTGGCGTCGCGCCGCATAACCAACACACGCGGCGCGCGTCCGATCGGCCCGCACGACGCGAATTCTGGTGCAGCAGGTCCAACAAACACGCAAGAAAACTGTTGGCCCATGAAAAACACAACGCCGTCGAAACACGCTCGCGATTCCGCAATAACCACACGTAATCAATGGCTTATCGAAACTGGCAAGGAAGATGCAAAAGGCTAGGCAACCCGGCGCCGAACAAACACCTGGCGCCAGGCAAAGAAAAATCGGAGCCAGCCATGTCAACCAACCAGCAAATCGGACTGATCGAACAGCAAGCCGCCGCGAACGGCTTCTCGCTCGACGACGAACCCGCGCTCGGCACCGAACTCGTCACGCGCCGTTCCGGCTATGAACATCACGGCATCTACGCCGGCAACGGCATGGTCATCCACTATGCCGGTTTCGCGAAGTCGCTGCATCGCGGCCCGGTCGAGGAAGTCCCGGTCGAGCAGTTCGCCGCCGGTCATGAAGTCACGATCCGCCAGAACCCGGCCGCGAAGTTCGTCGGCATGGAAGCGGTGCGCCGCGCCCGCAGCCGCCTCGGCGAAGACAACTATCACCTGCTCACCAACAACTGCGAGCACTTCGTTACGTGGTGCCTCGACGGCCGCGCCCGCAGCCGTCAGGTGCAAGCGTGCTTCATCGATCCCCACGCGGCCGTCAGAGCCGTGGCGGGACTCTTCCGCGCCTATGTCGCCGCCGAACGCCGCCGCCGCATGAATGTGGCGCTCGCAGCCTGAACCTCACGTTTTGCCGATCGATTCCGAGGAGACCATCATGCAAACCACCGAAAACTCGCTGCACTGGGCCGTCGACAAATGGCTCGCCCCGACTGCCGCGCATCCGGCACGCGTCGTGCGTCTGTGCCGTTCGCATGTCACCGGCGCGCGCTACGTCTGCATCGAGGCGCAGCATCCGGGCGGCCCGCTCGCGATCATCTTCTTCCGCCATGACGACGGCACCTGGAACGTGTTTCCGCCGCAAGCGAAGCGTCCGTCGATGAGCGCGGCGCGCCTCGCCGCCTGAAGGCGCGTACGATCGGCCGGGACGCGTCGGGCGGCCCCGGCTTTGACACGGCAATCCCGCTGCCGCTACTCTAGGCGCATCGTCGCGGCCATTTGGATGAAGCCGCCGGTCGCACGGAAGCAGCAGGTCGTGGTAGTTTTGCGTCCGTGAACCAGATCGTACATTTTCGAGGTATTGCCGATGACCCAGCCCGACTCCTCTTCCTCCGCCCGCGCGACGCCCGATTCGAACCTCGGCGACAATCCGCTCGGCATCGCGGGGCTGGAGTTCGTCGAGTTTTCCAGCCCCGATCCTGCAGGGCTCGCCCGACTGTTCGAGACGCTCGGCTTCGTGCCCGTCGCGCAGCACATCAGCAAGGCGGTGACGCTCTTTCGCCAGCGCAGCATGAATTTTCTGTTGAACGCGGAGCCGGATTCGTTCGCGTCGCGCTTTGCCGAGTCGCATGGCGTCGGCATCGCGGCGATCGGCATTCGCGTGCTCGATGCGCAGGTCGCCCACGAGCGCGCGCTCGAATACGGCGCGTGGGATTTCGAGGGCGAAAAAATCGGCCCGAACGAGCTTGCGATTCCGGCGATTCAAGGCATCGGCGATTCGCATATCTATTTCGTCGATCACTGGCCAGGCAAGAACAGCGGCGAGACATCGATCTACGACATCGACTTTCGTCCGATTCCGGGAGCACGCGCGGATCTCAACGGCACGGGCCTGCTCGAAGTCGACCACTTCACGCAGACGGTCGGCGCAGGCCGCATTCAGGAATGGCTCGATTTCTATCGGGAAGTGCTGCACTTCTCGGAGATTCATCAGGTGCATCCGGACTGGCACGTCTCGCAGGATTCCGCCGTCACGCTTTCGCCGTGCGGCTCGATCCGCATTCCGGTGTACGAGGAAGGCACCTATCGCACGGATCTGATGCAGCAATATCTGCCCGATCACGAAGGCGAGGGCGTGCAGCATATCGCGCTGGCATCGGCGGATATTTTCGCTTCCGTCGATGCATTGATGGCGCGCGGCGTGCGCTTCCTGCAGCCGCCGCCGCGCTATTACGACGAGATCGACGAGCGTCTGCCGGGCCACGGTCTCGACATCGGAAAGCTGCGCACGCGCGGCATTCTCGTCGACGGCGAGATTCTCGGAGACGGCACGCCGCAGCTTTTTCTGCAGACGTTCGTCGAGCGCAAGCCCGGCGACATGTTCTTCGAGATCGTCGAGCGGCGCGGGCATCACGGATTCGGCGAGGGCAATCTCGCCGCGATCGCGAAGGCGCGCGGCTGACGCGACTCATTGCACGACGACCGTCCCCGTCATGTGCGGATGCAGCGAACAGAAGTACTTGTACGTGCCCGGTTTGTCGAACACATGCGAGAAGCTGTCGCCGCTGTCGAGCGGATCGGACTTGAAGCTCTTTCCCTCGTCGGCGACGGTATGCAGCATGTCGTCGTGATTCACCCACGTCACCTTCGTACCGACGGGCACGGTAATCGTCGCCTGATTGAACGCGAAGTTGTCGATGGAAACGGTCGGCGCGTTCGCCAGCGCGACCTGTTGCGCGGGTTCTGCCGCGCACGCCGACGGAATCGCCACGCCGATGACGCCTTTCACGACCAGCGCAAGCGCGGCCTGGCGCAGCAGCTTGCCGGCGAGCGGGCGGAGATTGTCGGGCGAAACGTAGTGCGCAATCGTCGATGCGATCATGACTGCACCCCCGCGAGCGACGTATCGGTGACGGCAAGTTGCCCGCGTCCCGCGATATGCGTGACTTCGCGCAGGCCGAGCATCGTGCGCAATTGTTCGGATGGCACTTTCATCGGCCCCGGACCGGACGGTGCGCCCGGCGCGGGCTGCGGAAACGCCGTCGACATCGCCGAATAAAAGCGCATCTCTCCCTCCACTTTCTGCGCCACCTGATGGACGTGGCCGTTCAGCACCGTTACCGAGCCGAAGCGTTTCAAGAGCGCGAGCGCCTGCGCGCTGTCGTCGGTGCCCCATCCCCATTGCGGATACAACGCCCACAGCGGAATGTGCGCGAACACGACGATCGGCGTGCTGCTCGATTTGCCCTGCAGATCCGCCTTGAGCCACGCGAGCTGCGCATCGCCGAGAAAGCCGAGGCCGCCGCCCTTCAGGTCGATCACGTTGGTCAGGCCGATGAAATGCACGCCGCCCTGATCGAAGCTGTACCAGTGACGCGTGCTGCCTTTGCCGTATTGCCCGGAAAAGCGGTCGAAAAACGCGTTGCCTTCTTCGACCAGCACGTCGTGCTCGCCGGGAACGTAATGCACGTCCATGCCCGACTTGCCGATGATCTGCGTCGCCGTGTCGAATTGCGCGGGCTTCGACAGATGCGTGATGTCGCCCGTGTGGATCATGAACGCGGGGCGTTTTTCCATCGCGCTCACGCGGTTGATGGCTTCTTCGAGCGTGCTCGTCGGCTCCGTGTTCGGATCCTTGTTGAAGCCGATGTGACTGTCGCTGATCTGCACGAAGCTAAACGAGCCGGTCTGCTCGGCCGCTTCCGCCGACGAGATCAGGCGCGAAACGGGCACGCCGCCGCTCACCGTCCAGATGACGCCGGCGCCCGCCCAGGCCATGCACGAAAGTGCGGTGCGGCGGCGCTTGCCGTGCTCGTCGAGTTCGTCGCGTTGCTGCGCGGGCGGCAGTGCGTTCGGGTCGGGTTTCATGATGGTTCCTTTGATGATGACGGCCGCGGTTCTTGTCGTTCGAATCGGTGAAGTCGTGCCCACGGCGGCTCGGTGCATGGGCGCGAAGCCGGCGATGCCCGTTGCGGCGGGCAGGATCGCGTTGGCATCCGTCCATCGAACCAGCGAATGCGGCGGGATATTCCCGCTATATTTTTTTGAGTCGCCGTTGCAAACGGGAATAAAGCGCCCGCGTGAGGAGTAACGGATGGGAAGGCGCGGAAAAGCGATGCCGCCGCGCCCGAACGAAGTTTTCCGAACGTGATTGTGGAAAGGAGACCCGCGCGATGTGGCCAGGCAGGTCGAAAGAAGACAGGTCCGGGCGCCGCGGCCAGGCGGACGCCGAGGCGGTCCACGCGCGCTTCGAAGCGACGGTGATGCCGCATCTGGACGCCGCGTACAACCTCGCGCGCTGGCTGTCGGGAAGCGCGAACGATGCCGACGATGTCGTGCAGGAAGCCTATCTGCGCGCGTTCCGCTTCTTCGGCGGATTCGAAGGCGGCGAGGAGGCGAACGCGCGTGCGTGGCTGCTCGCGATCGTGCGCAATACGTGGTTCACGGAGTGGCGGCGGCGCGTGCAACTCGCCGACGCGACGCCCTACGACGAGGAACTGGGCGGCGACGAAGCCTTGCCGGGATGGTCGGAGGAAGGCGCGGCCGATCCCGAAACGCTCGCCGTGCGCCGCGACGAAATTCATCTGGTGCATCGCGCGCTGGAGGCGCTGCCGATCGCCTTTCGCGAGGTGCTGGTGTTACGCGAACTCGAAGACATGAGCTACAAGGAAGTTGCATCCGTGACCGGCGTGCCGATCGGCACGGTGATGTCACGGCTCGCGCGCGGCCGCAAGATGCTGGCGGGGGCGGTGCGCGCGGCCCAGGGCGGGCAGGACAAGCCGAGCGTGCGCCTCGTGCGCCGCGCGGGACCGGGTCACGCAGAGGAGTCGGGAAATGGAAAATAACGACATTGCCTCGCTCGATGCGAGGCTTACCGATGGTTCGCTGTATCAGCGCGCGCCGGTGCATCTGCGCACGCAAGTGCTGGCGCGCGTGCGGGCTCAGGCCGAGGAAGAGGCGTGCAGGCGCGAGCCGGCGCGTCCGGCGAAACGCGGCTCGCGCAATCCGTTTGCCGCGCCGTGGCCGTTCTTCGGCGGCGCATTCGCGGGCGCGACGCTCTCGGCGCTCGTGCTCGGCACGATGCTGTGGTTCCAGGCGCTGCCGCTCGTCTCGTCCGTATCGACGGGCTCGCCCATCGCGCAGGAGATCGTGTCGAGCCATGTGCGCGCGCTGATGTCGGATCGTCCGATCGACGTGTTGTCCAGCGACAAGCACACGGTTAAGCCGTGGTTCAACGGCCGGATCGACTATGCGCCGCCGGTGATCGATCCGGCGGGTCCGGGCTTCGCGCTCGTCGGCGGACGGCTGGATTACATCGATCATCGGCCGGTGGCGGTCGTCGTGTATCGCTACCTGAAGCATCCGATCGACGTGTACGTATTTCCCGAGCGCAAGGGCGAAGCGAAGACGGAGCCGGTCGTCACGCAATCCGACGATGGGTACGCGCTCGCGCGCTGGAATCACGATGGCATGACGTTCTGGGCCGTCACCGATGCATCGGGCGCGGTGCTGCGTCAGTTCGCGCACGCGATCGAAACCGGTGCGCCGCGATAACAAGTGCATCGCGCAAACGCTGTCATCGCTGCGATAGCCTGAAGAGTGCGCAAGGTTACGCGCGGTCATCCTCCGGGATGCCGCGCGTTTTTTTCTTTGGCGTTACGCGTATACCCGCTGTTTTCTCCGTTTCGAAAGCCATGAAAACGCTTTGGGATGCTGTCTAAATTCGCATCTTTTCCGGGTTATGCCGGGCTTTGCACAGTTGCGATGCATTGGGTGTGGCCTAACGCTCGTGCTCTTCGGGTATGTCCGAATATGGTCATATCCTTACATTTTTCTAAACTCGCTCACAGTCTATGTAATCGATAACGCGGAATGCGTTTAAAAGGCATTGCGAAATTCGCCGCGTTGCATGGGACTTTCAAATAACGAATCAGGCGACGGAGACACACATGAAGATGAAGCTCATTGCGAGCACGCTCGCGTTCGGCGTTTTCTCGTTGGCGCACGCGGCCGACCCGATCAAGATCGGCGTCGATGGTCCGTTCACGGGCGGTTCGTCTTCCATGGGTGTCAGCATGCGCGATGGCGTGCGTCTTGCCACCGCCGAGATCAACAAATCGGGCGGCGTGCTTGGGCGTCAGATCGCGCTGGTCGAGCGCGATGACGAAGCGAAGAACGAGCGCGGCGTGCAGATCGCGCAGGAGCTCATCAACAAGGAGAAGGTTGTCGCGGTTGTCGGCTATATCAACACGGGCGTAGCGCTCGCATCGCAGCGCTTCTTTCAGGAAGCGAAGATTCCGGTGTTCAACAATGTCGCGACCGGCACGGTGGTAACGAAGCAATTCGACGATCAGCCCGATAACTACGTGTTCCGCAACGCTGCCGCCGATCGCATTCAGGCGCCGATGATCGTCGAGGAAGCGGTGACGAAGCGTGGCTTCAAGAAGGTCGCGATTCTCGCCGATTCGACCAACTACGGCCAGCTCGGCCGCGAGGATCTGGAAAAGGCGCTTGCCGCGAAAGGCGTGAAGCCCGTCGCCGTGGAGAAGTTCAACATCAAGGACGTCGACATGACGGCCCAGTTGCTGAAGGCGAAGGAGGCGGGTGCGGAAGCGGTGCTGACTTACGGCATCGGGCCCGAGCTTGCGCAGATCGCGAACGGCATGGCCAAGCTTGGATGGAAGGTGCCTTTGATCGGTAGCTGGACGCTTTCGATGGCCAATTACATCGACAATGCCGGCACTAACGGCGAAGGTGCGCGCATGCCGCAGACTTTCATTCAGGAAGCGAACACGCCGAAGCGCAAGGCCTTCATCGAGGCTTATCTGAAGGAATTCAAGCCGAAGAACGAGCGGATCGATTCGCCGGTCTCTGCTGCGCAAGGTTACGACTCGGTGTATTTGCTTGCTGCGGCCATCAAGCAGGCGGGGACGACGGATGGGCCGAAGGTCAAGGAAGCGCTCGAGAATTTGAACACTAAGGTGGAAGGTGTCGTGATGGTGTACGACAAGCCCTTTACGAAGGGCGATCACGAGGCTATTACGCCGAATGTGCCGGTTATCGGGGAGGTGAAGGGCGGGCGGGTGATCTATGCGTATGACGCCGATAAGAAAGGCGGCGGGACTCTGCGGTCCAAGCAGACCACTAGTGCTTCGAATTGATTTTTTTATATCGCCGGATCCCGTGTTCGTGTCGGTCTATTAGCGTTGCCCCTGTGCGGGGCGGCACCTACTTTCTTTGCTGCTGCAAAGAAAGTAGGCAAAGAAAGCAGCTCTTCAAGCCCGCGGTCACACGCAATTTGGGTAGTTCTCTCGTCCTCGATGGCACTCGCCTAAGAGTGCCCTCATAGGCCTCATCGGGCTTGGCTCGCGCACGGTCCGCCGAGCTAGTTTTAGATGGCCGCTGGTTCAGCACGAAAGAGCTTCGGCACAGCGCTACGCGCTGCCGCCGGGTCCGCAAGGGAAACCAAAGGGCGGCGATTGCAGTGAGATGGAGACGTTAGTAGAGAAGCACGCGCGGACCCGATTGACCGGTCGGCCGCGAAGCGGGCCGGAGCTATTTGGTGCTGAACCAGTTTGGTGTGTGGTGCGATGACACGGACCGTGCGCGAGCCAAGCTCGATGGGGCCCATGAGGGCACTCCTTAGGCAGCCCACGATGGACGAGAGGACTACCCAAATTGCGTGTGACCGCGGGCGTATCAGTAGCTGCTTTCTTTGCTTACTTTCTTTGCAGCAGCAAAGAAAGTGAGTGCCGCCCCGCACAGGGGCAGTGCTAATAGACCGACGCGAGAGCGGGATCCGGCGACGACACCGAGCCGACACGAAAACGCGATCCAGCAAAACAGCATCACGCAAAAGCTATAGACCGAAGCGAAATCAGGAATCTCAAGAAGCGCAGACCTGCACAAGAAAAACACCGACCATGATCCTCCTTCAACTCGTCTATAGCGGCATAGCACTCGGCATGATCTACGCCGTGATCGCGTTCGGCTATCAACTCACCTTCGCCACATCCGGCACGCTGAACTTCGGCCAGGGCGATGCCCTGATGCTCGGCGCGCTCGTCGGCCTCACGCTCGTATCCGCTGGCGTCAACTACTGGCTGATGATTCCGCTCGTGTGTCTCTTCGGCCTCGCGCAGGGCGCGTTCGTCGAACGCATCGGCGTGCGGCCCGCCATCAAGATCAAGTCCGAGTTCGGCTGGATCATGTCGACGATCGCGCTCGGCATCATCTTCAAGAACGTCGCGGAAAACGTCTGGGGCCGCGACGATCTGCGCTTTCCTTCGCCCCTGCCCGAAGCGCCTCTGAAGGTCTTCGGCGCAAACGTGCTGCCGATGGAACTGCTCGTCGTCGGCGGCGCGCTCGTGATGATGCTCGCGGTCGAGTTCTTCAACCGCAAGACGATCTTCGGCAAGGCCGTGGTCGCGACCGCGAACGATCGCGATGCAGCGTCGCTCATGGGCATCAACACCGGCCTCGTCATCACGTTTTCATATGCGCTTTCGTCGTTGACCGCTGCATTTGCAGGGGTTTTGATCGCGCCGCTGACATTGACCGGCGCGACGATGGGCGCGGTGCTCGGCCTCAAGGCGTTTGCCGTGGCGATCATCGGTGGCTTGTCGAGCGGCATGGGCATCATCGTCGGCGGGATGATCCTGGGCATCGCGGAGACGACGACCGGCTTCTATATCTCCACCGGCTACAAGGACGTGCCGGGACTCGTGCTGCTCTTGATCGTGCTCGCGGTCAAGCCCGCAGGTCTCTTCGGCAAGACGGCGATCAAGAAAGTCTGAGGCGGCGACGATGAAAGCAAAGAACTGGATCGCGGCGCTCGTCGGACTCGCCGCACTCGCAATTTTCCCGGTGGCGTCGGGCAATCCGTACTACATCCACCTCGTCGAAACCATCATGATCTACGCGATCCTGCTGTTCGGGCTCGATATCGTCGTGGGTTACACGGGGCAAGTGTCGCTCGGTCACGCGGGATTGTTCGGCGTGGGCGCATACACGGCGGGCGTGCTGTTCATCAAGCTCGGCATGCCGTTCTATCTGACCGCGCCGCTTTCGATTCTGATCACAGCCGGCTTCGGCGCGATCCTTGCATTGCCCGCGCTGCGCGTGTCCGGTCCGTATCTCGCGATGGTGACGCTCGCGTTCGGCACGATCATCCAGATTCTCATCAACGAGATGGATTTCCTCACCAACGGACCGATGGGTCTCAAGATCCCGAAGCCGATGTTCGCGGGACACAGGCTCGATGAGGTGCAGTACTACTGGCTCGTCGCGGCGCTGCTCGTCGTGTCGCTGATCGTCGTGCATCGCGTGCTGAAGTCGCATCTCGGGCGCGCATTCGAAGCGCTGCGCGACAGCCCCATCGCATCGGACTGCATGGGCGTGTCGGTGTATCGCTACAAGGTAATTGCATTCGTAATCAGTGCGGGATTCGCGGGCCTCGCGGGCTGCCTGTACTCGTATTCCGAGCAATACATTTCGCCTAACACCTATAACTTCGAACTGACCATCCTCTTCCTGCTCGCCATCATCATGGGCGGACGCAAGACGCGCACGGGCGCGATCATCGGTTCGACGGTGATCGTCATGTTACCCAAGCTGCTCGACGATATCTCCAACTTCCGCGTCGTCGCGACGGCGCTGGCGGTCGTCGTCGTCGCGGGCGCCGCGCTTGCGCTCGCGAAGAAGACGACGACGCCGCAGCGCGTTGCGGTGCCGATCGTCGGCACGGCGGGACTCGCGGTGTTTTCGTTCTGGATCGAGGCGCTCACCGACTGGCGTCTGACCATCTTCGGTCTGATGATCCTGCTCGTCGTTTATTACCTGCAGGATGGCATCGTCGGCTTCGTGCGCAAGACGCTGAACCTTGGCCGCGTGCGCGTGACGAAGGTCGATACCGATGAGCTCGCGAGCCATACGCGCCAGGACGATGCCGTCGCGGCGGTCGATACGGAAGGCGCGGATACGATCCTCGACGTGCGCGGCGTGCTGATGCAGTTCAGCGGCCTGAAGGCGTTGAACGATGTGAATCTCACTGTGAAGCGCGGCACGATCCACGGCCTCATCGGTCCCAACGGTTCCGGCAAGAGCACGATGATGAACGTGCTGACGGGCATCTATGTCCCGACTGCTGGCGCGATCGAATACGAGGGGCAATCGCTCGCGGGGCGTACGTCGTCGAAGATTGCGCTGTCGGGCATCGCTCGGACGTTTCAGAACGTGCAGCTCTTCGGCGAGATGACGGCTTTGGAGAATGTGCTCGTCGGCTTGCATCACACGTTCAGATCGAACATCGCGGATGTCGGCGTGATGAGTCCGCGATATCGGCGCGAAGAGCGCTCGGCGCGTGAGCGTGCGTTCAACATGCTTCGTTTTGTGGGCCTGGAGCATGTCGCCGGAGAGGAAGCGCGCAATCTGCCCTACGGCAAGCAGCGTCTGCTTGAAATCGCGCGTGCGTTGGCGCTCGATCCGCAATTGCTTCTGCTCGATGAACCCGCGGCCGGATTGACCGCGCCGGATATTCGCGAACTCGTCGCGATCATTCGCAAGGTGCGCAATCATGGCATCACGCTTGTGTTGATCGAGCATCATATGGATGTGGTGATGAGCGTTTGCGATACGGTTTCCGTGCTGGACTTCGGGCAGAAAATCGCCGAAGGGAAGCCTTCCGAGATTCAGGCTAATGAGAAGGTTATCGAGGCTTATTTGGGGGGGCAGGCGGCGCAGGTGGCTTAGGTTTTGTTTTCGCCGGATCCCGTTTTATTAGTGGTCTATTAGCGTTGCCCCTGTGCGGGGCGGCACCTACTTTCTTTGCTGCTGCAAAGAAAGTAGGCAAAGAAAGCAGCTTTTCAGGCCCGCGGTCACACGCAATTTGGGTAGTTCTCTCGTCCTCGGTGGCACTCGCCTAAGTGTCGCCCTCAAAGGACCAATCGGGCTTGGATCGCGCACGGTCCGCCGCCCGAAAGCGCTGAGGACACTGGTTCAGCACGAAAGAGCTTCGGCACAGCGCTACGCGCTGCCGCCGGGTCCGCAAGGGAAACCAAAGGGCGGCGATTGCAGTGAGATGGAGACGTTAGTAGAGAAGCACGCGCGGACCCAATTGACCGGTCGGCCGCGAAGCGGGCCGGAGCTATTTGGTGCTGAACCAGTTTGGCGTGTGGTGCGATGAGACAGACCGTGCGCGAGCCAAGCCCGGTTGGGCCTATGAGGGCACTCTTTAGGCAGCCCACGAACGACGAGAGGACTACCCAAATTGCGTGTGACCGCGGGCGTATCAGAGGCTGCTTTCTTTGCTTACTTTCTTTGCAGCAGCAAAGAAAGTGAGTGCCGCCCCGCACAGGGGCAGTGCTAATAGACCGACACGATCACAGGATTCCCCCAAAAGCCGAAAAAGAAAAATGCTGACGATAACAAACCTCCACGCCGGCTACGGCAAAGTCAAAGTCCTCCACGGCATCTCACTAACCGTGCCGAAGGCAAAAGTCGTCACGCTGATCGGCTCGAACGGCGCCGGCAAGACCACGACGATGCGCGCCATCTCCGGCATGATCAAGCCGACCGAGGGCGAAATCACAATGGGCGTCGGCAGCAACTCCAAGCGCATCGATTCGCTCGATTCGCACAAGATCGCGCGCCTCGGACTCGCGCATTCACCGGAAGGACGCCGCGTATTCGCGACCATGTCCGTCACCGATAACCTGCTGCTCGGCGCTTTTCCGCGTCTCACATGGTCGCGCCCGAAGGGCGATGTCAGCGCCGATCTCGAACGCGCGATCGAACTCTTTCCGCGTCTGAAAGAACGTCGCAATCAACTCGCCGGCACGCTATCGGGCGGCGAACAGCAGATGCTCGCCATGGCGCGCGCCATCATGCTCAATCCGGACCTCGTCCTGCTCGACGAACCGTCGATGGGTCTCGCGCCCATTCTCGTCGACGAAGTCTTTCGCATCATCGAGCGCCTCAAAGCGGACGGCGTCACGATGCTGCTAGTCGAACAGTTCGCAGCCGCAGCGCTCAATGTCGCGGATTACGGCTACGTGCTCGAAAACGGACGCGTCGCGACACACGGCCCCGCAGAGCAGTTGCGCAACGATCCGTCGGTGAAGGCGGCCTACCTCGGCGCGAGTCACTGATTGCCGCACTGCGGCAGACGCAATCCGCTCTATCATGATCGGAGCGCGACCGCGCGCGTCCGACATCGTGAAAGGAGCTGCCATGATCAGCGGCAAGACCACTCTGATTGCTCACCTCGGCTACCCGACCGAAGCGTTCAAGGCCCCGATGATCTACAACCCCTGGTTCGACAAACAGGGCATCGATGCGGTCGTCGTGCCGATGGGCGTCAAACCCGACGATTACGTCGCGTTCCTGCCGCATCTGTTCAAGCTGACGAACATCCGCGGCGCGCTCGTCACCATGCCGCACAAGATCACGACCGTCGGCCTGATGGATGAAGTGAGTCCCACCGCGCGCATCGCCGGAGCCTGCAACGCAATCCTGAAGCGCGAAGACGGCAGGCTCGTCGGCGATCAGTTCGACGGCGCGGGCTTCGTGCGCGGCGTCGAGCGCAAGGGCCGCAAACTCGCGGGCACACGCGTGCTCGTGCTCGGCAGCGGCGGCGTCGGCTCGCCGATCGCGGCATCGCTCGCGGCGGCGGGCGTCGCGGAACTCGCTATCTTCGACACCAACACGGCGTCCGTCGAAGGGCTCGCCTCGCGCTTGCGCGAGCACTATCCGAACCTGATCGTCAGAACCGATACGAAAGATCCCGACGGCTTCGACGTCATCGTCAACGCGACACCGCTCGGCATGAAGGACACGGACCCGCTGCCGTTCGATATCGACCGCATCGCGCCAGGCACGTTCGTCGGCGAAGTGGTGATGAAGTCGGAATACACGCCGCTCCTGCGCGCCGCGAAAGACAAGGGCTGCGCCGTGCAGGTCGGCACGGACATGCTGTTCGAGATGATTCCGGCGTATCTGGAGTTCTTCGGCTACGGCACCGCCACTGCCGACGAGCTGCGCGCGGTCGCTCAGATCAAATACGCGTAACGAAGCCTGCGCGGACATAACCGCGCTTCGTTCCTATACTTTTATCGACACAGCAAGGCAGACGCTCATCCTCTGACAAATAGGCCGCCCGTATGCGCGGCTCGGAAAAGCAGGGAGGAATCATGGGATCGACTGCACCCGGCTTGCCGGCCGATGACAATCACGCGCCGAAGCCGCACGGCCATCCGGCATTGATGGGGCTCTCGCTCGCGGCGCTCGGCGTAGTCTACGGTGATATCGGCACGAGTCCGCTCTATACGCTCAAGACCGTGTTCGATCCCGCGGGCGGCCTGCCTTTGCAGCCGGCGAACGTGATCGGCATCGTGTCGCTGATCTTCTGGTCGCTCACCATCATCGTGTCGCTCAAGTACGTGACGCTGATCCTGCGCGCCAACAATCACGGCGAAGGCGGCATCATGGCGCTGCTCGCGCTCGCGGCATCGTCGGTGGAATCGAAGAAGCGGCTGAAGCATGTGCTGCTGCTCGTCGGCGTGATGGGCGCGGCGCTCTTTTACGGCGATGGCGTCATCACGCCCGCCATTTCCGTGCTGAGCGCAGTGGAAGGCCTCGAAGTGGCGGCGCCCGGCCTTCAGCCTTATGTCGTGCCCCTCACGCTCGTCGCGCTGGTCGCGCTGTTCGTGATGCAAAAGCACGGTACGTCGGGCATCGGCGCCGTCTTCGGGCCGGTGATGGTGCTGTGGTTCATCGTGCTGGCCGTGTCGGGGCTCATGAACATCAAGGAATCGCCGCATATCCTCGCGGCGCTCAATCCGCTCGAAGGACTCGAGTTCTGCATGCGGCATCGGTGGCTCGCGTTCGTTGCGCTGGGCGCGGTCGTGCTTTCGCTCACGGGCGCCGAAGCGCTCTATGCCGACATGGGCCACTTCGGTTCGCGGCCCATCCGCCTGACATGGTTCGCGATCGTCTTCCCCGCGCTCGCGCTCAACTATCTCGGTCAGGGCGCGCTTCTTATCGCCGATCCCGCCGCGTTGCAGAATCCGTTCTACCGGCTCTTTCCATCGTGGATGCTCTATCCGATGGTCGTGCTCTCCACCATCGCGACCGTCATCGCATCGCAGGCCGTGATCTCGGGCACCTATTCGATGACCAAGCAGGCGATGCAGCTCGGCTTTCTGCCGCGCATGAGCGTCGTGTACACATCGGCGCGGGAGATCGGGCAGATCTATGTGCCGGGCATCAACTGGACGCTCCTGCTCGCAGTGGTCGCGGCCGTGCTCGGCTTCGGCTCGTCGACGGCGCTCGGCTCCGCATACGGCATCGCGGTCACGGGCACGATGCTCATCACCACGTTGCTGACGTTCTTCGTGATCCGCTATGCGTGGCGATACAACTGGGCACTATGTATCTTCGCCACCGCATTCTTCTTCGTGATCGACGCGATGTTCTTTTCGGCGAATTGCCTGAAGATTGCGGACGGCGGCTGGTTCCCTGTGGCGATCGGTCTCGTGATGTTCACGATCATGGCGACGTGGGGACGCGGTGCGCAGATGATGATTCAGGAAGCGCGCGCGCGTGCGGGCACGATGCCGCTCAAGCCGTTTCTCGCCAACCTGCTCGAACGTTCGCCGGCGCGCGTGGAAGGCACGGCGATCTTCATGTCGAACGATCCGAGCGGCGTGCCGCATTCGCTGCTGAACAACCTCATGCATAACCGCGTGCTGCACGAACACACGGTCTTTTTGACGGTCGCGACCGAGCCTGTGCCATGGGTCGACGAAGCGCGCCGCGTGTCGATCGAAACGCTCGGCAACGGCTGCTTCCAGGTGACGGTGAACTACGGTTTCAAGGACGAAGTCGATCTTCCCGCCGCGCTGGAAAAGTGCCGCGGGGCCGGGCTGAAATTCGATCGCGCGACGATCTCGTACTTCATGTCGCGCGCGACCGTCGTGCCGACGCCCGGCGCCGGCATGGCCTTATGGCGCGAACGGCTGTTCGCGATCATGTTGCACAATGTCGGCAACGTCGCGGCCTATTTGCGATTACCGGCCGATCGCGTGATCGAACTCGGCGCGCGCGTCGAGATATAACGGCGCAAATCAGCTGATTTGCGTGCGTTCGACGCAAGCAGGCGGCGCGTATTCAAGCGAAACTCACGATAAGAAATGCGGCAGACAGGAGACGCCATGACCGCCAGCAACACGCCGACCCGCCATCCGTTTCCATCGACAGCGCGCCTCGTCGAACGCGGCAAGATCTCGTCCGCGCGCGAGGCCGTGCGGCTGATACGCTCGGGCGACACGATCGCGACGAGCGGTTTCGTCGGCATCGGCTTCGCGGAAGAAGTGGCGATCGCGCTCGAAGAACGCTTCGTCGAAGGCGACGATCCGATCGCGGACCTCACGCTCGTGTATGCGGCGGGTCAGGGCGATGGCCGCAGCAAAGGCCTCAATCATCTGGCGCGCGAAGGGCTCGTCAAGCGCGTGATCGGCGGGCACTGGGGACTCGTGCCGGGCCTTCAGAAGATGGCGATAGAGAATCGCATCGAAGCGTATAACCTGCCGCAAGGCGTGATCTCGCAGCTCTTTCGCGATATCGCCGCGCATCGGCCAGGGCAACTTTCGACGGTCGGGCTCGGCACCTTCGTCGATCCGCGCAGCGGCGGCGGCAAGCTCAATGCGCGCACGACGGAAGATCTCGTGCGGCTCATGGAGATCGACGGCACGGACTATCTCTACTACAAGACCTTTCCGATCGACGTCGCCATCGTGCGCGGCACGACCGCCGATCTCAACGGCAACGTCACGATGGAAAAGGAAGCGCTGACGCTCGAAGCGTTGTCCATCGCGATGGCCGCGCGCAATTCGGGCGGCATCGTGATCGCGCAAGTCGAGCGGCTTGCGGAATCGAACACGCTCAACTCGCGCCAAGTGAAGATACCCGGCGTGATGGTCGACTGCGTCGTACTGGCAAAGCCCGACAATCACTGGCAGACCTTCGGCGAGCAATACAGCGCGGCGTTTTCGAGCGAATTGCGCGTGGCCGCGAGTTCGGTGCCGCCGATGTCGCTTACGGAACGCAAGATCATCGCGCGGCGAGCGGCGTTCGAATTGATGGCCAATAGCGTCGTGAATCTCGGCATCGGCATGCCGGAGGGCATCGCGAGCGTCGCGAACGAAGAGCAGGTGATCGATCTCTTCACGATGACGACGGAGCCGGGCGTGATCGGCGGCATTCCCGCGGGCGGCCTCAATTTCGGCGCGGCGACGAATACGCAGGCGATCATCGATCAGCCGTATCAGTTCGACTTCTACGATGGCGGCGGCCTCGACATCGCGTTCCTAGGTCTTGCGCAAGCGGACGGCGAAGGCAATCTCAACGTGAGCAAGTTTGGGCCGAAGCTCGCGGGCGCGGGCGGCTTCATCAATATCAGCCAGGCGGCGAAGAAGGTCGTGTTCGTCGGCACTTTCAATGCGGGCAAGCTCCATGTCGCGATCAACGAAGGCAAGCTCGAGATTCGCCGCGAAGGCGAATGCCGCAAGTTCGTCGATGCCGTCGAGCATCGCACGTTCAGCGGGCGTTATGCGGCGGAGCGCGGGCAGACCGTGATCTATATCACCGAGCGCTGCGTGTTCGAACTCACGGACAAGGGACTTGCGCTGACCGAGGTCGCACCGGGCGTCGATATCGAGCGAGACATCGTCGCGCAAATGGGTTTCGCGCCGATCATGGACACGCCGCCGCGTCTGATGGACGAACGCATCTTCCGCGATGCGCCAATGGGCTTGCGCAATATCCTGCTGAGGCTCGATCTCGCCGAACGCTTCAGCTACGACGCGGAGAAGAATCTCTTCTTCATCAACTTCGAAGGCCATGAAGTGAAGAGCCTGAGCGATGTCGAAGCGATTCGCCGCGAAGTCGAAAAGCAGTTAGCGGGCGTGACGACGAAGCCGCACGCGATCGTGAACTACGATAACTTTTCGATTCGCCCCGACATGCTCGACGCGTATTCGGAAATGGTCACGAAGCTCGTCGATGGACACTATGACCGCGTGACGCGCTATACGACGAGCAGCTTTCTAAGGCTGAAACTCGGCGACGCACTGAAACGTCGCGGCGTCGCGCCGTATATCTACGAAAGCCCTGAAGAAGCGCGCGAACACGAATCGAAACGCGCGTCGGAATGAAGCAAGGGCCGCGATTCGAGCGGCCCTTCGAATGTCATCCGCGAGCGGGGCGACGCGGCGCGGCTTCTCGCTGATTGCGCAGCCTGCTATGACGTATGCCGTAGCCGAAGTAAATGACGACGCCGATCGCCATCCAGACGATGAGCCGTATCCACGTATCGGCGGGCAGGCCGGACATCAGAAAGAGCGATGACAACGCGCCGAGCGGCGCGACCACATACACCGCGGGCGTCTTGAATGCGCGTTCGAGATTCGGCTGCGTGATGCGCAACACGAGCACGCCGATGCACACCACCATGAACGCGAACAGCGTGCCGATGCTCACGAGTTCACCGACGAGACCGATGGGCAACAGTCCCGCAAGAATCATCACGATGATGCCGGTGATGATGGTCGTGATATAGGGCGTGTGAAAGCGCGGGTGAATCTTCGATGCGAACGGTGGCAAGAGTCCGTCCTTCGCCATCGAATAGAAGATGCGCGGCTGCGACAGCAACAGCACGAGAATCACCGACGTCAGACCGAAAATCGCGCCCAGTTTCACGATGGGCGAAAGCCAGCGCATGCCGATCGCATCGACGCCGACTGCGATCGGGTCCGACACGTTCAGCTTGTCGTAAGACACGATGCCGGTGAGTACGTACGAAACGAGCACGTAGAGAATGGTGCAGATCGTGAGCGAACCGAGAAGGCCGATCGGCATGTCGCGTCGCGGATTGCGCGTCTCCTGCGCGACGCACGATACCGAATCGAAACCGATATAGGCAAAGAACACGACGGCCGCGCCACGCAACACGCCGCTCATGCCGAACACGCCCGACTCGCCGGTATTCGGCGGTATGAACGCGCCGGTCGGATTTTGCGGAGTGACCCAGTGGTTCGTATCGACATAGGCGATGCCCGCCGCGATGAACGCGAGCACGATCAGCACCTTGATGACGACGATGAAGCTGTTCACACGCGCCGACTCGCGTATGCCGATAACCAGAAGAATCGTGATGAGCCCGACGATCACCATCGCGGGCACGTTGAGGATCGCGCCGACATGACTCCAGCCGTGACCGGGATCGTAAGCGAAAGGCGCTTTCGCAAGCTGTTCGGGTATGTCGATGCCGATCGAATGCAGAAAGCTCACGACATAACCCGACCATCCGATCGCGACGGTCGTTGCGCCGACCGCGTATTCGAGTATCAGATCCCAGCCGATGAGCCACGCAATCAGTTCGCCCATCGTCGCATAAGCGTAGGTGTACGCGCTCCCCGATACGGGCACGGTGGAAGCCATCTCAGCATAACACAGGCCAGCGAGCGCACAAACGATTGCGCCGAGCACGAAAGAGATGATGATCGCGGGGCCGGCGTTGGTGGCGGCCGCGTGGCCCGTCAGCACGAAAATCCCCGCGCCGATGATGCAGCCGATGCCGAGCAACACGACATCGAGCGCGGTGAGCGAACGCTTCAGCGCGTGGCCGCCGTGTTCCTGAAGCACTTCCTCGCTTTCGGCCGCTTCGCTTTGCAACGCAGCAACGGACTTTCTTTGCATGACGGTCACGATCGCCTCCTTATGCGGCGGCAGCGTGGCCACGCCGGGTGGCGCGGCGAATTCTGTCGCCTGTTCGACTGCGCGATGATCCAGGTGCCTGCGGCCTTGCACTTGCACGTTCGGTCTGACGTATGTGTCTCGTGATAGCAGATTTCGCCGGCGAATTCGAGCGCGGCGCCGTGCGAAACGCGAGCAACGGACATTTACGAAATATGCTTATTCACGGCGTCGCGGGTACGGAGCAGGAAACGTGCCGCTGGCTATATCCGCCGTGGCTCGTGCGGCGCGACGCATGACCACACGACGCCAGCGGTCATCAATTGCCGATGCATCGCGCACTATAATCACATTCACGATTGCAATCCTTAACCCGGAACCGTTCTTATGCATATGGAACGTTCACCGGCCTTTTCCTCACGTGGAGATTTGATATGGCTATACGCATTGGTGATGAAGCCCCCGATTTCACGGCAGAGACGACCGAAGGCACGATTCGCTTTCACGAGTGGATCGGCGACAAATGGGCAATCCTGTTCTCGCATCCGAAGGACTTCACGCCGGTTTGCACGACCGAGCTCGGTTATATGGCCAAGCTCAAGCCCGAGTTCGACAAGCGCAATACGAAGGTGATCGGCCTCTCGATCGACCCGGTGACGAATCACTCGCAGTGGGCGAAGGACATCGAGGAAACGCAGGGCACGGCGGTCAACTATCCGATGATCGGCGACGCGGATCTCAACGTCGCGAAGCTCTACGACATGATCCATCCGAACGCGAGCGGCGCGAATCCGCGCACGGCGAACGACAACGCGACGATCCGCGCGGTGTTCATCGTCGGTCCGGACAAGAAGGTGAAGGCCACGTTCACGTATCCGATGAGCGCGGGCCGCAACTTCGACGAAGTGCTGCGCCTGCTCGACGCGCTGCAACTGAACGCGAAGCACACGGTCGCGACGCCGGTGAACTGGAAGCCGGGCGATGACGTCATCATTCCGACGTCCGTCTCGGATGAAGACGCGAAGAAGAAGTATCCCGAAGGCTTCAAGACGCTGAAGCCCTATCTGCGCACGGTCGCGCAGCCGAAGTAAGACACGGCGCTTCCGGGCGTCTCAGGCGCCGGCCCGCGAAATGCGGACCGGCGCTTTTCATTTCGCTCAGTTATGCCCCGTGCGTCGCTCGGGCGACGTTTCGACTTCGCCGGGCCTGCGCAGCATCTTGTCCACTTCGCCCGCGTGCAGTTCCTCGACCTGGATCATCTGCCGCGCGTATTCCTCCAGCGCGACGGAACGGTCTTCGACGAGCGAGAGCAACTCGCGATAATGACCGAGCGCGACGTTTTCCGATTGCAGCGATTCGCGCAGGATCGTCGCGATGTCGAACGTGTGATTGTCGAGCAGCGGGCCTATTTCAAGCGACGGATACGCGCCGAGCGTCGTGATCCATTCGCCGGCCTGATGCGCGTGCAGCAGGGATTCATCGGCCTGCGCGCGCAGCCACGAGACGATGGGAATGCGTCCGAAGCCGAAGACGAGAAACGAATAGTGCGTGTAACGCACGACACCCGCCAGTTCGGATTCGAGAATCTTGTTCAGGACGCCGACGACCCTTTCCTTTTCGAGCTCTGCCATTCTTGCCTCCGTTTTTCAACGCCGCGCATGCACAGGCATGACTCATTGTAGTCACGCGCGCGGCGCATGCGAGGCGAAAGTGCGGCGTCCGGGCGCGCAAGATGCGCTCCCGGCGGGCCATGAAGGCGATGCGGGCGGCCTGCCCGCCGCTGCATCCGAATGGTGATTCAGAACCGGCTTCAGGCGATTTCTTCGATCCAGAGCGAGGCAGTGCGCGACAGCACTTGCGACATGGCCGCTCGCGCGCCGTCGCCGTCGGCGGTTTCGATCGCGCGCACGAGCCTGCCGTAATCGCCGAGCTGCGAATCGGGCACGCGCGGCAGCGCATGGGGCTGATTGCGCAGCGCCGCCTTCATGGTGCGGATGCCGACGCGCACGACGCTGCCCATCTGCCGTAGCACTTCATCGCCGCTTGCATCGACGACGGCGGCCTGCAGCGCCTCTTCGGCGGCGGACTGCAAGGGTTCGGACGGGCTCGCATGCAGGAGCCGCTGATAGGCCGCGTTGATGGCGATGCGCTGATGCCGGTTCGCACGCGTCGCGGCGAGCGCGGCGGCAGGCGGATCGACGAGCGCGCGAAATTCCATCAGCCTGCGGATGCAGTCGGGATCGTGCAGCGCACGCATGCGCCACTCGGCGACTTCCGGGTCCATGATAAGCCATTCTCGTGCAGGCTTGATGCGCGTCCCCGTCTTGGGCCGCACGTCGAGCATGCGGCGCGAGATGAGAATGCTCAACGCCTCTCGCATGATGGTCCGGCTCACACCGTGCTTCTTCGAAAGAATGACTTGTGGCGGAAGCACGTTGTCCTGGTATTCGCCGCTCACGATGCCCGCGACGAGTTGATTCACCACGCGCTTGACGAGCGATGCTTCATATCCATGATTCATGTTTTTGTTCTCGTGATAACGCCCGCGCCTGCGGCTTCGAGCTGCTCGTCGCCGAGCGGCAAGGCCAGCGCTTGTCTAAGTTCACGGCGCCTCGGTGCGCCGCACGGTCGACCGCTCGCGCGATGCGCTTGCCCGGCACGCCGTGTATTTGGTCCCCCGGATTTGACTACTCGATGCGGCCTTGGCCGCACACCCCGCAGCGGTCGGCATTGTTTGGACAGCATCGTCGATCCGCTGAAAGAAGCGTATTGTGCGTGGCCCGTTTTAACAATATGGTGAGCCGCGAATTCGACTGACTATGGTGCGTCCGACCACAAAATCGCGTGGACACGGGCAGATGCGCGAATCCATGCGAAGTCCGCAAGCGTTTGCGCAACATCCGTGACGTAACGGACCGTCCGCAGCCATGTGTTACCTTTTCGAGCCACAGTTCAACATCGCAACGGGAGAAGCGAAACATGAAAGTCGCCGTCATGGGTGCGGGCGCGGTCGGTTGTTATTACGGCGGCATGCTCGCGCGCGCGAGTCACGAGGTCGTGCTGATCGCGCGGCCGCAGCATGTCGAGGCGGTCGAACGCGACGGCTTGCGGCTCGACACCCAGCATTTCGACGAACGGGTACACGTCGCCGCGAGCACCGATGCGAGCGCCGTGAAGGGCGCGCAACTCGTGCTCTTCTGCGTGAAGTCCACGGACACCGAAAGCGCCGCGAAGGCACTCGCGCCTTATCTCGAACACGATGCGCTGCTGCTGTCGCTGCAAAACGGCGTCGAGAATGCGGAGCGCCTGCGCGAACTGTTGCCGCAAGAGGCGGCGGCCGCTGTCGTGTACGTCGCGACGGAAATGGCGGGGCCGGGGCACGTGAAGCACAACGGACGCGGTGAACTCGTGATCGAGCCATCGACGAAGAGCGAAGGCGTTGCGCGTGCGCTCGTGGCGGCGGGCGTGCCGACCGAAATCTCCGACAACGTGCGCGGCGCGCTATGGGCGAAGCTCGTGCTGAATTGCGCCTACAACGCGCTGTCCGCGATCACGCAGTTGCCTTATGGAAAGCTCGTGCAGGGCGAGGGCATTACACGCACGATGCGCGATGTCGTCGACGAATGCCTTGCGGTCGCGAAAGCGGACAACGTGACGATTCCCGGCGATGTCGATGCCGCCGTGCGCCGTATCGCCGAGACGATGCCGAATCAGTTCTCGTCGACGGCGCAGGATCTCGCGCGCGGCAAGAAGAGCGAGATCGATCATCTGAACGGGCTGATCGTGCGGCGTGGCGAAGCGCTCGGCGTGCCGACGCCGGCGAATCGCGTGCTGCATGCGCTCGTCAAGGCAATCGAGAGCAAGGGTTCGTAGGCGCGTTTTAGACGGACGACGGTCGTTGCCGGGCACGGGCGATGCTGAGTATGAAGCACGCACAGAAATCACCGTGCGCAGGCCAACATACCGGAGGTTCACCATGAAATCGTTCGTCAAAGCCGTGGCCGTCGCCGCTGTAGTGGTGGCGCCGGCGCTTTCATTCGCGCAAACCGATTCGTCGCTTACGCGGGGTCAGGTGAAGGAAGATCTGAGGCAGGTCGAAGCAGCGGGCTACGATCCGTCGCGCTCGGACCAGACTTCGTATCCGTCGGATATCCAGCGCGCCGAGCGCCGCGCATCGGGGCAGAACAATGCCTATAACGCCGATATGAATTCCTACGGCGGCGCACCCAGCGGCCGCTCGGCTGCAGGCATGCGCGCGATGCCGCGGATGGACAACGACGGCACCAAGCCCCTTTATTTCGGTCATTGATGCTGCGAGGGGCCGGGTTCTGCGTGTTCGACGCAACGGCGTTACCATCGATTCTTCCGTTCGCTATGGTGCGTTCGTTCGCAGGAAGACACTCATGGATAAAGCCGTCAAGATTCCCGGTCCCGATCATCCGATCACGATCGAGCGCAGTCCGTCGCGCGTGCTGGTCAAAGCGGGCGGACGGGTGATCGCCGATACGACCGAAGCGCTTTCATTGCGCGAGGCATCGTATCCCGAGGTGCTATATGTGCCGCGCAAGGACGTGGACATGTCGCAACTCGAACGCACGTCGCACACGACATACTGCCCTTACAAGGGTGAGTGCAGCTATTACAGTATCCCTTCAGGTGGACAAAAGTCGGCCAACGCGGTGTGGTCGTATGAGTCTCCTTATGAGGCTGTTGCGTCGATAAAAGATCATCTCGCGTTCTATCGAGATCGCGTGGATTCGATCGAAACCCGCGAAGCGTAATGCTCAATCGAGAAACGATCTGGCGCGATGTTTGAGCATCGCGCTGAAGTCGTCCAGCCAGCCGATCGAAAGACGCCAGCTCTGCCAGTAGAGATCGACGTCGAAGCGCGCACCCGGCGACACTTCCACCAGGTCGCCGTTTTCGACGTGTTGCGCGACGAGCCGTTGCGGACACATTCCCCACGCCAGCCCCGACGTGCACGCGCGCACGAAGCCCTCGCCATGCGGCACGACATGCGCGGGCGGTTCGATCTCCGCGCGGCTCATGCGTTTGATGAAGCGCTTCTGCAATTCATCCTTTTCGTTGAAATTGACGCAGGGCGCGCGGCGCAACGCATCGCGCGTGAGGCCATCGGCGAAATAGCGCGCGAAGTACGCGGGCGAACATACCGCGCGATAACGCATGCGTCCGAGCTTCATCGAACGCCAGCCGGGAACGGGCTCGGCTTGCGTGGTGATCGCGCCTTGCACATCGCCTTCGCGGATGCGTTGCGCCGTGTGATCCTGATCGTCGACGACGACATCGAGCAGCAGTTCACGTTCGATGCAAAAGTCCGCCGCGGCGTCGATGAACCATGTGCTCATGCTGTCGTCGTTCACCGCGATGCGCAATTTCGCGCGCCGCCCGCTCTGCGCGCCCGGCAAGGCTGGCATGTGCCCGCCGAGTTCGGCTTCGAGCAATTGCACGCGTTCGGTGTGGCGGCACAAGAGCGCGGCGGAAGCGGTTGCTTCGCATGGTTGGCCGCGCTTGACGAGCAGGGCGCCCACGCGCTCTTCAAGGAGCTTCACGCGCTGCGAGACGGCCGAAGGCGTGACGTTCAGTTCGCGCGCCGCACGCTCGAAAGAACCGGTGCGCACGACGGAAAGCAGCGAATCGAGGAGAGCGTAGTCGAGCATTAGCGTTCCTTAATCGGAATTAGAAAGTTTAGCTGTGTGAATGTACATCAGACGCGCAAACTAGAGCCTTCTTCCATTCCGATCAAGCGACGCGATGCAACCGAACCCGTTCAAACTCGAACGCTATTTCTCGCAGCACGAATTCACCGCGCGCCATCTGTTGTGCACTTCCGATCCCGAATCGATGTCGATCGGCGAACTGCTTGCATATGAACCGGACTCGATCGACGGTCTGCGCGATACCTGGCTCGGTTATACGGAATATCCCGGCGCACCCGCGCTGCGGCGCGAACTGGCGACGCTGTACGAGAACATCGATGCTGACGAGATCATCGTGCACACGGGCGCTCAGGAAGCGATCTATTCGTTCATGAACACGATGCTCGCGCCAGGCGATCACATGATCGTGCATATGCCGGGCTATCAGTCGCATTACACGGTGGCCGAGGCGCTGGGCGTGAGCGTTGCGCCGTGGAAGGCGCGGGAAGAAGCGGGCTGGTCGCTCGATCCGGCGGAGCTCGAAACGCTCGTCACGCCGGCCACACGCGCGCTCGTGATGTGCGTGCCGCACAATCCGACCGGTTATCTGCCGTCGCGCGACGTGTTCGATGCGATCGTCGCGTTCGCGCGCAAGCATGGACTATGGCTATTCAGCGACGAGGTGTATCGCGGGCTCGAACATGATCGCGCGGATCGTCTGCCCGCCGCATGCGATGTGTACGAGCGCGCGATTTCACTCGGTGCGCTCTCGAAGACGCACGGGCTCGCCGGCCTGCGCCTCGGCTGGATCGCGACGAAGAGCGCGCAAGTGCTCGAACGCATGAGCACGTTCAAGGACTATCTCACCATCAGCAACAGCGCGCCGAGCGAGTATCTGTCGGCGATTGCAGTGCGCCACACTGATGCGCTTATCGAACGCAATGTTTCGATCATCCGCGCGAATCTGGGCGTGCTAGACGCCTTCTTCGCGCGCCATGCGGATCGTTTCGAGTGGCATCGTCCGCGCGCGGGCACGATCGGTTTCGTGCGGTTGAAGCGCGAAGGCGCCGAGCGGTTCTGCGCAGAACTGCTCGAACGCACGGGCGTGCTCCTCTTGCCCTCGACGCTGGTCGATCACGGCGACGAGCATGTGCGCCTCGGTTTCGGCAGGCGCAACATGCCCGATGTGCTCGCGATCGTCGATGCCTATTTGGATGCGACCGTCACGAGCACCGCGTCCTGACGATAGGCGTCCGGAAACATCTGCTTCAGGTTCGCCACTTTCGGCAGATCGTTGATCGCGATATAAGGGCTTTCCGGATGCTCCGTCAGATAGTTCTGGTGATAGCCTTCGGCCGGATAGAAGCCCTTGTAGTCTTCGATCTTCGTGACGATCTTGCCGCCATACACATGCGCCTTGTCGAGCTGCGCGATATACGCATTGGCGATCTCGCGCTGCGCTGCGTTCGTCGGGAATACGGCCGAGCGATATTGCGTGCCGTGATCGGGGCCTTGATAGTTCAGTTGCGTCGGATTGTGCGCGACCGAAAAGAAGATCTGCAGCAGCTTGCCGTACGACACCTGCGCCGGGTCATACGTGATCCGCACCGATTCCGCATGACCGGTATCGCCTTCGCTCACGCGATCGTATTGCGCCGTGCCGGCCGCGCCGCCCGCATAGCCCGACAGCGCTTCCTTCACGCCGCGAACGTGCTGAAACACGCCTTGCACGCCCCAGAAGCAGCCGCCCGCGAATACGGCCGTTTCCGTATGCACGGCCGTCGCGCTTTCGTCATGCGCGGGCGGCGGAATCTTCACGGCTTCCTCGCTCGAATGCGCGACGCGCTGCAGTGCGAACGCGCCCGCGAACAATACGGCCACGCTGACGGCCTTGAATGTCATGCTGTTGGTCCTGAACATGTCTGCTCCTCAAGAAGTCGCATTCAACCGAACGTGAAGGCATACGCTTCGACGCCGGGGTCGAGAAATTCGATGGTGAACGTGCGGTCGGCGACGGGGCCCGCCTGCCGCACCAACTGATAGAGGCGCTGTTCGGTCACGGTGCCGCTTCCGTCCGCCTGAATGTCGCTGCCATGCGATGCGCCCGGCGCCGCGCCATCGATGCTCACGCGAAAGCGCACCGGCTTGCCATCTTTCGACGGCCCGAGCACGAGATGCAGATCGCGCGCATGAAAGCGATACACGATGCGCCCCGTCGCGCCTTCGAGCGTCGCGTGCTCGGCGCCGACCTTCCACGCGCCCGCGAGTCCCCAGTCGTTGACGTCGAGGGCGTTGGGCGCGGCATAGTCGTGAATGCGATCCTGCGTTTCGCCGCCCGGCGACATGAACTGCTGCGCGCGTTCGTAACCGATATACGTTTCAGGCGAACGCATGTCCGCGTTGTCGGCCTGCATCATCGCGCCCTGACCGATGTCGTTATCGTCATACTTCGCGCTCATCGCCATGGCAGGCGCGGCGCCGTGACCCGCTTCGGCAAGCAGTTGCTGAATCACCTGCTCCGAGTGCGCATAATCGCCTTCGCCGAAGTGGTGATAGCGGATATCCCCCTTGGCGTCGATGAAATAATGCGCCGGCCAGTACTGATTATTCAACGCGCGCCAGATCGCGAAGTTGTTGTCGATCGCAACGGGATAATCGATACCGAGATCGTGAACCGCCTTCTTCACGTTATCGACGTTGCGCTCGAATGCGAACTCCGGTGCATGCACGCCGATCACGACAAGCCCCTGATCGTGATACTTCTGCGCCCACGTCTTCACATACGGCAACGTGCGCAGGCAGTTGATGCACGAGTACGTCCATACATCGACGAGCACGACCTTGCCACGCAACGCTTCCTTTGTAAGCGGCGGCGAGTTGAGCCATTGCACCGCGCCATCGAGCGAAGGCAGCGTGCCTTCCACGGGCAGCGGCGCGGGGTTCGGCGACTTCGGCGGCTCGGTGCTCGCGCGCATCATCGCGGGTCCGTTGTTATCGACGTTCGCCGGGTTCGCGGACATCATCATCGCGCCCTGGTTCTTGTTCGAGAGCTTGTCGACGAGCTGTTGTTCGATGCCCGAGGTCGCGACCGTCGATACACGAGCGAGCACGCCGGTGTCCAGCCCGAGCCCGATCGCGACAACGCCGAGCAGCATCGCCCCGCCGATGCCGCGCCGCACCCATTCGCCTGCGCCGAGCGAGCGCTTCATCGCGGCGAACACGCGTCCGCCGATCAGCAAGGCAACCGCAAGCGAGGTCGCCGCGCCCGCTGCATACGCGAGCAGGAGCAGAGTCGTGCCGACGCTCGCGCCGTTGAGCGCTGCGCCCGTCAACACAAGTCCGAGAATCGGGCCTGCGCAGGGCGCCCACAGAAGACCGGTCGCGATGCCGAGCATGAACGATCCGCCGAAGCTCGGCTTGCCGTCGCCGCGTTGCGCGAATGCGGTGAGACGATTGCCCGCGCTCACGAGCGGATGCATCACGCGCTCGGCGAGACTCGGCAACAGCAGTGTGAGGCCGAACACTGCGAGCAGGACGATGGCCGCCCAGCGACCGTATTGATTGGCCTGCGTGACCCAGCCGCCACCGACGGCCGCGAGCGTCGCGACGACGGCGAAAGTCAGGCCCATGCCCGCGAGCAACGGCAAGCCGCTTTTCACGAACGGCTGATCCGCGCGCGCGAACACGAAGGGAAGCACCGGCAGGATGCACGGACTGAGAATCGTCAGCGCGCCGCCGAGATAGGCAAGAACGATGAGCAGCATGATGGTATCGGGTGGTCGAGGTTGATCGGAGTGCTGGCGCGATTCAGGCTGCGCCGGGCGTGAAGTTCATCGCGACGCCGTTCATGCAGTAGCGCAGGCCCGTGGGCTTCGGACCGTCGTCGAAGACGTGGCCCAGATGACCGCCGCAGCGCCGGCAATGCACTTCGGTACGCACGACGCCGAACGAGCCGTCGATGCGCGTCGCGACCGCATGATCGAGCGGCGCCCAGAAACTGGGCCAGCCGGTATGACTGTCGAACTTGGTGCGCGAGGAGAACACCGCCAGCTTGCAACCCGCGCAACTGAACGTGCCTCCGCGATGCTCGTCGTTGAGCGGGCTCGTATAAGGGCGTTCGGTGCCTTCGCGGCGTAATACGTCGAATTGCACCGGATCGAGTAGACGATGCCATTCATCGTCGCTATGGACGATTTCGAAGCTTTCCTGCGTCTTCGGATCGGCCGCGAGCGCGCGAAAGCGTCCGCCCAGTGCGAACGCTGCGGCGGCGGCCGCGGTGCCTGTGAGGAGAAAGCGGCGGCGGGTTTGCATGATGCGTGCCTCGGGTTCGAGTGGTGTAGCGGCATCGTATTCGCGCGCGCATCCCCGAGTCCTCACCGAAAGTTAAATTAAATGTGATACTTGGCCGCGCGCTTTTCTGCACAATGGCACAGACGCTCGTCCATTGTTCTGCGGATTGGGCGCGCGTGTTTTTCTCTGCCGATAACATTCCTCATGGATCATCCGAAACGCATTCTGATTGTCGAAGACGACATGCATATCGCCGATGTGCTGAGTCTCAACCTGCGCGACGAACGCTACGAAGTCGTGCATAGCGCCGATGGCGCCGAAGGGCTGCGCCTGCTCGAACAGGGCGGATGGGATGCGCTGATTCTGGATCTGATGCTGCCCGGCGTCGACGGCCTCGAAATCTGCCGGCGTGCGCGCGCGATGACACGCTATACGCCGATCATCATCACGAGCGCGCGTTCGAGCGAGGTGCATCGCATTCTCGGCCTCGAACTCGGCGCGGACGACTATCTTGCGAAGCCGTTCTCGGTGCTCGAACTCGTCGCGCGCGTGAAGGCGCTGCTGCGCCGCGTCGATGCGGTCGCGAAGGACTCGCGGCTGGAGACGGGGCGCATCGAAGTGGCGGGCATCGCGATCGATCCGCTCGCGCGCGAAGCATGGGTGGATGGCGCGCGCATCGAACTCACGCCGCGCGAGTTCGATCTGCTTTATCACTTCGCGCGTCATCCGGGCAAGGTGTTCTCGCGCATGGACCTGCTCAATGCGGTGTGGGGTTATCGGCATGAAGGTTATGAGCACACGGTCAATACGCATATCAATCGTTTGCGCGCGAAAGTAGAGAAAGATGCAGCCGATCCGAAGCGCATTCTCACGGTATGGGGCCACGGCTATAAGCTCGCGGCGCAATCGCCTGACGGCAAGGATGGCGCGCCGTGAAGCTCACCTTATCGCAACGGCTCTTCGCGGTGTTCTGCGTGCTGTTGCTCGCGTGCTGCGGCGCATCGGCGTGGCTGCAGATTCGCGCGAGCGATCTGCGCGAGAAGGAAGTCATTCAGAGTCTTTCGCGCGGGCTTGCGGCGCATATCGCGCGTGACGGCGCGCTCGCCGATGCCAACGACATCGATGCGCCCGCCGTGCGCCGGCTCTTCAGTCAGTTGATGGTGGTGAACCCGAGCGTCGAAGTCTATCTGCTCGATAACACGGGGCGCGTGCGTGCCGACGATGCGCCGCCCGGACATCTCAAGCGCGATCATGTCGATCTCGCGCCGGTGCGGCAGTTCCTCGACGGCGCCGTGTTGCCGATTCTCGGTGACGATCCGCGCAGCGAGGGCAACCGCAAAGTCTTCAGCGCAGCGCCGCTCGCCGCGCCCGGCAAGCCGCCGTTCGGCTATGTCTATGTCGTGCTGCTCGGCGAGGAGCACGATGCGCTGGCTGCGAAGGCATCGGCGAGCGCGGTGTTGCGCACCACGCTCGCGTCGATGGGCCTCGTCACATTGCTCGGGCTCGTCGCGGGCCTGGTTGCATTCGGGCTCGTTACGCGGCCGCTGCGCCGCCTCACCGAAGCAATGCGCAAGTTCGACGCGCGTGGCGCGCCAGCAGAACCGCCGGCGCTCGCGCGCATCGACACGCCCGATGCGCGGGCGAACGAACGCGACGAGATCGTCGTGCTCGAAAGCGCGTTCGCGCAGATGGCGGAACGCATCGGCGAGCAGTGGCGCGCGCTGGGTCAGCAGGATCGCGAGCGTCGCGAGATGGTCGCGAACATCTCGCACGATTTGCGCACGCCGCTGTCATCGCTGCATGGTTATCTCGAGACGCTGTCGCTCAAGTCCGACACGCTGCCGGATACCGATCGGCGTCGTTATCTGTCGATCGCGCTTGCACAGAGCGCGAAGGTGGGTCATCTCGCGCAGTCATTGTTCGAACTGGCGAAACTCGAACACGGCATGGTCGCGCCCGAAGCCGAGGCGTTCTCTCTCGCCGATCTGGTGCAGGACGTATTCGAAAAGTTCGAACTGCCCGCGCAATCGCGGGGCGTGCGCCTGAATGCCCAGATCGCGCCACGCTTGCCGAACGTAACGGCGGATCTCGGCATGATCGAGCGCGTGTTCACGAATCTGCTCGATAACGCGATCCGTCATACGCCTGCGCAAGGCGTCGTCGACGTGACACTTGCACTTGCGCGCGAACAATCTGACAGAGTGGAAGTCACGATCAGCGATACGGGTACGGGCATTCCGCCGGAAATGCGCAAGGCGCTTTTCATGCGTCCGTTCGCTTCGGGCGGCGCGCATCGCGGCGGGCTAGGGCTGCTCATCGTACAACGCATGCTGCAATTGCACGGCAGCCAGATTCGCCTGATCGATTCGAAAGACACGGGCACCACGTTTCACTTCGATCTGCCCGTCGCCATTACGCAGACCGGCAATGGCGCGCCGCAAGTGCGCGGAGGGCGCGGTTAAAAAGAAGCCCGGCATTTCTGCCGGGCTGAATGGGATGGTCGTCGCCTGCGCCTGATCGCGCTGTTGGATTGCGCGTGCGGCGTTGCCCGGCCTGACCATCCGCGTGGACGTTTTCGTGAAAACCGATACGAAGCAAATTGCAAGGGGCACTATCTTGCCCGTTTGATGACGTTTTAGTCTCTCAGACTTAAACCAATCTTAAGAAGTGTGCCGCGTGTGAAGTGCGCGTCGAGCGGCGCAGGTGAAACGGCGCGTAATCTGCGTGGCGTCTTTGCTTAAGCAAGTTATATGGTTTCTTTAGAGGCTCCTCTTCATTGCATTGCGAATCGATCGGCCGATATGGCCGCAGGCGACGATGGAAAAAAATGCCGAACGACAGCCGCGCGAAAGCGCGGAACGTTCTTTCATGTGGAATCTTTCCTTGGTTTCCTGCAATATGTTTGCTAGCATGTAATCGAGTCGCAGCCGCCGCGCATGGTTGCTGGTCAAAAGTTACGGCGCTGTGGCGTGGCAATCAATAAGACCCGCCGAGGTCAATATTAAGCGAAAGCGCACACAAGTCGCGCCGAGTCGCTCGTGTCAGAAGGTTCCCGCGAGTCCACTGCTGCATCATGCAGCGGTGCGGATTCGTGCGCAATGCTATATGTGCATTGTGAAAGGTCTAATAAGCATAGACGTTTATCGCATTTCGTGTTCTTCGCTATATGAGTTCTTTCTTTCAGCGTGGGAAATAGAAACATGCGAATTATTAAAACGTGCTCAACTGAATCTTCATAGACAGGTTTCTTCGACCTGGCCGCATTGCATGACGCTTTCGGCGATGCGCGCAAGGCGATTTGGCGCAATGGCGAGCGTTGCGCATATCTTCTGGCGTTGCAGGTGATTTTCCAGGCAACCGCATGCCGTCTTCGAAATCCGAATGACGGTGGAATGTCACACTCATACGATCCGCGCACCTTGCGGGAGGAAACGTGGAAACGGAACTCAGTCAACGGCTTGCGAAAGTGTTATGGCGGTGTGCATCGCACGGACAAGTGCTGACTTATCAGCGCTTTCATGCGCTATGCGACAAGGGGGTGCCACTGCCGCAGCGTTATGCCGCGCTCGAATCCGCAATCAAGGCACTCGGGGATGTGCACGACATCGACTACGGCGTGCTCATGGCGCTCGACAGCGGCTTGCCCGGCGCCGAGTTTTTCCAGCGCTACCTGCGTCATCGTCACGGTGAATACGTGATGCAGATGGGTGACCCGAAATATCATCGACAGACGCTTGCACGCAAGCGCACGCTCGTCGCGCGCGAACGCGATCGCGTGTATGCACACGCCCGGATGGTCGAGGAGGAGCGGGCGAGACAGGCGGCATGATTTCGCCTCACGCTTCGACTTCTTTCGCGTCATCAAGGCCAGCCTTCGCCAGCACCCAGTCACAGAAACATTTCACTTTTTCGACATCACGTTCGTTGGCGCGATAAGAGAGAAAGTGCGTCTCCCTTGCGAGCGGCGCGAACACACCCGCGCCCAACTCGATCAGATCGCCGCGCGCAAGCTCGCGCTCGGCGAGGCGCGTCGTTTCCAGCGCGACGCCCATGCCATCCACCGCCGCGGATATCGCGAGCGCCGCACGGTCGAACGAAGGCCGCGGCCCGCGTGGCATGTCGAGCCCATTGAGCTCGAACCAGCCGGGCCACGTCACACGGCTGAGTTGCGAGTCGATCAGCGTCATCCTCGCAATGTGCTCCGGCGCTGGCACGCCTTCCTGCAACAAGGACGGAGAACACATCGGGATGATGCGCTCCGTGCCCAGTGCGCGCGAGACGACACCGGCACGTTCGTGTGCGAAGCCATATGAAATGGCAACGTCGACTTCGCGGGCGCGTGCGAGATCGGCGGGCTCGGCGTCCGACGACAGACGTATCGTCACGTTCGGATGGGTCTGCATGAATTCGGGCAGACGCGGCCCGAGCCATTTCACGGCGAAGCTCGGCGCGCAATGAACGGCGAGCACTTGCGCGAGCGGATCGAGCGTGACTTCGGCGCATGCGGCTTCGATGACATCGAACACGCGTCCGAGACTTTCATGCAGGCGACGGCCTTCGGACGTCGTCTCCACGCGCCGGTTGCGCCGATGAAAGAGCGGCCTGCCGAAATACTGCTCGAGTTCCTTGACCTGATGACTGATCGCCGATTGCGTGAGATGAAGCTCGCTTGCGGCAAGCGTGAAGCTTTCCAGACGCGCGGCTGCTTCGAATGCGCGCAGGAGTACGAAGTTCGGAATGCGCCTCATGGAAACACCTTATGCATGAGAGCCTGTCATGGATGGATGAACAGGCATCGTTTGTCTTTCTGGTTTGAGGTGACGAACATGTGAGCGATCCAGACGCATGACATAACCAGGAGACAAAGCATGAGTTCCCACAGTCCGGTTGCGTATCTGACAGGCGATGAATCGTCGACGTATGCGAAAGTGACATGGCGTCTGCTGCCATTTCTCTTCGTGTGCTATCTGTGCGCGTATCTCGATCGCATCAACGTGAGCTTCGCGAAGTTGCAGATGCTCAATGATCTGCATTTCAGCGACGCCGTCTACGGTGCGGGCGCGGGCGTGTTTTTCGTCGGCTATCTGCTGTTCGAGGTGCCGAGCAATCTCATTCTGTTGCGCGTGGGCGCACGTCGCTGGATCGCGCGCATCATGGTGACGTGGGGCGTGATCTCTGCCGGCATGATGTTCGTCACGACGCCGACGAGCTTCTACATCATGCGCTTCATGCTCGGCGTGGCCGAAGCAGGCTTCATTCCGGCGATCCTGCTGTATCTCACGTACTGGTTTCCCGCTTCGCGCCGAAGCAAAGTAACCGCGCTCTTCATGACGGGCATTCCGATGTCCGGCGTCGTTGGCGGGCCGCTGTCCGGCTGGATCATGACGCATATGGGCGGCGCGCACGGCATCGCGGGATGGCAATGGCTCTTCCTGCTCGAAGGCCTTCCGACGGCCGTTCTGGGCGTGGTCGCGTACTTCTATCTCGACGACAAGGTCGCCGATGCGAAGTGGCTCAACGACTCGCAAAAAGCAATGCTCGAAGCCAATCTGCGCGACGAAGAGCCGGCGCATGCGCTGCATTCGGTAAAGGATGGATTGTTGCATCCGAAAGTACTGCTGCTGTCCGTGACGTACTTTTTCTTCACGATGGGGCTCTACGGCGTGAGCTTTTGGCTGCCGACGCTCGTCAAGGCGAGCGGCGTGACCGATCCGCTCGATATCGGCCTGCTCTCGGCGATTCCCTATGCCGCGGGCGCCATTGCAATGCTCGCGGTCGGCCATAGCTCGGACAAGCGTGGCGAGCGACGCTGGCATCTTGCGGGCGCGGGTTTCGTCGGCGCGCTCGGCCTTTTTATGAGCGTGATGTACGCGCACTCCACGTTCTTCGGCATGATCGGTCTCACGCTCGCGACGATGGGCGTAGTCACGACCATCTCGCAGTTCTGGGTTCTGCCGCCCGCGATTCTCAGCGGCGGCGCTGCAGCCGCGGGCCTTGCGCTTGCGAATTCCGTGGGCAGCATCTCGGGCGTCGTGAGTCCCTGGCTCATCGGCGTGATCCAGACGCAGTCGGGTTCGACGGGCAGCGGCGTGCTCGGTCTCGCGGCGAGTTGCGTGATCGGCAGCCTGCTCGTGTTCGCGGTGCCCGCCGCGCTCGTGAACAGCCGCCGTCGCAGCGACTGACTCGCGCACGCCAAGCGAAACGGCCCCTTGAAACAGGGGCTTTCGCCGTCGATGCAACTCGCAACCCGTGCGTGAGATCACGTTGCTTCCGATTCCCGTTCGCGTTGCTCGCTCAGCACGACGCCGAGCCGTTCGACGAGGTTTCTTCGCGCGTTGGCGGTATGCAGATCGGTAAGTTCGGCGGCACGGTGGCCGTTGCCTTCCGCGATGGCCGCCGCGATGGCAGCATGTTCGTCCCAGATCGATTTGCGTTGTCCCGATGCCTGCAGCACGGCGCCCATCACGCGGCGCAGATGAACCCAGTGCGTCTGCGCGGTCTCGGCGATCAACGGATTGCCCGATGCCACGTAGATCGCGTTATGAAAGGCCATGTCGGCATCGATCATCGCCTTGACATCGTCGCTCTTCGACGCGCGCCTGCCATTGGTGATGATCGCCTTGTCGATCTTCGCGCCGCGTTCGGCGGCGAGACGCGCAGCGAGCGAATCCAGCGCGCCGCGAATCTCATAGAGATGACTGATCCATGCGGGGTCGAGCGGCGTGACGAGGAGACCGCGTCCGGGCGCATCGACGACAAGACCGTCTTTCTTCAGCAGACGCAGCGCCTGCAGGACGGGTGAGCGCGAAACCGCAAGCTGTTCGGCGATCTCTTCCTGCGTGATGCGCGTGCCGGGCGCGAGCGAACCCGAACTGATGGCGTCGAGCAGAACTTTGTAGACCTCGTCGACATAGTCGGTGCGGGCCTGGAGCTTGAGAAGTTTGGCGGGCATGATTCGAGCGTAAGTTCTGGATACAGAATACGGCAAGGGTACAGCGGGCCGGCCTTACGCGTCAACGCAACGTTATCGCGTGCCTGTTTTCATTCACGTTTACCCATAGAGACAACGCCGATCCACATCGCTAATCTCTGTATACAGAGTTCGGAGTTCGGAAGGCAGAATTCAGGTCTCAGGCATCGATCGATTCAACCCCACTCGAAACAGGATTTCCCATGACCATCAAATCGGACAAGCTGGAAGGGCATCAGAGCAGCGGCGGCGCGGCCGCGACAGTCAAGAAGCTCGTGCCCTACGGCGGTTACTACGTGAACAAGGTGCCGGGCCACGATCCGGAACTGACGGAGACGGGCCCCGGGACGCCGATGGGTGAATACATGCGCGCCTTCTGGCATCCGGTCTGCATGTCGATGGAGCTGACCGACACGCCGCGCTTTCTGAAGATCCTCAACGAAGAACTGGTGGCATTCCGCGACGGCAGCGGGCGTGTGGGTCTGCTGCACGCGCATTGCGCGCATCGCGGCGCATCGCTCGAATACGGCGCGATTCAAGAGCGCGGCATCATGTGCTGTTATCACGGCATGGTGTTCGACGTGGACGGCGCGTGCCTGCATGTGCCGTTTCCGAAGGGCGAAGAGAAAGAGGCCGAAAAGTACGCGTGTTCCATTCGGCAGGGTGCGTATAAGGCAGTCGAGCGTCACGGTCTCGTGTTCGCTTACATGGGACCGCCGGAAAACGAGCCGCCGTTTCCGGAGTGGGAAGGCGACTACACCGTGATGCCCGGCGACGAACTCGTGCCCTACAGCAACTTCCAGCATTGCAACTGGTTGCAGGTTCAGGACAACGCCGCCGATAACTTTCATCCGACCGCATTGCATGCCGCGAAGAACGTGGTGAAAGGGCAGTTCCAGGGCACGACGTTCGACGAAGTCGGCGCAGCGTCGATGGAAGTCGCGCCCGACATGCATTTTCAGCCGGTCCAACAAGGCCGCAGTCTGGCGTGCGCGGGCGCGCGCCGCGTGAACAAGGACCGCTTGTTCGTGCGCGTGCAGCATCAAGTGCTGCCAAATCTGAGCCTGCATGCCTATACATCGGAAGATGGTTCGAAGAAGAAGCTCTTCAGCCGCTTTCATATCATCCGATGGACGGTTCCGGTCGACGACCAAAACAGCAAGATGATCGGCTGGCGCGTCATGGGCCCCGGCATCGATACGCGCGGTATCGGCAAGAAGGAACTGGTGGGCTATGAGTCGATCGACTTCCTCGACGGCCAGGTCGCGATGCGTCGTCCCGAGCGCTTCGCCGAATACACGATCGAGGACATCGTGCCGATTCCGCCCAATCATCGTGAGCGTGCGAACTACAAGCAGGCGCAATACGCGCCCGGCGACTACGAAGCCATCATCAGCCAACGGCCAATCGCGGTGCATGCGCTCGAGAATCCGACCAAGTTCGACGCGGGCCTGTTCCTGTTCCGCAAGATGCTGCGCGACGCGTTGCGCGGTTCGAATCCGGCCGCGTCGGCGCAAAACTTCGCGGAATGGTTTCGTGAGAACGCGGGCGCGCCGAATAGCTTCTGCTCGGGCAATGTGTTCGAGATCCCCGAAGGCGAAACCGTCGAAGAAGAAGTCATGCGCCGTCGCAAGGTGACGAAGCAGATCGTTGCGATCCTTGCGGAAAGCGAAAAGCTGAAGGGTGATGCACGTACCGCATTCGTACGCGAACGCTTCGAGGAACTCGAACTCGCGATGAAGCAATAAGCCGGCCGACGCGAGGGCGCACGGCGCTCTCGCGATGCGGGATCATCGATTCGAGGAAGTCGACCATGTCAACACAATCCATCTCGACCGACGCGCAGAGTCAGACCTTGAATCTGCTCGTGCGTCAGGTCCGCTTCGAAGGCCGAGGCATCAATTCATACGAACTCATCGATCCCGACGGTGCGCCATTGCCGCCTTTCACGGCGGGCGCGCATATCGACATTCATCTCGAGGGCGGCGTCGTGCGGCAGTATTCGATCAGCAATGCGCCACGCGAGCGGCATCGCTATGTGATCGCCGTATTGCGCGATGAACGCGGGCGCGGCGGTTCGAAGGCGCTTCACGAGCAATTGCGCGTGCAGGACATCGTGCGTGTAAGCCGGCCGCGCAATAACTTTCATCTCGTCGACGGCGCGCGCCGCGTGTTGCTGATCGCGGGCGGGATAGGCATCACACCATTGAAGGCGATGGCGCATGAACTCGACGATGCCGGTATCGAATACGAAATGCATTACTGCGCGAAAGATGCGGGCAGCGCAGCGTTCGCCGAGGAATTCGAGCTCATGCGCGCAAGCGGGCGTCTGCATTTTCATTTCGATGGCGGCGATCCATCGGCGGGCCTCGATATCGGGGACTTGCTGAATGCGCCCGGCGAAGGCGAGCACGTCTATTACTGCGGTCCAGGCGGCTTCATGCAAGCGTGCGCGGATGCGGCGCGGCACTGGCCGTCCGGAACGGTGCATTTCGAGCACTTCAAGGCACCTGAGCGCAACGCTGGCGAGCAGGCCGCCAACGATGCGAACGACAGCTTCATCGTGCGTATCGCGAGCACAGGACAGGAAATCGAAGTGACGAAGGACGAGAGCATTGCCGATGCACTGGCGAGAGCGGGCGTGTTCATCGACACATCATGCTGCGCGGGCTTGTGCGGTACGTGCAAGGTGCGTTATCTCGAAGGAGACGTCGAGCACAACGACTGCATCATGAGCGAAGAAGAAAAGACCGACTTTCTGACCGCGTGCGTGTCGCGTGCGACGAGCAAGGTACTCGTATTGGATCTCTGATAGAGAATCGATCTTCCAAAAAGTCATATAGGCAGGCGAGGGGACTCGTCTGCGGCCGATCTGACGTTATGCCGACGAACCTTGCATAAAGAAATGAGCGGTAGCTCACACAAGCTATGTCTTATGCGCCAATAGGTAGCTCATTCGCACCTATTCGCCGGTGCAAGCCGTGTTACGAAGAGGACGCTTAATATAATCGTCTCAATACCTCGCGATCCCGCATTCGGCGGGACGTTGACGGCCAGGCATTGCAAGAACGGGACGACGAGTCATCGATCCTTGCGCGCCACCAAAGACGAGGACGAGATCGATATGAGACCGGTTGTATTCGGGAACCGATTCGGATGGCTGCACGCCGGAAGCGGCACGCGCGGCGTAGTGCTCTGCAATACCTATGGGCACGAATACGTGTGGACATATAGCGGCATGCGGCATCTCGCCGAAGCGCTGTCCGCGCGAGGCATATGGGTGCTGCGCTTCGACTATCGAGGCACGGGCGACTCGGCGGGCGCCGATCTCGCACCGGATCAATTCCAATCGTCGGTCGATGACGTCGACGCGGCCATCGAATGGCTGAAGACATCGACAGGCATAGAGCACGTCACGTTATGCGGCTTTCGCGTGGGCGCCGCGTTCGCGCTCGAGGCCGCATTGCGTCAACCGGTCGATGACCTCGTACTGCTCGCACCCGTTGCGAGTGGCCGCGTGTATATGCGCGAGTTGAGCATCGTGCGCAAGACATGGCTCGAACTGCTTGCACCGCCTTTGCGTGAGATGCAAAAGGACGACGCGCGGCTCAACGTCCTCGGCCAGGTTTATAGCGATGAATTCAAAGGCTCATTGCAGGCGATCGATCTCGTCGCGAGCGTAAGAGACGCCGCGGCGGCACCAGCGCGTCGCGCGTTGGTCATGAATATGAAGGCGGGCGGCACGGATCCATTGTGCGACGCGCTCATCGAAAAGGGCGTGGAAGCACAGGCGCGTCCGTTCGAAGATCTCACTGGCTTTCTTCAGGAAACTGCATTCAACGCATTGCCGCGCGCAGCGTTCGCCCAAGTCGTGGAATGGATCGCTGGCAAGGATTCATCAAACAGGCAAGCGCCGTCGTCGGCCGATGCCGTTGACTGGTCCGCTCTAAAGATAGACACACCCGAAGCTATCGAACGCCCAGTACGCATCGGCGACGAAAAGCTTTTCGGCATTTTGTGCGAGCCGCGCACGGGGGCCGCGCGAGGTCCGGTGTTTCTCATTGCGAATACATCGGCGAGTGCGCGCGTCGGCGACAGCCGGCTATCCGTTCGCATTGCACGCGAGCTTGCGCGGCGCGGCATCGCATCATTGCGTTTCGATGCGCGAGGCCGAGGCGACAGTCCGGCCGCGCCCGGCGCAGTGCAATCGGATACGGCGTTCGGCCGCATCTATAACCAGATCGCGACTGACGACACCGCGGCCGCCGCACGCTGGCTCGCGCGGCAGGGCTACAAGTCGATCTTTGCATTCGGCGTGTGCTCGGGCGCTTATCACGCGCTCAAGGCGGCGGTCGCCGAGAATGCGATCAACGGTGTCGTCACAGTCAATCTGCCGACGTTTAAAAGACCGGCGGACGTCGCGCCCGACGGCTTGCGTCAATCGACGCGCAATTCCATGGCGGGTTATGCATTCTCGATGCTCGATCCGCAGAAATGGAAAGCGATCCTGCGCGGCGAAAAGCAGTTGATGCGCGTATTGCGCTTCGTGCTCGGCTATATGGCGACGCGCGCGCGTTCGCGTATCGTCGATGTGTTGAGGCTCGACCGCCTGAGCAGCACGGCGCCGGAGCTCGCGACCGAACCGGGACCGATCATTCGTGCGCTCGATGCCAAAGGCGTAAAGACAGCGCTCGTCTATGGCGCGTACGATGCGGGCATGGATCTGATCGCCGCGCATTTCGGCAAGCAGGGCGCGCGACTGTCGCGCTATCCATCCGTGCGAATGGCGATCTTTTCGGACCTCGATCACGCCCTCTTCATGACGACCGGTTCGGCGCATGTGGTTGCGGTGTGCGAACGTATCGCGAAGGAAAACACATCGCCCGTTGCAGATCCGGTCTTTTCAGGCAGAGAACCCGTCGTCTTGTGATTGAAGCGAGCTTGCTTCGGCGCGTCGGTCATGCGTCAGGCGAGCTCGCCGTGACTTGAGTATCCTTCGCTATTGGAACGTGCCCATATCGGGCAGCGTCCAGTGGGGAACTCATGTCGGCGGACTTCGTCCGGCACATGCGCGCCGCGAGATCCGCTCAACACAACGCACAGGAGTCTGGCGATGTCGATTGAAAAGGTTCTATACCGTGCACATGCTCATGTCACTGGCGGGCGCGACGGCCGCGCGACCGTGCCCGAAAGCAATCTGGATCTCAAGCTGACAACCCCGAAAGAACTCGGCGGCGGTGGTGGCGATGGCACCAATCCCGAGCAACTCTTCGCCGCAGGGTATAGCGCGTGCTTTATCGGCGCGATCAAATTCGTCGCCGCTCGCGACAAGATCACGCTGCCGAAAGATGTCGCGGTGGATGGCAGCGTGGGCATCGGTCAAATCCCGAACGGTTTCGGCATCGAGGTCGAATTGAAGATCTCGCTACCGGGAATGGATCGCAGCGAGGCACAGGCGCTTGTAGACAAGGCGCATATCGTCTGTCCTTATTCGAATGCAACGCGCAATAATATCGACGTCAAATTGACGCTGGCATAAGCATGTCGAATGTTCGGGGGCCTTTCTCCTGAACGCTCGAATGCACGCGGAGGAAGCGATGCTGACATCTGGAATCGATCACGTAGGTCTCACCGTGCGCAATCTCGACGCAACGCGTGACTTTTTCGTTCAATGTCTCGGCTGGCAGATCGTCGGCGAGCGGTCCGAGTATCCCGCCGTATTCGTATCGGACGGAAAGCTGCTGGTTACGTTATGGCAGGTGAAGGATGAATCGGCGCCTATAGCATTCGATCGGCGAAAGAATATCGGGCTTCATCATCTCGCATTGCGCGCAACGGATGAAGCCGCACTCGCGACGATTCTCGAGCGCGTGTCGACATGGCCGGGAGTGGCAGTGGAATTCGCGCCGGAACTGCTAGGAGCCGGTCCAAAGCGCCACATGATGATTTACGAACCGGGCGGCATCAGGATCGAATTCGATTTCGATCCGCGTGTATAGATTGAAACTCCGGACCGCAAAGAAAACGGCGGAGTCGTGCACGAACTCCGCCGTTTGTGTGAATACAGTGTCAGGCAATCAGAAACGGTGTCCGATCTTTAACCGATGCGAGCCATGCGGGTGCGCGGCCACGACCGCTCCACGTTGCGCCGCTTTCCGGATCGCGATAGAGCGCGGGTTGAGGACCGCGCGGTTGTCCCTTTGCTTTGCGCTTGACAGCAGCGCGCGTTTTTCCTTTAGCCTTGGTTCCCTGCGCGCTTGCTCCAACCGCAAACTTGCTACGGTCCTTTGCATTGGCGATCCAGCCCGGCGCGCGTCCGCGGCCGCTCCAGGTCGCACCGGTCTTTGGATCCCGATAGGCGACTGCGCCGGGCTTCTTCGCGGAAGCCGAACTGCCCGCCTTCTTGCGTGAACCGGAATAGCTTTCGATGTCCGAGATGGTCAATCCATGGCTCGACATCAGGTGATGAATCTTTTGCAGCGCATTCTCGGATTGTTTTGCAACGAGCGCATCCGCTTTCGCTTGAAGTGCTTCGATACGCGCCTGAATACTTTCTAGCGTTGACATGAGTTACCTCTAATAGATCGTCGATCGCACTATGCCATGCACATCCGCAATGCGCTAGAGGAGATTCGTGTAAATGCGTAGCAGTGGAAAGTCTAGAATATCGCTCCAGGACGGTAAGTGGTGAGACGCACATTGCAAATCCAGATTTCACCCCGGTTCGAATAAGAAATGGAAAGTTGCTTTAGACATTTTCTTATCCGTTCGTGCGCGTCTCCATGTTGCGAAACATCAATCGTCAATTGCAGTAAGCGCTGATTCAACTTCCGCGATAGGTGCCGAAACTCCAAGGCGAACAAAGCAGCGGGACGTGATAGTGCTGCGTCGCATCGGCGAGCGTGAAGCGAACCGGCACGACGTCCGCGAATACATCGGGCGTCTTGAAGTAATCGGCGACCCAGAAGCGCAACTCGAAATTCCCCGCTCGCGCTTGCGCCGCCGGCAGGATCGGCGAGTCGGTGCGTCCGTCGCGATTGGTGCGCGTGCGCGCGAGCAGCGTGGGCGGCTCGCTGCCGATATCGAACAATTCGATCTGCATCCCGGCGGCGGGTTTGCCGAGTGCGACGTCGAGTACGTGCGTGGTAATGCCTGCGGCCATGATGTTTTCTCCTGATCTCGCGTTCGAGTACTTTCCGGCTCAACTGCCGCGGTAGTAGTTGTAGCTCCACGGTCCGAACAGCACCGGCAAATGAATGCGCTGATTGACGTCCGTGATGCGAAAGCGCAGCGGGATCTTCGAGAGAAACATCGGCTGCGGAAGATCCGCCTTGCGTGCGGCGAAGTATTCGTCCACATGCAGCAACAACTCATAAGTCCCCGCGCGATAGGTATCGCCGATCAGGAGGGGAGGCTCGCTGCGTCCGCTTGCAGCCAGCGTGATCGTCTGAAGGAACTTCGAACGCCCGTCGTCGATCGCAAACAGCTCGACGCGCATACCCGAAGCGGGCGTGCCATGCCATGTGTCCAGGCCGTGCATCGTGAGGCGTGGGCTCAGGCCATCCTGTTGCACCGGGCCGGTCGTCTGATTCGGCGCGGGTGCATCGGCGGACAGCGCCGTCTTCGCGATCAGCATGCTGCCGCCAAGTGCCACGGATTGCAGAGCAAAGCGACGGCGACTCACGTCGAATGCAGGGGATGATGTGTTCTTGTCGCGCATGTCAGGCCTCTTGTTTGTTGCCGAGCTTGCGGATGCCGACGATCACGAGCACCGCGGCCAGCACTTCGATTACGGCCACGAGGTACAGGCCGGTCGTCACCTTGCCCGTCGCGTTCTTGATGAGTCCCATCACATAGGGCGCGCCGAAGCCCGCGAGATTGGAGACGGAATTGATGAGCGCCACGCCAATTGCGGCCGCACTGCCAGCGAGATAGCGGTTGGGCAATTGCCAGAAAACGGGAATCGCGCTCATGGTGCCGATGAGCGATGCGGTCATCGCAAGCAGCGCGATCACCGGCGAGATCTTGTCGAAACCCATCAGCATCGCGAGCGCGGCCATCGATATGCCTCCGACGATTGCCGCACCGCTGAAGTGCCAGCGCACTTCATTGCTGCGATCCGAGTGCGCGCCGTTGATGATCATGCCCGCAGCACCGCACAAATAGGCGACCGCCGCGATCCAGCCGACCGCCATCGGCGTGCTGATGCCAACGTCCTTGATGACGGTGGGAATCCAGAAAGTGAGTGTCGAGTTCGCACACAGCAGGCAGAAGAAGATCGCGATCAGCAGCCACACCTTGCGGTTCTTGAAGAGCGAGCGCCAGTCGTGACCGCGTTCGCCCATCGCTGCGTTGTCGCGTTGCAGGGCATCGAGCACGACGCGCTTTTCATCACCGGAGAGCCAGCGCGCCTGCTCGGGCTTGTCGGTCATGTAGAAGTACGCGAACACACCGGCCAGCACCGACGGAATACCTTCGATGATGAAGAGCCACTGCCATCCGTGCATGCCGTGCACGCCGCCCATCGACGTCATGATCCAGCCGGCGAGAGGACCGCCGAGCACGCCCGCGATCGCAGAAGCCGACATGAACGTGCCGAAGGCGCGCGCACGCCGCTGCGACGGATACCAGTAAGTGAGGTAAAGAATGACGCCCGGATAAAACCCTGCTTCGAATGCGCCGAGCAGGAAACGCAGGACATAAAACTGCGTGGGCGTGGTGACATGCGTTTGCAACATGCAGATGACGCCCCAGCATATCGTGATACGCATGATGGTCTTTTTCGCGCCGATCTTCTGCAGCAGCATGTTCGACGGCACTTCGAAGAGAAAGTAGCCGATGAAGAAGATGCCCGCGCCGAGACCGTATACGGCTTCGCTGAAATGCAGCGAGTCGAGCATCTGCAGCTTCGCGAAGCCGATGTTGACGCGATCCAGCCAAGCGAGCACCCACAGCACGCCGAGGAACGGCAGCAGGCGCCATGAAACCTTGCGATAGACGCTTGCTTCGGCGCTTTCGACCGCGCTCGCGAAAACCGGCATCTCCTGTTTGATGAGCGACATGGTTTCTCCTTTCCAGTCGGTTTGCGTCGCGCGGACACGGCCGTGCGCTCGGTTGGAAGCAAGTATAGAAACGGCCAAAAAATCGGGAACGGGGGACGAGCCAATAGGCCCCATAGCAACATGTATATGGGTTCGAAAGCCTTGTGCGATAGGGCTTTGCACGGTTTTTCGCCGCACTTTTCACGCCTTATGGATTACCCTAGCGCGCCTCGCATGAAGCAGTTCCCGCAGTGCCGGCTGGCAAAATAGCGGCGCAGCCACGCGAACAATAGAGACACCGAAATCATCATGAATCGCACCGACGATCCATTCGATACCTATCTGCTGCGCGTGCTGTGCACGCTGATCGGGGAACGCAGCGTGTCACGCACGGCCATTCGTATGAACCAGTCGCAGCCGGCCATCAGCTCGGCGCTCAAGCGTCTGCGCGCCATCTTCAACGATCCGCTGCTTACGCGCGAAAAGAACGCGATGGTGCCGACCGAACGCGCGATTCAGCTCGCGCAGAGCGCACAGGCCGCATTGAGTGCGCTCGATAACCTGCTCGTATCCGACGATCATTTCGATCCCGCGACAACCGAGCAAAGCTTTACCGTCGGAATGCCCGATTACCTGGCGCCCCCGTTTTTTGCGCATGTCGTGCGCGAATTCAGGCACGCTGCACCACGCGCGCGCCTCATTGCGGTGCCGCTTTCGGCTTCATTCAATTACGAACAGGGGCTTTCCGAAGGCTCGCCCGATATCGTAATCGGCAACTGGCCCAATCCGCCCGAGCATCTTCATTTGTCGGTATTGCTGGAGGACGATGTCGTGTGCGTGGTCGCGCGCGATAGCGTCTATGCGCAATCAGGCAAGTTCGATGCCCAGGACTATCTGAGTGCATCGCATATCGTGCCCACGCCATATTCGCGCGACCAGCGCGGCGTCGTCGATACGGGACTCAGCACCATGCGCGTGCATCGCGATAACCGCGTGAGCTGCCCGTACTTCAATCTCGCGCCGAGCCTGATTCCGGGCACCGATCTTATTCTCACGACCGGCAGGCATTTCGCGAATTATCACGCGCAGCATCTTCCGCTCGTTGTGCTCGACGCCCCGATTGAATTTCCATTCATGCGCTTTTATCAGTTGTGGCATCCGTCGCGGCATCGCTCGGCATCGCACGTCTGGCTGCGCGGCATGCTGACGGCGGCCGCTCAGGAATTGCGCGCGCTGCGCGACATGCATCGCGCATAGCGCTATCGTGTTCTGTTATGCGGTCAATAGGATCGGCTGTCTCGCCGCCCGCTCGCGCGGTTCCTATACTCGGCACGAATTGCCATCGACACGCCATAGGAGACGCGAGCATGTCACAGTCGATCAACCTGGAGCCGGTCAATTCGCTGGACCGCGCGGCATTCATTGGTGCATTCGCAAGCGTGTTCGAGCATTTTCCGCAAGCGGCGGAGGGCGCGTGGAGCGTGCGGCCGTTCGCATCCGCCAATGCCTTGCATGACGCGATGATGGATGTCATCCGCAATCTGGACGATAAAAGCCAGCGCGCATTTCTGAACCTGCATCCGTTGTTATCGGGCGCAAACATTCGCTCGGGAACGATGACGGCCGATTCCGATGCCGAACAAAAGAGCGCCGGGCTCGATGCCATGTCGATGGAACAGGAAGCGTCGCTCGATCGTCTCAACAGAGCTTATCTCGAGCGGCATGGCTTTCCGTTCATCATCTGCGTGCGGCACTACACGCGCGAAGGCATCTTCAGCGCGCTCGAACGTCGCATTGGACGCAGCACGCAGCAGGAACTCGATGAGGCGCTCGCGCAAATCGCAGCGATCACGCGTGCGCGGCTGAATACGCGTCTTTCGGCGTTGAATTGATCGGTGTGCGCGAGCCGGAAAACGAATCAGGCTCGCGCACGCACTACCGTGCATCACATGCACGCGGCACGCGATGAAAGTTTCGATCGAAATAAATCAGGCTATCGCCGTCGTCGCGCACGCGGATCGCGGTGGTTTGCACGAACATCACCGAGTGCGATCCTACTTCCTTCGCCTCGACGATCGTCCCTTGCAGGCTGGCGAGCGCATCGCGCAACACCGGCACGCCGTTCGCGCCTTCGTCCCACACCGGTAACGAAAAGCGCTCGTCCATCGACAATTGCGTGAGACCGGCGAAGTGTCGCGCGATCTGTTCGAGATGACCCGGCAACACGTTCACGCACACATTGCGATTGTTCACGAATGCGGCATGCATGGCGCTCGACCTGTTGATGCAGACGAGCAGCGTAGGCGGCGCATCCGTGACCGAGCACACCGCGCTCGCGGTAATGCCGCAACGGCCATGCGTGCCTGTCGTCGTGATGACATTCACTGCTGCGCCCAGATGAGCCATGGCCTGGCGGAACAGCTTGCGCACCTGATCGATATCGGAAAGGTCGGGACGGGGCAGCGCGGACATGGGAGCGTCTCCTGTTCGTTTCATGTTCAGGTTGTGTATAGCAAATGGTCAATCAAGCGTACGCGCTGAACCGCACAAATAAAATCGGCACGTCCCGCCCGCTCGCCCGGCGTAGTTACCGAACGCACTAAAGCTTTTACCTATCTCGCGTCATCGAGGTAAAGAAAGGACTTTCGCGGCGAATTTCGGCTGGTTATCATTGGCGCATCAAAAAACAGACCCTGCGATGAGACAGCCGAATCCTCCGGCGCGCTTGGTCCCTGATGCGCGCATCGAAAGAGCAATCGCAATGAATTCTTCCGCTCCCATGGTCTATATCGTCGATGACGACAACGGCATGCGTACCTCGCTTGCATGGCTGCTCGATTCAGTCGGCGTGAAGTCGGAAGGGTTCGCCAATGCCGCCGATTTTCTGCGCGCATTCGATGTGAGTCGTCCCGCTTGTCTCGTGCTCGATGTACGGATGCCGGAGGCTAGCGGATTCGACGTGCAAGCCGAACTCAACCGCCGCGGTGCGACTTTGCCGATCATCTTCGTAAGCGGTCACGGCGACATTCCGATGTCCGTTCGCGCGCTTCAGCATGGCGCGATCGATTTCGTCGAGAAGCCCTATAACTCCCAGCAAATGCTCGATCGCGTGCAGCGCGCGATGAAGCTCGCGATGCAGCGTCACGCGAAAGACCAGCGGCAACGCGAGTTGCGCGAGCGCGTCGACTCGCTGACCGGGCGCGAGAAGGAGGTCTTGCGCGGCGTGATCGAGGGCAAAGCGAGCAAGCGCATCGCCGCCGATCTGCAGATCAGCGTCAAGACCGTCGACGTGCATCGCGCGAGCATCAAGGACAAGCTCGGAGCTGCATCCATCGCGACGCTCGTGCGCGATGTGCTCGAAGTATGGAGCCCATCCGGCGACGAGCGCGCATGATTCGAACTCGCTAACGCATGTAAAGGCCGCCGTTCACGTCCCAGCATGCACCGTTGGCGAAATACGCATCCGGTGATGCGAGCAGCACGGCCACGTCGGCGATGTAATCGGCCGAGCCGAGACGTCCCACGGGAATGCCGGCGATAACCTTGTCGAGTTTGTCGGCAGGCACGCTCTCATGCACGATCGGAAGGTCGAGCGGACCAGGTGAGATCGCATTGACGGTCACGCCGCGCGCGGCCAGATCGCGCGCAAAAACCTTGGTCAATGTAATCGCACCGCCTTTGGCGGCCGCGTAATGCGCGCCGGTCGCCGAACCGCCGTTCTGTCCCGCCAGCGATGCGATATTGACGATGCGACCCGCGCCGCGATCCGCGAAATAGAGGCCGAATACCTGACAGCCGAAGAGCACGCTGCGCAGATTGATATCGATGACCTGATCGAACTGCTCTGCGGTAATCTCCATCACGGGCACGACTTTCGATGCACCCGCGTTGTTGACGAGCGCATCGATTCGGCCCCAGCGTTCATGCACGGCATCGCGTGCGTGTTCGAAGTCCGTCTTCGATGTCACATCCAGCCTGATGGCGAATGCGCTGCTCTGGTCCGCACTCAGCTCGCATGCGAGCGCTTGCGTTGCTTCGATTGCGATATCGGCCAGCGCAACCCTATAGCCTGCGGCATGAAAGCGGCGCGCGACCACGGCGCCGAGGCCGCGCGCGGCACCCGTGATGAGCGCGATTCTGTTGGACATGTTCGAGTTCCCTTTCTAATGAGCGAGAGCGGCCGCAATGTATGCGGCGACGGCGCAGAGCGTTGCGTTACGGCACCGACAATGCACGTCCGACACGCGCCTCGATCTTTCCATAACGCCACAGGTTGTATTCGCCGACGGGCGTCGTGCGATAGAGATTGCATACCGCGGCGGCCGTATCGAAGTCTGCTACGTCGGCCATGATGTAGAAGGTCCACGGCGCGCCATCGGATTGGCCGACGACGAGACGATCGTCGTCCATCACGCCCAGCACGCGCACGTTCTCCATCGCTTCGACAGCAGCGAGCATCTTGCCGTAGGCTTGCCATACTTCGCCGATCTTCTCGCGCGGCAAATCAAAAAAGTTCTGCGTTACGCCGCAGCAAAAGAGCACGCGCAAAGGCAGGTTTCGGTTATCGGTCATGAAGCGTTACTCCTGATGTTATGCGTTATGCGATGAATGGGGATCAAAGATAGCCGGGAATGGGCGGCACACCGACGAACACGGCACCCGCGCCGTCGTAGTTCCCTTCGCCGAGAAATGCGTGTTGCGTGACGACCATCGCGTCGCGCATCAGGCGTTGCAATGGATGCGTGCGATAGATCGCCATCGTGCCGCCTAGTCGATAGGCGCGATTCACGACATCGGCGCCCTCACGCGCAATCTGCGTTGCGCAGAGGCGTAGCAGGCTCACTTGTTCCGGCATAACTTCATTGCCCGCGAGAATCGATTGCCATACGCTGTCGGTCGATTCGTAGAAGAAGGCCCGTGCGCTGCGCAGTTGTGCTTCCGCTTTTGCAAGCTCGATCCGGTAGTAGGCGCGGTCGGCGAGTTGCGGCGCGCCTGTCGTTGTCTTGCGGCCTCCGGCCATATGATTCGCGACATCGAGCGCTGCGCGCGCCAGACCGAGATTCACGACGGCGAGCACTTGCGCCGCATAAGCGATGGTCGGATAGCGATAGAGCGGTTCATCGACCGTTGATGGGCCACCTCGAACGAACGTCCAGTCTTCAGCAACGAATTGATCCGTCACGCGCAAATCGTGACTCCCGGTGCCCTGCATGCCGACGACGTTCCAGTTCTCGACGATCTCGACTTGCGCGGGGCGAAACACGGCCGTACGCGGCTTGCCTGGTGCTTCACCCGGCTTGCTGGTGCCGATGCCGACGCCGAGCCAGTCCGCGCCCTTGCAGCCGCTCGCGAACTTCCATGTGCCGCTCACGCGATAGCCGCCCGATGCTGGCTGTGCGTTCTGAACGGGGAAGAGGCCGCCCGCAAACACCTGGTCGGGACCGTCGGCGTAGATTGCAGCTTGCGTCGCAAGCGGCAACGCGGCGAGATAGAGATTCGCTGATCCAAAACTCGCGACCCATGCGGCGGAGCCGTCAGCGACAGCGATGCGCTCGATCATCTGCAGAAATTCTCCCGGTGCGCGCGCGTCACCGCCGAATCGTTTTGGCGTGGCCGCACGATAGATACCTGCGCGCTTGAGCTTGTCGATGACATCGCGCGGTACGTGCGACACGCGGTCGAATTCATCGCGACGCCGGGCGATTTCGGCGATCACATCGTCGAGCGCTATCGCGTCGGTTTGACTGGACAGATCGTCGCGAAGGGCGACTGCAATCGCGGATGCTGACATGGGGACATCTCCTTTTCGTTCGTATGGCGCATGAGATTGAGTTGAAGTGCTTTCGAGCCACACGCAGTAATGCCAGTCTAGGAATGCAAAAAGGCTGAAACAATTGGGAAGGCGAGCGTGCGATTCGGTGAAGCCTCCCGTCCGGCTAAAGAAATCTTTAGGGACGTGCGGGACGCGCCGATGCTATGGTTAGCGTTGCAACCATGTATCCCATGCGCCACGACATGAACTTCCCCACCGAAGACGATTTCCACCGCCTGCTCGATGCGCTGACGCAATGCGTGCTGCTACACGACGCCGAAACGAAGGCCATCGTGTGGGCCAATCGCGCAGCATGCATCGCGCTGGGTTTTTCGGTGGAAGAATTGCTTCCGCTCAAGGCGCACGATATGACGCGCGATGACATCAGGTATCGCCGCGAAATTGCCGTGAATGCGATGGATCGCTCCATCACGGAAGGTCCGCAAAGTTATGAGTGGTGTTATCGCTCGCGCGCGGGCGTCGACATGCTGTCCGAGGCAATCGCGACATACGTACCGCTCACGGGACGCGAAGTTGTGATGGTGCAGTTTCGCGACATCAGCGCTGAAGATGCAATGCGGCAGAAATTGCGCCGCTATGAAACACGCTTGCGCGAATACATGCAGGATCTGGGTGAGGGCGTTGCAGTGCTGACGCCGCGCGGCAAGGTGAGTTTCATCAGCGAATCGGGACGACGCGTGCTCGGTGTCGCGAACGATGCGCCGCTCGGCGTCGCGCTCGACTATTGCACGAGATCCGATCGCGACCGGCTCGTCACCCAGTTGCGCAGTGCGACGCGCCAACATTCGACGCCCGCGCAACGCTATGCGATCACGCGTCGTGACGGCGCGAAACGATGGCTGCGCATAACGTGCAGGCGCATCGATATCGAAGACGGCACACTGGTTCATTTCCGCGACATCAGCGATGAAGTGGCGATCGAGGAAGCCCGGCGAAGCGAAGCGCGGATGCTCGAATACGCGGGACGTTATAACGCTATGGGCGAAATGGCGACCGCGATCGCACACGAGTTGAGCCAGCCGCTCGCTGCCGTGCGCAACTTCATCGAAGGCGCGATTCAGCGGCTCGCGCAGCCAGATTCCATCGACAGCGCGATCTGGGGCCTGCGTGCAGCGGACCGGCAAGCAGAGCACGCGGCGCATATCATCAAGAGCGTGCGCGAGTTCATCGTGAAGCGGGAGCCTGCCGAAGCTCAGACCGATCTTCGCGACGTGCTCGCGGATGTCGCATACTTCATCCAGTTGCGCGCGCGAGACGAAGGCGTGACGGTCAGGATCGAGCCATCGCACGAGCCGTTGCCGATACGCTGCGAGCGCGTGCTTATCGGTCAGGTGATCCTCAATCTGGCATTCAACGCAGTCGAAGCAATGAGCGGCATGAAACCGTCTGCCGGCACCGTCACGCTTGCCGCGATGATGAACGGAAAGACAGCCGAACTGCATGTGATCGACGACGGACCAGGCGTGCCCGATGATGCGCTCGAACGCCTGTTCGACGGCTTCTCGTCGTCGAAGGCGGGCGGCAACGGCATCGGCCTGTCGTTGTGCAAGAACATCGTGTCGCGTCACGAAGGACGGATCTGGGCGCAACGCGCGGCGGGCGGCGGACTGGAATGCTGCTTCGCGTTGCCCTTGTTGCACCATACGGATTGACACGACGTTGCGCGTTGAGTGAGCAACATGGATCACCAGCGCTCGGCATATCGAGGTGTCGGCGTCGCGCCGGAGGGCATGCTCTCATGCAGGCCCGGGCTATCGATCGTCACGCGCGCTTCACGCGTTTCGCGTTCGAGACTCGATCGGTATTGGCTGCATCCGACGAAAAGCAGCACGGCAGCAAGCCCGATCGCCACGGCATTGATGATGGCCATCGAGTGACCAACCGCGAGCGGCGATCCGAATACCTTGTCGGTGATAAGCGCGACGAGCGTCGTGCCGAGACCCAGTCCGATGAGATTCGATACCAGCAGGAACATCGCGGATATCTGTGCGCGCATCTGGTTCGGCGCAAGTGCCTGCATGGCGGCGGCCGAAGTCGGCAATGGGAACGACGCGAAGAACATCGCCACGACGAGCCATGCGAGCGATGCGGCGAGGCTCGTCGTCTGAGTGAACGCGATCGCAGGAGCGAGCATGCATGCCGCGCCGATCCACGCTGCGCGCATCGGCGCATCGGTGTGTCCGCGACGCAGCAGCCAGTCGCTGAGCCAGCCGCCGCAGAATACGCCCGTCGTATTGGCGACGAGCATCACGATGCCGAGCATATAACCCGTTTCGACCGGCGAGAGAGCGAAACGGCGCATATAGAACGCAGGTGTCCAGCTCATCAGACAGTACAGGCCCATCGCATAGAACGAGAAGCCGACGTAGTGGCAGAAAAAGGTCTTGCGATGATTGGCGATGAAACGCAGCGCATCGCCCATCGCGACTCGCTTGACCTTGCCCGACCCGTCCTGCGCAAGTCCTTTGCGCGCGGGATCGCGTACCGTCAGCATGAAGACGAAGGCGACGAGAAGACCCGGCAATCCGACGATGAAGAACGTCAATTGCCATGCGCGTAGTTCGCCGACCAGCGGCAAGGCGAACACGCTCGCGTGCTTGAGCAATGCAATCACATAACCGCCGACAAGAAATGCAATGCCGCCGCCGATGAACGAGCCGAGCGAATAGATGCCGATTGCACGGCCCATCTTTTCCTTGGGAAAAAAATCCGCGAGCATCGAATAGGTTCCCGGCGATAGGGCGGCTTCACCCACGCCGACACTCATGCGCGAGACGAACATGTGAACGAAGCTCTGACTCAGGCCGCATGCCGCGGTCGCGACGCTCCACAGCGCAATGCCCGCAGCGATGATGCGCGGACGTGCGAAACGGTCCGCGAGGTACGCGATCGGCATGCCCATCACCGCGTAGAAAAGCGAGAACGCGAAGCCGTGCAAGAGACTGAACTGCGTATCGCTGAGATGCAGATCGCGCTTGATCGGCTCGATCATAAGCGCGAGCACCTGCCGGTCGATGAACGAGAACACATAAGCCAGCATGCAGATCACGACGACATACCACTCGTATGTATAGCGCTTGCTTTTGGGCTTCATGGTGGTTGGGAAGTGAGGTTCGGGTGTGAGGCAGTGTCGATGCGGAGGATATCGGCGTCAAATTCGCCGAAAAGGGATGCGATCATCAGTGAGGCAAATTTGAATCGACATCGGCGGCATTTATCGATAGATGCGCTTTTGACTGATTTGCCGTGTCGCGAGGTCACAACGCAGACTTCTGATCTGCGAACCTTCTTGGGCGCACTATCAGGGTGCAATTCTGCGAACTAGTTGTTAAAGTAATTACTGAACTTCGCGATAGCGCGTGTTCGCCTACGCATGAGCGCATGTGTTTTTCAATCGTGCATTCCTAGGATTGCGCAACAGGCACTAGAGGAGAAGAATCGAAAAGCTTGACGCAAAAAATTGAAAACCTATAAGCAGTCGCGTCGAGGCGACGCAAGCAGCAGGAGGAGGGCATGTACGCCAACTACGAAACCTTCGAGGACGCCGACCACCACGCGCATGCGCTGGCTGGGTGGGAGCAGCGCTATGACCAGGTGGGCGAGGGCGCATTCCGCAGCACGGTGAAGCAGGTTTCATTAGCGGGCGTTCAGGTCTTTCAGGAATCTGCGAACGTGCGTATCGTTCAGCGCGGGCAATTGCCGGCCGGATTCGTCACGTTCGGACTCGTGCTCGGCGGTGGCGCGCCGTTCTCGTTTCAGGGCGTGCGGGTCGACGAAAACGCGCTCGTCGTCGCGCCCGGCGACAAGGAATTTCTTCTGCATTCGCCGCCCGATATGTCGATGCTTGGCGTCGCCATCGATGCGCAATTGCTTGCTTCAGCGGCGGACGCGGCGGGCGTCGATGTGCAGGACGAAATCCTCAGCCGTCATGTGCTGAGCATTCCCGGCGCGGCCGGCGCGCGTGCGGGTAAGCGCATCATCGCGGCGGTCGAGACCGTGCTGGCGGACCGGAATCCGATTTTGTCCGATGATGGCGCGCATCGCTTCACACATACGGTCACGGAAAGCATCCTCGACCTCCTGACGTTTCATGTACCGACGCGCGAGGACCGGCTCACTTATGCGTGCCGCGCCGACGTCGTGCGGCGCGCACACGATCTCGTGCTTGCGCGTCCGGAGCAGCCGATATCGGTGCTGGATTTATGCGAAAAACTGCGCGTGAGCCGCCGCACCATTCAAAACAGCTTTCAATCCGTCACGCAGATGAACCCTGTAAGTTATCTGCGAGCCGTGCGCCTTGCTCAGGTGAGACGGCTTCTTACGACGACATCGCAAAGCGAAGTACCGGTTCGCGAGGCTGCAATGCGCTGGGGATTTTCCAACCTCGGCCACTTCGCGAGCGATTACAAAAGCCTGTTCGGCGAACTTCCCTCTCAAACGCCGCGCGCCCGCTGAACAGCGCTTCACGCATTCCTGGTTGCCGATAACAGGCCGCATTGTCGCGGCTTGATATCGGCATTCGTGCTTCGAAAATCTGCGCGAAAAGCCTCATCTCTGTCGGCTCCCTTTCGAATGCTCCATTTCGGCACGCACGCGCTGCCGGTTCCGAAGTGCTTCTTTTTATTGTCGTCTTTAGAGTCGTTTCGACGATAAACAAGGAGACGCACAGATGGAGATGAGACGGCTAGCCACCGCCATGGGGGCCTTACTGTATGGACTGCTTGCGTGTCAGCCGCACGCGGGCGCGGCCGAAAAGCCGGAAGAACTGACGGTTGCGAAGGTCCCGCCCTATAGCCCGCATCGCGTGTTCGTGACGGATGTGTCGTTTGCGAGCATGACCGATGCGCGCGTTCATGTCTTCGACGGCGACACGAAGCGCTTCCTCGGCGAGATCGATGCAGGCTTCGCTCCGGGCTTCACGATCTCCCCCGACCACAAGACGAGCTATGTCGCGACGACGTATTTCGCGCGCGGCAGCCATGGCGCACGCACCGATGTAGTCGAGATCATCGATAACACGACGCTCGAGGTGACCGATGAAATCGTGATCCCGGCCAAGCACGGTCAGACCGTGCCGACGCCTTACAGCACGATCCTCTCGGAAGACGGTAGCCGACTTTACGTGTCGAACATCACGCCGTCGACATCGGTCACGGTCATCGATACGGCCGCGAAGAAGGTTCTCGGAGAGATCGACACCGATGCTTGCGTGCTCGCGTATCCGAGCGGCAATGACCGCTTCTCGGCACTGTGCGAGAGCGGCAAGGCGCTCACCATCAAGCTCGATGCAAGCGGCAAGGAAGCGAGCCGCAAGCTCTCCGACGCGTTCATCGACGTCGATAAAGACCCGGCCTTCATCAACGCGGTGCGCGACGGCAACCAGTATCTCTTCACCACGTTCAACGGCAACGTGCGTACCGCCGATTTCTCCGGCGATGCCCCGGTGTTCGGAACGTCGTGGTCCTTGCTGAACGATCAGGAACGCAAGGCAGGCTGGCGTCCGGGAGGCTTGCAGCAGACCGCGCTGAATGTGGGCACACATCGTCTTTACGTGGCCATGCACAAGGGCGCGGACGGTTCGCATAAAGAGCCGGGCACGGAGATCTGGGTCTACGACACGCAGAGCAAGAAGCGCGTAGCACGCTGGGATCTCGCGAAGCAGAAGATCGATCCGCTGCTCGCGATTCAGGTCAGCACCGATGACAAGCCGCTCTTCTACGGCCTCACGCCGACATCCGATCTCGTCGTGATGGACGCGACGACCGGCAAGCGCCAGCATGTCGAAAAGCAACTCGGCACGACGTCGACGTTGCTGCTCAACCCTTGAGGTGACGCGATGATCGATCCCGTCATTCTCATGGTGTGCATCGCAAGCGCGACGATCATCGCACTCGCGGGCACGGCGCCGAAGTGGCGCGAACCATCACGCTTTCGCGCTTCGCTCGAAGCGTTCGCCTTGCTGCCGTCGTTCGCAGTGACGCCGTTGTCGTTCGCGTTGCCTGCACTCGAAGCGGCTGGCGCGATCGGCGTGTTGTTCGCCGATACCCGCATGGTCAGCGCCATCGTGCTGGCCGCGCTTTTCGTGCTCTTCGGCGCGGCGCTCGCGATCAACGTGCTGCGCGGTCATACCGACATCGATTGTGGCTGCTCGGGCTTCATCGCAGCAAGCTCATCGACGCGCACGCCTAAGTCGATCGGATGGTGGCACGTCGCGCGTGCTCTGATGCTCGCCGCGCTCGCGGCCGCCGCACTCATTCCCGCTACGAGCCGCGCGCTGATGTGGTTCGACTATCTGAGCGCAGGCGCCTGCACGCTTTTCGCCGTCGCCGCGTGGTTCACGCTCGACGTGCTGCTGGTCAATCTCCCCAAGCTCGATTCTCTGAGGAATTCATGATGCAAACCGCCCTGATGATTTCGGCCGCACTGTCGTGGGCCGCTTTGCTCGCGCTCGGCGCGATCTGTCTCGCACTTGTTCGCCAAGTCGGCATTCTCTATGAACGCATGATGCCCGCGGGCGCGCTCATGATCGACAAGGGACCGGCCGTCGGCGCGATCGCACCGGTGTTCGAACTCGGCGATATCGCCGGCCGCGCAGTGAAGGTCGGCGGCCTGTCGAACTCGAAGCGCAACACGCTCGTCTTCTTCCTTTCGCCGACGTGCCCCGTGTGCAAGAAGCTGCTGCCTTTGCTTCCGTCGATCCAGGCGCGCGAAGGTTCGGTCGACATCGTGCTTGCCAGCGATGGCGAATTCGAAGAGCACGCCGCGTTCTATCGCAAGTCCGGTCTTTCGCAATATCCGTATGTGCTGTCGCAGGAACTCGGCCTTGCTTATCAGATCGGCAAGCTGCCCTATGCCGTGCTGCTCGATGACGAAGGCAAGGTCCGCGCGAAAGGTCTCGTGAACACGCGTGAACATCTGGAAAGCCTGTTCGAAGCGAAGGAACGCGGTGTCGCGTCGCTGCAGGAATTCGTGCACGGCAAGCACGATGACCACGCGCATCACGGCCATCACGACCACGAAGCGCAAGTCGGGCAGCACGCCTGAAGACGCCGATAACTTTTCCATTCCTACAGGTGAGCGTCCATGAAATGGCTGGATTCATTCTTCGAACATAAGGCGCGCGGCGTCGCGCAACGCAGTTCGCGGCGCAGCGCGATGGCGAAGCTCGGGAAAGTGCTGGTCGGATCGGCAATGGTGCCGCTGTTGCCGGTCGATCGCACCGCCTATGCAACGGAGCCGAAGAAGCCGGGTTCATCGGCAAGCGATGATCCGACGAGTTGCGACTACTGGAAGTATTGCGCGATCGACGGCTGGCTTTGCAGCTGCTGTGGCGGCACGTCGAGCAGTTGCCCGCCGGGCACGACGCCTTCTCCGATCACGTGGATCGGAACGTGCCGCAATCCGCACGACGGCTCGGATTACATCGTGTCGTACAACGACTGCTGCGGCAAGACGAGCTGCGGACGCTGCTTCTGCAATCGCAATGAACGCGAAAAGCCGCTTTACAAGCTATCGCTCAATAACGATATCAACTGGTGCATGGCGAACGGCAATTCGAATTACCACTGCTCGGTATCGGTCCTGTTGGGAGCGACAACGCAATGAAGACTGCAAGTGTTTTGATGGCGGCGTTGGTCGCCGGCGCAATGAGCTTTGCTTCGGGCGCTTTCGCACAGACAGTGCACTACCCGGGCGGCAAATCGACCTTCGATGGCAAATGCGCGGTCTGTCATCAGGCAGGCGGAAAAGGCATGGACGGACTTGCGCCGCCGCTCGTCGAATATCCCGGCAAATATGCGGGCTCTGCCGATGGCCGCGCGCAGTTAGGGCACACCGTGCTCTATGGCATGTTCGGCCCGATCAAGGTCAAGGAGAAAAGCTATAACTTCAAGATGCCGAGCTTCGCATCGCTCTCCGATGAAGAGATCGCGGATGTATTGAACTACGTCGTGTTCGATCTGAACGCGCAGCATGGTTCAGCGAAGCCTTTCGACGTCGCCGAAGTCAAGGCATGGCGCGCGGGCCCGCTCGATCAGACCGCCGTGCACCAGCGTCGCGAAGCAGTCGTGAAGGGCCTGGGGCTATGAAGCCGCGCGCGATGCTCGTCGCTGCGACGCTGGCCGCGCTGTCGACGACGGCGGCATCGCAGACGCAGGCGTACGACGCGGCGCGCGCGCGACAGGACTGGGTGCTCAATTGCATGGGATGCCACACCGCCGATGGCTCGGGCATTCCCGGCAAGGTGCCCGCATTGCGCAACTCGCTCGGTCATTTCGTCTCGCTTCCCGACGGCCGTCAGTTTGTGATGCGAGTACCGGGCGCTGCCAATTCCGCATTGAACGACGCAGAGCTCGCGAACGTCTTGAACTGGTTGCTCGCGACGATGAACGAGCAATCGCGGCCCGCATCGTTCAAGCCTTATACGGCGGAAGAAATTGCGGCGCATCGCAGACCCGCGCTCACCGATGTCGCGCGTATCCGCATGAAGCTCGTCAAGGAATTGCAGGAGAACGGCGTGAACGCCGTCCCGGAACATTACTAGGAGACAACCCGATGAATAACAGCCAGCATCCCGCGATGCTCGATTCCACACGCGCATTCCTCGCATCGGCGAAAAAAATGCTCATCGATGGCGCATGGGTCGATAGCGCGAGCGGCGCGACACTCGATGTGATCGATCCCGCCGATGGAGAACTGCTCGCACGCGTGCCGAGCGCCGACGAAATCGATGTCGATCGCGCCGTGCAAGCCGCACGCCGCGCGTTCGACGACTCCGCATGGTCGCGCATGAAACCGACCGATCGCGAGCGTCTCTTGCTGCGCGTTGCCGATCTTATCGAAGCGAACGCGCGCGAGCTCGCGGAAATCGAATCGCTCGACAATGGCAAACCGGTCACGGTCGCCCACGGGCTCGATGTGTCGATGGCCGCGCAATGCTTCCGCTATATGGCCGGCTGGGCGACCAAGATCGAAGGCAGCACGCTGGAAGCATCGATTCCATATAGCCCGTCGAACGATTTCTTTGGCTATACGCGCAAGGAAGCGGTCGGCGTCGTCGGCGCAATCATTCCGTGGAATTTTCCGCTGCTGATGGCATCGTGGAAACTCGCGCCCGCGCTCGCGACTGGCTGCACCGTCGTGCTGAAGCCTGCGGAAGACACGCCGCTTTCCGCATTGCGGCTCGCGATGCTGATCGAAGAGGCGGGCATCGAGAAGGGTGTCGTGAATGTCGTCACCGGCCTCGGCCACACGGCGGGCGCGGCGCTCGCGCGTCATCCGGGCATCGACAAGATCGCGTTCACGGGTTCCACGCCGACGGGTAAAGCTATCGGTCACGCGGCGCTCGATAACATGACCCGCATGTCGCTCGAACTCGGCGGCAAATCGCCGGTTATCGTGCTGCCGGATGTCGATATCGATAAAGCGGCAGAAGGCGTCGCCAATGCGATCTTCTTCAACTCGGGACAAGTCTGCACTGCGGGCTCGCGCGTCTATGTGCACGAGAAAGTATTCGATCGCGTGATGGAGCGTGTCGCGGCGATCGCGCAATCCTTGCCGATGGGACCGGGCCTCGATGAATCGACGCAGATCGGCCCGCTGGTTTCCGCACGGCAAATGGATCGTGTGCTGAGCTATATCGAAGCGGGCCGCGATGAAGGCGCGCGTGCTATCGCGGGCGGTGCGCGCAAGGACGGCGCCGGTTTCTTCGTGAGGCCGACAGTGCTCGTCGATACCGATCATTCGATGAAGGTCGTGCGCGAAGAGATCTTCGGACCGGTGCTCGTCGCGATGCCGTTCAACGATATCGACAGCGTGGTCGCCAAGGCAAACGACACGCCTTATGGACTCGGCGCGAGCATCTGGTCGAACGATCTCTCGGCAATTCACAAGCTCGTGCCGCGCATCAAGGCGGGCACGGTATGGGTCAATTGCCACTCGCTGCTGGATAACGCGATGCCGTTCGGCGGATTCAAGCAGTCGGGTTTCGGGCGCGAGCTCGGACGCGCGGTGATCGACATGTACACAGAGACCAAGTCGGTGCTGATCAACTACGCGTGAGGACGCTTGCATGACAACTAAAACGATCGCGCGGCAACTTGTCTCGACAGCGGCGCTCGCCGTGTGCGCGAGCGCATCGGCGCAAAGCAATGTGACGCTGTATGGAACGGTGGATGCAGGGCTGACTTATACGACCAATCAGCAAGTCACCAATGCGGACGGGAGCGTCGGTTCGGGGCATAACTTCGCGTTGTCCGGCGGCAATCTCGTGCCTTCACGCTTCGGCTTGCTCGGTGTGGAAGATCTCGGCGGCGGCTTGCAAGCGAAATTCAACGTGGAGAACAGTTTCTATACGGGAACGGGAAGCCTGGTGCAGGGCGGGGCGCTATTCAACCGTCAGGCTTGGGTGGGCCTCGCGCACGAACAGTTCGGCACGTTGTCCCTCGGACGTCAATACGACTCGTATAGCGATTTCCTCGGGCCTTACGTATCGAGCAATTCGTGGGCGACGCTTTATGGTTCGCATATCGGCGACGTCGATAACCTTAACGAAGCGTTCAACTTCAACAACGCGATCAAATACACGAGCCCGGACTGGAATGGCTTTTCGGTGGGCGGCACTTATAGCCTCGGCGGCATTGCAGGCGACTTCGGGCAACGGCGCGGATATTCGTTCGCCGCGGCTTATACGCGTTTGCCCATCTCGATCAGCGCAGGTTATCTGAACCTGCACAATCCGCTCGATGCGGCTTTGGGCGGAGCAAACGGCTACATCGGCGATTTCGCGTGTTCGAATCCGTCGGCACTCTATTGTCAATTGCAGAACGCGGAAGCGTTGAAGGCGTATGGCGCGGGCGCATCTTATGCAATCGGGCCGGCGACTATCGCGCTGACTTATACGCATAGTCGTCTCGAGCATAGCCAGTACTTCGCCGATAGCGCTAATCCGCAGGGCCGCGACATCGCGTTCGATATCGGCGAAGTGAATCTGACTTATGCCGCGACGCCGTTCCTGCAACTCGGGCTTGCCTACATCTATAACAATGCGAAGCCGGACGGGGTTTCATCGACGCGTTTTCATCAAGTGAACGTCGGCGCGAACTATGCGCTGTCCAAGCGCACTGCGCTGTATGGCGTCGCGATCATGCAGAAGGCGGTCGGCGCGGGACTAGGCATCGATCCGGCGACGGGTGGACCGGCGAATTACGCGCAGATTCCCAATCTGCCGAATTCGAACAGCGATCGCCAGTTGTCCGTGACGCTCGGCATACGGCATAACTTTTAAGTATTTCCAGGGGCGTGCTTTGACCCGGCCGGAACGATTTCCCGCCGGGCTTTTTTTTCGCGTTCAAGAGATACGCATGATTTGATGATCGTTGATACGATCGCAGCATGAACATTAAGCGCGATGTACATGCCGATCTGTACGGAGTCGATGGCTGCAAGGCGGGCTGGTTTGTCGCGAAGCAATGCGGTCGCACCGGAACGATCGCGACGAAAGTTATCGGCCGCTTCGAAGATCTGCTCGAATGGAAGCGCGCGAATGCTATCGTTGCTGTGGATATGCCGATCGGTCTTTCATCGAATGGCGTTCGGACGTGTGACACGCTCGCTCGAAAAATACTCGGACGTCCGCGCGCAAGCTCTGTCTTTACGCCGCCGATTCGCGCGGCTTTAGTCTCGTCGAGCTATGAAGAAGCGTGTGCGGTCAATCAGGCCGTCACCGGAAAACGAATCTCCATTCAGGCATTTCACATTCGCAACAAGATTGCAGAAGTCGATGACATGCTGCGCACGCTCGCCGATGAAGATGTGCGCGTCTTCGAAGTGCATCCCGAGTTGAGCTTCATGCATCTGCGAATGGAGCAGGGCGGTCCGGCGCACGGCCTGCGCGAAAGCAAGGCGATTGCATCGGGATTCGCATTGCGTCGCGCGTTGCTCGTGCGATGCTTCGGCGGCTCGATCGATACGGCGCTCGCGGCGCGCAAGCCCGCGCAAGCGTCGCTGGACGACGTGCTCGACGCATGCGCGGCGTTATGGACCGCGCGCCGAATCGTTTCGGGAACGACATTCCGTCTGCCCGACGACATCGAGTTCGATTCGGAAAGTCTTCCCATGGCCCTTCATTGCTGATGTTGGCGGACGGTTTCGTCAAAAGAATTCGAATACGACGGCGAGCACGGCGGTATAAAATTGAGACGTACTCGTATCGCGCTCGAATGCGCCCGCTGCCATGGAAACTCCGTCGGGCAAAGAAGCCTCCCGCAAGCGGATGACGCCACGCACGCTCAACGTGCTGACGGCGCTCATCGGACTTGCCACGCTCGCATTGGGCGTCGCCTGGTTGATCTATACGTGGATCGTCCATCTCGAAGTGCCGTACTTCGCGATTCCGCTCGTGCTGACGGTGCCGGTGATCGTCGCGGTGGCGTTCCGCAACTGCTGGGACTGACGCGCCTGAAATGAAAACGCACCGTGGCGATACGATCGCGACGGTGCGTCTGAATGTCGTTGGTAGGCTCGATTGGACTCGAACCAACGACCCCCACCATGTCAAGGTGGTGCTCTAACCAGCTGAGCTACGAGCCTACGGAAGCCGCGAATTATAGGGGAAAGTTTCGCGTTGTGGGGATTCTCGGGCGAAAATTTTTGATCGAGGATTTTTCGGACGTGAAGACCGCTCGACCGCAAGTTCGTCAGTTTACATAACACAAATTATCGGAGTTTTGTTTGTAGGAGCAACATGAGAATGTCGTGTTCTAGCAAGATACAAATGTCGTGTTTTTGCGACCACTGGCAAGCTGGCGA